>JAYGEA010000186.1:0-12375 GCA_046582635.1 Alphaproteobacteria bacterium
GATCAGCTTGTTAAGCTCATCAAGGCGCTTGAGAGAGACATCCCAGTCAAAGATGCCTCCTTAGAAGGACCAGGTTCTGGCCGATCTGGTTTGCGAGGGTTTCGGCTTCGGCGCGCATGCAATCTCTCCACTACGAACTATTACTAATACAGACCGCCCGTGCCGGCCCGTTTGCTGCCGCTAATTGCCCCGGCGGCAAGGGTGCCGTCAAGCACCGGTGCGGAATTTTCCGGCACGGTGCCCGGTTTGAAGGCTTCCAAAACCACGCGGCGGTCGCCGGGCATGGCCGGCAGGCCCGTGGCGCCGGCAATCCGCACCAGTTCGATACCGGGGGGAATACGGAATGGTATCGCCGGCTGCCGGGCCAGCGCCTGGGCCATGAAATCGCGAAATACCGGCACCGCGACGGAGCTGCCGGTCTCCCGCCGGCCCAGGCTGCGCGGGCTGTCGAAGCCGATATAGACCCCCACCGCCAGATCGGGGGAGAAGCCCATGAACCAGGTGTCGCGGCTTTTGTTGGTGGTGCCGGTCTTGCCCGCCAGGGGCTTGCCCACCTTGCGGATGCGGATGCCCGTGCCGCGCTGCACCACGCCTTCCAGCATGGAGACGACCTGATAGGCGGTGGTTGGGTGGATCACTTGAGCGCGAAGGTCGGGCACGGCGGGCGTTTCCTGGCCGTGCCAACCGGACGAGACGCAGCCCGGACAGTCACGGCCGTCATGGCGGAACACGGTGCGGCCGCGGCGATCCTGAATACGGTCGATCAAGGTCGGCACCACGCGTTTGCCGCCATTGACCAGCATGGCATAAGCCGTGGTCAGTCGCAGCAGCGTGGTTTCCCCCGCGCCCAGAGCCATGGGCAGCAGCAGGGGCATGTCCGCCATGATGCCGAAGCGGCCGGCGTAATCCACCACCTTGTCCATGCCGATATAGTTGGCCAGACGCACGGTCATCAGGTTGCGGGATTTCTCGATGCCCAGACGCAGGGTGGAGGGGCCGTAGAACCGCTTGGTATAGTTGGCCGGCTTCCACTTGCCCTGCCCCTTGCCCGCGTCGATGACAAAGGGCGCGTCCAGCACCATGGATGACGGCGTGAAGCCGTTCTCCAGGGCGGCGGCATAAACAAACGGTTTGAAGGCGGAGCCCGGTTGCCGCTTGGCCTGGGTGGCCCGGTTGAACTGCGAGGCTTTGTAGGAATAGCCCCCCGCCATGGCCAGCACCCGCCCGGTGTGCGGATCCATGGCGATCAGGGCGCCATTGATGGCGGGGATCTGTTGCAGACTAAAGGTGCCGGGCTGATAATTCTCCGCCTCTTTCCCCACCGCGGCGACCGCCACCACATCACCCACCGCCAGCACATCGCCGGGCCGGCGCACCCGTGGCCCCCGGGTCTCGCCCTTGCGCCAGGCCCGGGCCCAGATCATCTGAGGCAGGGGAATGATGCCTTCAACGCCGTTGGAAAACCCAATATCAGCCCCCTCGCCATGCAATTCCAGGACCACGGCCATATACCAGCTGCCAATCGCCGGCGGGATGGCAACCTTGGCCAGGGCGTCCAGCCAGTTCTCCATATCCTCGATCCGGGCCAAGGGGCCGCGCCAGCCATGGCGTCGGTCATAGGCCACCAGGCCGGCGCGGAGATTGCTGTCCGCGATGGCCTGCAGGGCCGGCTCCAACGTGGTGCGGACGGACAGGCCGTCTTCGTACAGGCGTTTCTGGCCATAGCGCTCAAGCAATTTCCGCCGGACTTCCTCGGCGAAATAATCCGCCGCCAATATGCGGGTCGGATCGGGCCGGCGCATCAACAGGGCGCGGGCCGCGCCGCGGGAGGCTTCCAGGGGGCTGATGACGCCATTCACGGCCATCCGGCTCAAAACCCAATCCCGCCGTGTCTCGGCTGCCTTGCGATTGCGAATGGGGTGATAATTATTCGGCGCCTTGGGCAAGGCGGCCAGAAAGGCGGTTTCCTCCAGGTTCAATTCAATCAGGGACTTGTCGAAATAGTTCAGGGCGGCGGCGGCGACGCCATAACTGCCGATCCCGAGGTATATTTCATTGAGATATAATTCCAGGATACGGTCCTTGGAGAAGGCCTGTTCGATGCGGAAGGCCAGTATGGCCTCCTTGATCTTGCGGGTAATGGAGACCTCGTTGGTCAGCAGGAAGTTCTTCGCCACCTGCTGGGTAATGGTCGAGGCCCCAACGGGCCGGCGTTTGCCGCCGCTGACCAGGTTTTTGACATTGCGAAACATGGCCGAGGCGATGCCGGCGAAATCTATCCCGGGATGGGTGTAGAAGGTCTTGTCTTCGGCCGAGAGAAAGGCCTGGATAACGCGCCGGGGTATAGCGGCGATAGGCACGAAAAGGCGCCGCTGATGGGCGAATTCCCCTATCAGGGTACCGTCGCCCGCATGCACCCGGCTCATCACCGCGGGACGATAGTCGGCCAGCTGGGCGTAATCGGGCAGGTCTCGGCCGAACCGCCATAGGACATACAGGCCGCCCCCGCCGCCCAGCACCGCCAGCAGCAGAAGCAGCGAAAACATGATGGCCAGAAATTTTATCATTATGGAATCCAGGGGCCCAATTGAGGCTGAAAATCAAGTCTGTAAACAATTATCCCGTGCCAACATCGCCTGCCAGTATCCCATGTTTGTGGCGGCTTCAAGGCGTATCGGCCATCATGTCTCCTCCCCGACCGTACCATTCTCCACTCTGCCATCGGAAAATTTGGCGAACCGGCCCCTGTCGTGCGGATGAACCGGGCCATGGGAGGGCCATTGCCAACCACCAAATCCGGTGCGCTGGTAGTCCATGAAGGCTTGCTCCAATTCCGCGCGGCTGTTCATGACGAAGGGGCCATGATGGGCCACCGGTTCATTGATCGGTCGGCCCTGCAGCAGCAGAATTTCAGCTTCCGCCCCGCCGTTGCGAAAGTCCACCTGGGCCTCCGCCGCCCAGACCATGCCGTTCGGGGCGGCGAAATCGCGACCGGCCAAATTCAGGCTCTCGCCCTTGAAAAAGAATATTTGCCAATTATGTGCCGGATCGGCCGGGGGCAGGGTCCAGGCGGCACCGGGGGCCATTTTGATGGTCCAGATAACCACGCCATTGTCCCTGTCCCTGGCCCAGGAATGGGGCGGTGGTTGGGGTGGGGCGGCGCCACCCCATTCCTGGGCCAGGGCGCCGCAATAGCTGACCACCTCTGTCTCCCGGCCCCGGTCATCGGTGACCACGGCACGGGGAATATCGGGCTGCCAGAACATGGCGAAATGAGCTTCCACCAATTGTACCGGGCCGGCAGGTTCAGCCAAATCTGAAACAGCTCCGTATGATTGCCGCCCGTGCGCCGGCGCAGGGGGAACATTTCCGAATGGACAATGCCGCGCCCAGCGGTCATCCATTGCAGATCTCCCTCGCCAAAGCGGGCGCAGGCGCCCATGGAATCCGCATGATCGATATAGCCATGGCGGGCCACGGTCACCGTTTCGAAGCCGCGATGGGGATGCTGGGGGAAGCCCGGCACTCGGTCGCCGTGATACATGCTCCACCCATCCCGGCCGCTGAAATCCTGGCCGATGGCGCGCCCGGCGAGGGATGTGGCCGGGGCCATGTCATCATCGCCATCGGGGTAGGCATCGTTGTGGTAGGCGCAAAACAAAAACGGATCCAGGGTCGGCCAATGGCTGCCCAATGGCGTGATATCCAACAGACCGGTTTCGTTCATCCCTACCCCCATCGCCTTGCCTTGCCGTGCCGTGCCGCAAAGCATGCCAGAACTTGGCCGACAGGGCTATGATTCCCGTGGCTATCGCGCCTGGGGCTATGACTTCTGGGCCTTGAAATAATTTTCCACGGCGCGGGCAATGGCGGCGGCGATGGCGGCGCGGGATTTGGAACTGGTCAGCATGCGCTCATCCCGGCGGTTGGAGAGATAACCCAGTTCGATCAGAACAGAAGGCACGTCCGGCGCCTTCAGGACGACGAAGCCGGCAAACCGGTGTGGTTTGCGCCGCATGTGGATCAACTGGCGCAATTCCGGCACCAGGGCCGTGGCGAATTTCGCGGAATAATTCATCGTCTCGCGCTGGGTCAGGTCGATCAGGATCGAGGTGACTTCATCATCATGGCCCTTCAGGTTCAGACCGGCGATCAGGTCGGCGCGGTTTTCCTTGGCCGCCAGGGCCGCGGCTTCCTTGTCGGAGGCATTTTCCGACAAAGTATAAATGCCGCCGCCGCGAACCCTCCGGTTGGCAATCGAATCAGCGTGGATTGAAATGAACAAATCCGCCCCCGCCGCCCGCGCCATGGCGACCCGCCGCCGCAAGGGGACAAAGCTGTCCCGTACCCGGGTCAGGCGCACCCGCTGACGCCCCCCCTTCAAAATGGCCTTGCGGACCTGCCGCGCCATGCCCAGGGTGACCCGCTTTTCGAATATGCCGCTGATCCCGATGGCGCCCGGATCGACGCCGCCATGGCCGGGATCGATCATCACCAATGGTTTCTGCGTTGGCGCGCGCTTGGTTTTGGCGGTGATGGACGGCGCCGGCGCTGGGCGCGGCTGTTTCGGCGGCAGACGCAAATTCGCCAGGAAAGCTTGCCGCGTGGACCGCTTCAAATCGATCACCAGGCGCGGGCCGTGGCCGCCGGAGGCCGGGATAATGAACGATTTCGCCACTAGTGCCGGGCCGGTCAAATCCAGCACAACCCGCGCATTGCCAGCCTGATACTGGCCATAACGCAAACCAGTGATCAGGCCGCCATGACGGCGGGCGGCGGCGGGGACCTGCCAGGAGATATCGGGCAGGTCGACAACGATACGGTACGGGTCCGCCAAGGCAAAAATCTGGTGGCGGACGTTGCCGGAGAAATCCAACACCAGACGGGTTTTGTCCCGGTGAACGCCAATCCGGATATCCTGGGCAATCAATTCCGCCGATGTGACCGATGGCAGGAAACAGGCAGCGCCGGTTAAAAGAATTAGCAGATATCTAATATAAAGCTTCATGGTACATCTAGTGTCCGCGAATCGCTAAGCCACGATATCCAATGTCATCGACCATGGCCATGGGGCACGGTGTTTGGCTCACGATTTCGGCACTCATTGTTGGCGGTTGGTATTTTTGTTTGGGAAAACGGCTTATGAAGCGTATATCATAATGCTTGTGTATTAGTTCCGTCATCGTTTCGTCGAATGTTTGCATTTGGCGATGGCGTGGTGGCGAAGACCGGCTTGTTGCGGCCCACCGATTCATGTCGCGGCCGTGATGATGCGGTCAACGCCGTTACGCGCTGGGCTTGGCGGATTGGATAGGTGAATTCGAAGCCAGGTTCGCCTTTCCGCCGAAACAACATACGGCGGGAGGACGGACGGGCAATGGTAGAAGGATCCTCGTCCTGGCCGGTCAGGGCAGGGAAGCGGCGCATTTGCACCGCATCCATGACCTAGACGAAATTGTTTTTGCAACAAATTCGGATCGCGCCGTTTGACGAGTTGATATCCCCATTAGCCGGCTTCGCTATAATTAGGGACCGCAACATCGGACAGAAATGTACCGGATGGTGGCGGGCATGAAAAATATGACGACGCGTATGTTGATTGACGCGACGCATGCGGAAGAAACCCGCATCGTCGTTGTCGATGGCAAGCGGTTGGTTGATTTCGACTTTGAAACAGCCACCAAAAGACAGCTCAAGGGTAATATTTATCTGGCCAAGGTGACGCGGGTTGAGCCCTCGTTGCAGGCTGCATTCGTGGATTACGGCGGCAACCGCCATGGCTTTCTGGCCTTTAACGAGATCCACCCGGATTATTACCAAATTCCCGTCGCCGACCGCGAGGCGCTGTTGGCGGACGAGGCCGAACAGGCCGCCCGCCAGGCGGAACTGGAAGAACGGGTCGATGACAATGGTCATGACGCCGGCGACGATGATGAAGAGGCCGCCGGGGCGGACGCGACTGGCCGGTATGCGGGCGAGGACGGGGATGAGACGGCCGGTGAAGAGGCCGGCGAGGATGCCTCGGATGCCGCCGCGGCGGATACGGACGGGGATGTTGAAGACGCAGCCGCGCGGGATGACGGTGATGAGGACGACGACGATGGCCCCGAAGCCAGCCAGTCGGTCGGCGCCGTCGATGTCATGGACGAAGTGCCCCGGCCCCGTGGCCGCAGCCGGCGCAGTTATAAGATTCAGGAGGTCATCAAGCGGCGGCAGATCTTGCTGATTCAGGTGGTCAAAGAAGAGCGCGGCAGCAAGGGCGCGGCGTTGACGACTTATTTGTCCCTGGCCGGGCGCTACTGCGTCCTGATGCCGAATACGGCGCGGGGCGGCGGCATCAGCCGCAAGATCGCCAACCAGACGGCGCGGCGCAAGCTGAAAAATATCGTCAGTGATCTGGATGTTCCCACCGGCATGGGCGTCATTGTCCGAACGGCGGGACAGAACCGGACCAAGGCGGAAATCCGCCGGGATTTCGAGTATCTGCTGCGGTTGTGGGACAGCGTGCGGGACCTAACCCTGGATTCCTCCGCCCCCACGGTGGTCTATGAAGAGGCCGACCTGATCAAACGGGCGATCCGCGATATGTACGCCAAGGACATTGATGAAGTTCTGGTCGACGGCGAAGACGGCTATCGCGTGGCCAAGGACTTCATGCGCATGTTGATGCCATCCCATGCCAAAAAAGTTCAGCCCTATCGCGACCGCATCCCCCTGTTGCACCGCTATCAGGTGGAGCAGCAGCTGGACAGCATGCATTCCAATGTGGTGCAGCTGAAATCGGGGGGCTATCTGGTGTTCGCCCAAACGGAGGCGCTGGTCGCCGTCGACGTCAACTCGGGCCGTTCCACCAAGGAGCGGAATATCGAGGAAACCGCCCTCAAAACCAATTTGGAGGCGGCTTCCGAAGTCGGCCGGCAATTGCGGTTGCGTGATCTGGCCGGGCTGGTGGTCATCGATTTCATTGATATGGACGAGAACCGCAACAACCGGGCCGTGGAACGGCGCATGAAGGATGCCCTGAAGGATGACCGGGCCCGCATTCAAGTAGGCCGAATTTCCTCCTTCGGCCTGATGGAGCTGTCCCGCCAGCGGCTGCGTCCCAGCCTGTTCGAAGCTTCGACCAAGGTCTGCGAATTTTGTGCCGGCAGCGGTTTTGTGCGGACCACTGAATCCACCGCCCTGCATGTCCTCAGATCCATCGAGGAAGAGGGCATTCGCGGCCGCGCCGCGCAATTGACCGTGCATGCGCCGGCCGATGTCTCTCTGTACCTGTTGAACCAAAAACGGGAACATTTGGCCGAGATAGAGCTGCGCTACGGCATGCAGGTTTACGTGCTGGGCGATGAAACCCTGATCGCGCCGGACAGCCGGATCACCGTGGATCAAACCCGCACGGCCCAGGAAATCGAAGAGATCGAGCGGGAACGCCGGCGCAATGCGGAGAGCATGCCCCAGCCCAACGATGATGATGAAGTGGCCATCGCCGATGTCGCCGACAACGCCGACGATGCCGACAGCGATGCCGATAGCGACAGCGAAGAAAAACCAAGGGAGAGGCGTCCCCGCCGCCGCCGGCGCTCACGCCACCGTGGCGAGGAGCGCAAGGCCGAAGGCGACAATAACGGCGAAACCGACGAAATCGGTACTGTTGCGGCGGAAGGCACCGATAACGCTCAAGCGGACGCATCCGCAGAAAACAACGATGGCGAAAGCGAACGCGATGGTGATGGTGATGGCGAGGAGAGACCACGTCGCCGACGCCGTGGCCGCCGTGGCGGCCGCCGCCGGCGGGCGGGCGCGGAACAGTCCGAGCAAGCGGAAGATGCGGAGGCCAATGGCGCCGACGAAAGCGTGAGCGCGACGCCCGAGTCGGAAACACCCGATGCAGCAACGCCCGTAGCGGCAACACCCATTGCGGCAACACTGGCCCCGGACGACGGCCCCTCCATCGTGGAACCGGCCGGCAGTCCGGCCAGCGAAGGCTCGGCACCACGCGCAAACGTGGAGCCCACTGAAACACCAGCCGAGCCGGCGCCCATTGGTTTCACCACGTCGGGCATGACCAACGGTGATGACGGCGGTGATGGCGGCGGCGAAGATATCGCTGATGAACCACCGGTGAGCCAGGTCGAAGCAGGCGGCGGTGATACGGTCGAGGCCACCCCCGAACCAGCACCGGAGCCGGTAGCGGTAGTGGTCCCGGAACCCGAACCCGAGCCGGAAGAAACAGCATCGGCGGGTGAACCGGATAAGCCAAAGCGGCGCGGCTGGTGGCAGCGGGGCGGGCTGTTTTAGGACGACTTACAAGCCGGTAAAAAACCTCTAGATTTCTTTTCCAAGCCAGTCGCGAAGGCGCCGGCAGGCCTCCGCCATGTCGCCCTCGGAGCCGGCGAAGGAGAACCGCACGTGGGAGGCGCCGTCGACCGGGTCGGAATCATTGCCCGGCGTCGCCGCCACGCCGGTTTGCGCCAACATCCTGGCGCAAAAGGCCACCGCATCGTTGGTGAACTTGCCCACGTCGGCATAAATGTAGAAGGCGCCGTCGGCGGGGGCGAAGCGGCCCAGGCCGGCCTTGGGAAACTCCGCCAGCAACAATTCCCGGTTGCGGGCATAGCGGGCCACGTTGGCGTCCAGTTCGTCGCCGCAGTCAAAGGCCGCGACGGCGGCATGCTGGGCCAGGCTGGGGGCGGATATAAACAGGTTCTGGGCCAGACGCTCCACCGGACGCAGCATCTCCTCGGGCAGCACCATCCAGCCCAGGCGCCAGCCGGTCATGGAGTAATATTTCGAGAATGAGTTGATTACCACGGCATTATCGTCATGGGCCACGGCGGTCGATGTGGCCCCGCCATAAGTTATCTGGTGATAAATTTCATCCGAGATATAGCGGATATTATGCGCCCGACAGTAATTCAGGATGGCCCGCAACTCATCCTCCCGCAACATGGAGCCGGTGGGATTGGCGGGCGAGGCGATCAGCAGGCCGTCAAGATTTGCTCCGCCCGCCGCATCCAGGGCCGCTAAAGTTGGCTGAAAGCGGCTTTCGGGACCTACCGGCACCTCCACCGCCTCGATACCCAGGGCACCCAGGATATTGCGGTAACAGGGATAGCCCGGCCGCAGGATGGCAACTTTGTCACCAGGGTCAAAGGCGGCGAGAAAGGTCAACAGGAAGGCGGCCGAGGACCCGGTCGTGACACAAATTCGTTCCGGTGACAAAGTGACGCCGTAATAATCGAGATAATGTTGGGCTATACGCTGGCGCAAGGGCAGGATTCCCGTGGCCAGGGTATAGCCCAACAGATCACCGTCCAGGGCCCGCTTGGCTGCGGCGATAACGCCGCCCGGCGCCGGTGTCGAAGGCTGTCCCACCTCCATATGCAAGACGCCCGCGCCCGTCGCCTCGCGTTCGGCCGCCGCCTTCATGACGTCCATGACAATGAAGGGCGGAATGGCGCCACGGTTTGAAATTTTCATCACAGCCTCAAAATTTGTCGAACGAGGCCAGGCCGTGACCCTTGGGGTCGGTGGCGAACTGACAGCTTTCGGGCGTGGTCCGAATACCCTCCGCGCACCACAGGGCCTGAACGCGGCCGCCCTTGATGGTGGCGCGGGCGGTCATGGCCTGATCCAGGGTTTGATCCATGTCCATCACCCCCAAGGCGACCGCCGCTGCCGCCAGGGCGCCGTTCGGGCCGCCCGTGCCAACGGCGGCCATGACGGTTTGGCCCACGGCATCGTTGACGCCCAGCAAGGGCAGCGGATGGGCGCGCCCGCCGCCTGCCGTCGCCTCGTCCTGGTTGGCGGCGGGTGCTAGGAACATACCCAGTTCGGGCACCATGACGCCACGGCCAAAGGCGCCGTTCATGTTGAAGACACAGGCGGCGGAGGATCCGAAACGATCGCCGATCACAAACGCCCCTTCTCCCCAGTCACTAATCCGGTCACTCGTCCGGCCCAGGTCTTCTTGGGCGAAAACCTTGTCGGCCGCCGCACCGGCGGACATCCCGGCCATCAGCCGGGTCAATTGCAGCGCCGCATTTTCGCCAGGGGCCTGATCCGGGTCCAAATCCGGGTGGTGCAACATATGATTGCCCAGGGCTGTTGCCCGG
This sequence comes from Alphaproteobacteria bacterium, assembly GCA_046582635.1. Taxonomy (GTDB): domain Bacteria; phylum Pseudomonadota; class Alphaproteobacteria. Next base: position 10,116 of record JAYGEA010000186.1, read on the forward strand.
GTGCCGCGCCAATTGGCCCGATACTGCCGCAATTGGCCTATGGTCACCTTGCCCCCCGCGGCCCCGCCCGCCCGCACCAACTGGTGGCCGACTTCGCCGCCATAAATGTCGCTGACGCCACGGGTGCGGACCCTTGTTAGGACGGACGCCAATTCGACCTGCACAACATTGTCAGCCTCGCCAAGCGGGCTGCCGTCGGCGTGAAGGAATATTCTGGACGCCGTGGCATCGCCCCGCAGCCGCGCCGCCTGGGGGGCGAGGCGTCGGGCCAGGGCGCGGCTGATCTGGTGGCCGAAGCGGGCCATGGTCTCCGCCGGCACCACCAGTTGGCTCCATGGCAGGCGGCCATAGCGGCTATGCAATAGCGCCATGCCCCGAACCGCGCCGGGAATTCCCACCGGCCCGCCCGCAGCCGCCGGCACCACCCGAAAATCCAAAGTTTCGGTCTTGTTGGCAATTTGATCGTAATACAGACAGACCCCGCCGCCGCCCAACCCCACCGCCACGGGATAGGTGACGCTCATGGTGAAAAAAGCCGCCACCGCCGCATCGGCAGCCGTACCGCCCGACGACAGGACATCCCGGGCCACCAAGGCGGCGCGGGGTTCCTCCACGATGGCGGCACCAAGGAATCCTTCCACATTGCCGACCTGGCCGACTTTTGGCGCCGGCGCGCCGCAGGCCGCCAGGAACAAAAGCAACGCAGCGGCGAAGGCGCGTTGACGATACCCGGCCATGAACCTAGTTTGCATGGGAGATGATGATGGAGCGGTGCGCTTGCGGTACATAATTGGACTAATACTGCTTTCATTCTTGACGCTTCTGGTCCGGATCGAACCGGCACAGGCGCGGCGAGTTTCCTTTATCCGCGATGCGGAGATTGAGAGTACCATTCGTCTGTTCGGGACACCACTGTTCGCCATCGCCGGGCTGGAGCCGTCCGCCGTGCGCGTATACCTGGTCAAAGACCCTTCCCTCAATGCATTTGTCGCCGGCGGACAGCGGATTTTCATCAATACGGGCCTGTTGATCGCCTCGGACAACGCCAATCAGGTGATCGGGGTCATGGCCCATGAAACCGGCCATATCACGGGCGGCCATTTGGCCCGGACCCAGGATGCCCTGCGCGATGCCTCGGCCCAGTCGATCGTGGCCTTTGTCCTGGGCGCGGCCGCCGCGATCGCGGGTGCGGGCCAGGCCGGACCGGCCATCATCGCCGGCGGCTCCCAGATCGCCCAACGCTCATTCCTGAAATACAGCCGGGTGCAGGAAAGCTCCGCCGACCAGGCTGCCTTGAGCATGCTGCGGCAAACCCATCAGTCGCCGCGCGGCATGCTGCAATTCTTTGAAAAGCTGGGCGATCAGGAGGCCCTGTTGACCGCCTCGCAAGACCCTTATGTGCGCACCCATCCCTTGACCCGCAACCGGGTTGATACCATTCGCGCCGCCGTCGCCCGCTCGCCTTATGCGGATGTGGACGAACGGCCGGTCTACGTGGTCCGGCACGCCCGCATGAAGGCCAAGCTAATCGCCTTTCTGCGCAGCCCGGTGGAAACCCTTCGGATCTATCCAGCCGGCGACGACAGCCTGTGGGCCCGCTATGCCCGTTCCATCGTAGCCCATAAACGGCGCCGGACGGACAAGGCCCTGACGCTGATCCAGGGCCTCTCGGCGGAGCATCCCGACGACCCCTATTTTCATGAATTTCACGGCCAGATCCTGTTGGAAAACGGTCGGGCGGAGGCCGCCGTGCCGCCCTATCAGCGGGCCGTCGACCTGCGACCCAACAGTGTGTTGTTGCGAATCGGGCTGGGCCAGGCGCAAGTCTCGGCCGAGGATGACCGCCATATCGATAGGGCGGTGGAGAACATGGCCAAGGCGGTGCGTCTGGCGCCAGACAACCCGACCGCCTGGCGCTGGCTGGGCATGGCCCAGGGCCGCAAGGGCAATATCGGCCAAGCTGCACTGGCCACGGCCGAGCTGTATTTTCTGACCGGAAAATTCCGCGACGCCGTCGGCCAGGCCAACCGGGCCGAACGGATTCTGCCCAAAAGCTCGCCGGGCTGGCTGCGGGCCCAGGATTTGAAGGCCGCCGCGCAACAGGCCACCGCGCGCCGGAAAAAGCGATGAGCGTCTACGAATGAGCACTTTCGAATGAGGGGCGCGTCTTTCATTCTTGCTCTTGATCAGGGCACAACATCGTCCCGCGCCATTTTATTCGATGAACAGGGCAGGCCGCGGGCCACCGCCCAGCGGGAGT
>JAYGEA010000223.1:0-4215 GCA_046582635.1 Alphaproteobacteria bacterium
CTGCGGGTCAGGGCGCTGGAATCCCTGCTTCTGGAGAAGGGCCTGGTGGAGGCTCCGGCCATCGACGAGATCATTGATCTGTTTGAAAACCGCCTGGGCCCGCAGAACGGCGGCAAGGTTGTTGTCAGGGCCTGGACCGACCCGGCCTTCAAGGCGCGGCTACTGACCAATGCCACCGACGCTATTGTCGAGATGGGCTATGACGCGGTGCAGGGCGAGGACATGGTGGTGGTGGAGAACACCCCGGAAATCCATAACGTGGTGGTTTGCACGCTGTGTTCCTGCTTCCCCTGGGCCACCTTGGGCTTGCCCCCCGTTTGGTATAAATCGGCGCCCTACCGGGCCCGCGCAGCCTCGGACCCGCGCGGCGTGCTGGTGGAGTTCGGCACCGAAATTTCGGACGAGGCCGAGGTCCGGGTCTGGGACAGCAATGCGGAGCTGCGCTACATGGTGCTGCCCGAGCGCCCCGCCGGGACCGAGGCCATGAGCGAGGAGGGGCTGCTGGCCCTGGTGACGCGGGATGCCATGATTGGTGTAACTAGGGCATTAAATCCATGAATGGCATCCACGACATGGGCGGGGCGCATGGCTACGGCCCCATTGACCGGGAAGAGAACGAGCCGGTCTTTCACCATGCCTGGGAAGGCAGGGCGCTGGCCCTGGCACGCGTTGGCCTGGCGGGCGGGCACTTCAATCTGGATGAATTCCGCCACGCCATGGAACGCATCGCACCGGTGCAATATCTCTCCATCAGCTATTACGAACGTTGGCTGGAAGGCACCCTGATGATTTTGGATGCGAAAGGCGTGATCACCGCCCATGAGTTCCAGGCGCGGCTAAAAGAGTTGTCGGGCACATGAAGATCACGCGGGATGTGGTCCTGGGCCTTTACAAACAGACCGGCACGGCGCGGGTGGCGGCGGAAGTCGCGGCCTCGTTCAAGGTTGGCGATATCATTCAGGCGCGCAATATCAATCCCACCGGCCATACCCGGTTGCCCAGATACATTCGCGGCAAGCAGGGTCGGATTGCCACAGACCACGGGGTTTTTAAGTTTGCCGACAGCCTGGCCCATGAGGGCGGCGTACAGCCGCAACACCTCTATTCGGTCTGCTTCACGGCTCGGGAGTTGTGGGGTGAGGCGGCAAAGCCTCAGGACACATTGTTTATCGATCTGTGGGACGATTATCTGGAGCCCGCCTAATATGCGCAGACTATTGGGCGTGCCCGACCTGGACATGCCCGCCAAACAGGGCGGCCGGGCGCAGCCCGGTGATGCCCAGGGCCCGGTGTTCGAGGAACCCTGGCAGGCCCATGCCTTCGCCATTGTTATGAACCTCTATCACGAGGGCCATTATACCTGGCCCGATTGGGACGATTATCTGGGCCACGAAATCCAGTCCCCGGACCATTTTCCAGCCGCCGCCTCCAGCGCCGACGCCGCCCCCATCGCCGAGGGCGCGCGGATGGATCGCGCCAACTACAACCAATTCCTGGCCGCCTGCGAAGCAGATGGCGCGCGCTATTATCACCATTGGCTGGCGGGGCTGGAGAAAATGCTCCACGTCAAGGGCCTGGTCAGTGAAGACGAACTTGCCCACCGCATGGCGGCCATTGCCAAGGTGGAGGCGGACGGGCCGCGCTTTCAGGCGGGCGACAAGGTCCGGGCGCTCGATGTTGAACTACAGGGCCACAGCCACCTGCCCGGCTATATTCGCGGTGCGACGGGAATGGTGGAAAGTGATCGCGGCATCAAGGTTTTTCCCGACAGTCACGGTCAGGGCCATGGTCACGGCATGACAGACGCGCTACAGCACGTCTACACCGTCCGTTTCCAGGCCACGGACATCTGGGGCGCCGGCGCCGATAGCCGCCACAGTCTGAATTTCAGCCTCTGGGATTATCAGTTGGCGCCGGGCTAAACCCAGTTTTTACGCCGACGGCCCTGGATTGCCGGGTCAAGCCCGGCAATAACAATTGCACTCCGTCATGCCCGGACTTGATCCGGGCATCCAGGGCCGCCTCGCGGTCAATCGACATTTCGGCTGGCCCTGGACATTTTGACTGAACCTAAAACGCGATCACGTTGCGGGCCACTGTGCCTTCGCGCAGATCATCCATGGCTTCGTTGATCTGTTCCAGCTTCAGGCGGCCGGAGATCATTTGATCCAGCTTCAGATCGCCGCGCATGTACATCTCCACCAGGCGGGGCATGTCGACGCGGAAACGGTTGGAGCCCATGGTGGAGCCCTGGATCTTCTTCTCCTGAAGGAATTCCGGGCCGTGCAGCTCGATATTTGTGCCCACCGGGACCATGCCGATGATGGTGGCCGTGCCGCCGCGCTTCAGGGAACGGAAAGACTGCTCCGCCGTGATTTTCAGGCCCACCGCCTCGAAGGAATATTCCACACCGCCGCCCGTTAGATCGCGGATCGCCTTGACCGGATCATCGACGCTGGCATCGATCACATCCGTGGCGCCAAATTCCTTGGCCAGGTTCAATTTGGAGCCGATCATATCCACGGCGATGATCTGCCCCGCACCCGCAATGGCCGCGCCGTTGACGGCTGAGAGGCCGATGCCGCCGCAACCGAACACGGCGACGGTGTCGCCGGGCCGCACCTTGGCGGTATGGAACACCGCGCCCACGCCGGTCATGACGCCGCAGCCGATCAGGGCGGCGCGGTCCAGGGGCATATCCTCGCGTACTTTCACCACGGAATGTTCGTGGGTCAGGATATATTCCGCATAGGAGGACAGGTTGGCGAACTGGCCCACCACTTCGCCGTTCTGGGTCAGCCGTTGCTGGCCATCCTTGGCCCGCTGCACCGTGGGGCTTTGACAGAGCGACATGCGCCCGGTCAGGCAGAACTCGCACTCGCCGCAGAAGGTGGAGAGGCAGGTGATGACATGATCGCCCGGCTTCACATAGGTCACATCCTCGCCCACCGCCTCGATAATACCGGCGCTTTCATGGCCCAGAACACAGGGGCAGGGGATGGGATACAGCCCCTCGATGAAATGCAGGTCAGAATGGCAGACGCCCGCGAACACCACGCGGATCAAAACCTCGCGCCGGGCCGGGTCGTCAACGTCGATCTCTTCGATGGTCAGGGGCTGATGCGCCTCGCGCATGATCGCGGCTTTGGCTTTCATTACTCACGTCTCCCAATTTGATATTTGTTGCCCCGACTGTATCCCGGACCGAGGTTCCTGTGCCAGCGCTATTCGGCTTGATGTCCATCAGTTTGGCGTAGCGGTCCTGACCTTTTTCTCCGAGCTCGAATTCAGGTGCTACATCCTCGTGAGACTACGAAAATTCCCCAACTCGATGACTTCCCAACCCGGCAATTCCCACAAGGCTTGCTGCAGTGCCGCCGATAATGGCGGCAAGGGGCGAGCTTTGCTTTCAACGTCTATTCCCCAATCCATCGCGCTACCCCCATGGTATGAGCCTATGACCAGCGTATTAGCGATCTCTTCATATCCACAAATTTGAAAACCCGTGACTTTCTCAGGATCGTCAAGATCGTGGCACGTCATAGAGATCCCAATGCAATTATTGCTTGGGTCCAGAAATATCCGCTCGTCAATCTCCGCGAGATTGGAAGGAATGGCAAGACGCAATCCATCATTCAATCTGATGGCGCATTCCAGTTTGTTCTTCCCGACATGCTCATCAAGGTAATCCATCAAGAAAGCAATTCTTTCCAAATGCGGTTTGATGGCTTCGTCTGAGGGCTTCTTTCTTCCAAAAATGCTGAAGATATTGCTCCTCCCCTTTTTGACGTAATCGCGGAATCTAACACCATCGCAACATCGAACAAGTATAAGATGAAAAAAATTCGCCACAAGACTTGAAAAAGGCACTTGCAATCCACACTTATGTTTCATGCTTTGAAGTTGATCTGCTCAGACAGCTCGTGTTTGAATTTTTGAGATTAGCTTCCACGAAATAGTCGCGGCCTGCCGGGTGGCTGCAAAAGACTATTATGCTATTCCCGGCATGCTGGCCTATCGCGCGAAGGCGACTACACTAAGGGACCCTCGCGCAACGGAATTGAGGAGGGCTGCCAGCCATGTCGGTTTTACTGGGCATGTCCCTGCGTATGACGCCATTGGTGTTCTCGATAGCGCCGCGCTGCCAGGGCGAATGCGGGTCGCAGAAGAACGCCTGAACACCGGTTTCGCTGGCCAGCTTCTCATGTTCGGCGA
>JAYGEA010000228.1:0-1541 GCA_046582635.1 Alphaproteobacteria bacterium
CGGCCTGCGCGAGGCGCGGCAAAATCTACGCCAGGACCTGGAAAGTAGTGAAGCCATGGTCAACCGCCTTACCGACCAGCGCAACAACGCCCAGTCCACCAATCAGGCCTTGAATAAACGTATTGTCAGCCTGGAAGACAACCTGGAACAATTGCACCTCGCCCAACGCACCCTCGTGGGCAATATTCACGACCGCACGGACGCCAACATTTCCGAATTGGAATCCGTCGTTCAAATCACCGGCCTCAACATCGACACACTGTTGCGCCGGGTCGGTGGCAAACAGATCGCCGTCGGCGGTCCCCTGCTGGCGACGGCGGCGGAAAAACAGGCGATTGGCGAGTTGGGCCTTTTGGAAAGCCGCCTGACCCACTGGAGTGCCCTGAACGCGGTGTTGGAGCGGTTGCCGATTACGCCGCCGGTGGATAGCTTCTCCATCTCGTCCCGCTTCGGCAAGCGGCGCGACCCCTTCACCAAGCGCAAGGCGTTCCACGGTGGTGTGGATCTGGCCGGCGTCCGGCGCACGCGGGTGCGGGCCACCTCGCCCGGCGTCGTCACTTATGTGGGCTGGAAAGGCCCCTACGGCCGCATGGTGGAGATCGACCACGGCTTGGGCCTGCGCACCCGTTATGGCCATTTACAAAAAATACTGGTCAAACGGGACCAAAAGGTAGATTTTCGGCAAAAGATCGGTTTGATGGGTACCTCCGGCCGGTCCACGGGTTCCCATGTCCATTACGAAGTGCTGTTTGACCGCAAGCCGATTGATCCGATGAAATTTCTAAAGGCTGGAAAATATGTTTTCAAAGGCTGATAAATCCAAGGCGGCGGCCACGCCGGCCCGCGCCGTACCTTCATTGGTTTCCACCGATCTGGAAATCACCGGCATCCTGCAGACACCTGGCGAAGTGCAACTGGACGGCACGGTCGAGGGCGACATCACCTGCGGCAAGCTCATGGTCGGCGAAAAGGCCCACATCACCGGACACATCGTGGCCGATGAAGTGGTCGTCCGGGGCAAGGTCACGGGCCGGGTCAAGGCGCGCAGCGTACACTTGGCCAAGACCGCCCAGGTCAACGGCGATATTTGGCACGACAGCCTGGCAATCGAAGCCGGCGCCTACCTGGACGGCCATTGCAAGCGCAACGACACCCAGCCGGCGGTGGCAGCCCCCGCACCGGCCCACAGGGCGGAGGTCGTCGCCGTTGGCGATGGGACCGGCAAAAAACCCGCGCAAAATACGGCCAAGACGGCGGCGGGCCGTTAAACTTTGGCACAGTGTTGATTTAATCAAGGCGTTTGCGGCCTGATTGATCTGTGTTTCGCACTATGTATCATCGCACTGTGTATCATTGTATGGGTTGGCTTCGATTTGTCCTTGCTTAACACCAAAATGCTTGATCTGTCGGCCTTTCGGATATTGGTTCTGGACGACAACCCAAATATTCGTTCCATCTTCAAAATGATCTTGCGAGCCATGGGTATCAGAAACGTTCGGGACGCAGCCAACGGCAGGAAGGCTCTCAGATATCTCGATACC
>JAYGEA010000336.1:0-6286 GCA_046582635.1 Alphaproteobacteria bacterium
GCGGCAATCTTGGCGATTGGGCGTCCATAGGGGTCTTTTTCGCTGTTACTTGCTATAAGTTGCGATGCAATTAGATCTAGGGCAAAAATAGATAGGGTGGGACCATGGCGACGGAAGCTGAGACATTCGACTACGAGGCGGCGCGGGCGGAATTCAAGCTGGACGTGCCCGGTGATTTCAACTTCGCCTTTGATGTGCTCTCGAAGCAGGCAGCAGGGGTGGACAAGACCGCGCTGATCGCCGTGGCCGCCGATGGGGAAAGCGCGGAAGAACATAGCTATGGCGATTTGGAGCGGGCCTCGAACCAGTTCGCCCATGTGCTGCAAGATTTGGGCACACAGAAGGGCGACTTCGCCTTTGTCATGATCACCCGTGTCCCGGCGTTCTATCATGTGTTGTTCGGCTGCATGAAGGCCGGCGTGGTGGCCATGCCCGGCACCAATCTGCTGACCGCCCACGACATCGAATACCGCGTCAACCGATCCGGGGCCAAGATTATCATCGTCACGGCGGAACATGCGACAAAGGTCGAGGCGGTGCGCAATAAATGCCCGACCCTGGAACATTTGATCATCATTGGCGAAGAACGTGACGGCTGGACCTGCAAGGAGACCGCCTGTGCGGCGGCCTCCGAACACTTTGACCGCTCGATGGTGCCGCCGACCAAGGCGGACGACACGATGTTGATCTATTTCACCTCCGGCACCACGTCCATGCCAAAAATGGTGGCGCGGGACCACTCATACGGCCTGGCCCACACCATCACCTGCAATTATTGGCAGGGCCTGCGCCGGGAGGATATTCACTGGACCTTGACGGACACGGGCTGGGCCAAGGCGGCGTGGGGGATCATTTTCCCGCCCATTATCGCCGGCGCGGCGATTTTGCTGTATGACGCGCCGGGCTTCGATGCGGAGATGCATTTGAAGCTGATCGAAAAATACAAGGTGACCACGTTCTGCGCCCCGCCCACGGTCTACCGCGTCTTTGCCACCATGGATATATCCGGCCATGACCTCAGCTCCATCCGCCACTGCATCGGCGCCGGGGAGCCCCTGAACCCGGAGGCCATGCGTTCGTGGAAGGCGGCCACGGGCTGCGATATTCATGACGGCTATGGCCAGACCGAGACCGTCAACATCGTGGCGAACTTCCCCGGCATGGAAATCCGCCCCGGTTCCATGGGCAAGCCCGTGCCCGGCATCGATATCGGCATCATTGATGACGATGGCGCGGTGGTTGACGACGACACCGTCGGCCACATCGCCGTGAAGATCACCGACCCTTATCCCCCCGGTTTGTTCGACGGCTATTTTCAGGACCCGGACGCCACGGCGAAATCCTTCCGCAACGGCTGGTACTACACTGGCGATACGGCCACCCGCGACAGTGACGGCTATATCTGGTTCGTGGGGCGGTCCGACGACATTATTTCGTCATCCGGTTACCGTATCAGCCCGTTCGAGGTGGAAAGCGCCTTGGTGGAGCATCCCGGCGTCATGGAATCCGCCGTGGTCGGCAAACCGGATGAAATGCGCGGCGAAATCGTCAAGGCGTTCGTGGTCCTGTCGGAAGGCTACACCGCCTCGGACGACCTGGCGGTGGAGATCCAGGATTTCGTCAAGCAACAGACCGCGCCCTACAAATACCCCCGCGAGATCGTCTTCCGCGAGGCCCTGCCGAAAACCATCTCGGGCAAGATCAGGCGCGTTGAGCTGCGGGCCGAGGATGAGGGTTAGGGAGACATCGCATGGCCCTTGAAATCATCCCTGGTGCGGCAACATTGGGCGCGACGGTGCGCGGCGTTGATTTGCGGCAACCGCTCGCTGGGTCCGCCTTCGCCGCGATCGAGGCCGCCTGGCATGACCACGCTGTGCTGATCTTTCCCGAACAGCATCTAAGCCATGATCAACACCGGGACTTCAGCCGTATGTTCGGCCCGTTGGAATTGAGCATCCGACGTAACCGCCCGAAAAGCACGGGCCAATTGACCAATGTGCAGGCCGACGGCACCATTGCGCCGCCCGAAAGCCTGCAGGCGCGATTTTTGGTTGGCAATACCTTCTGGCATAGCGACAGCTCGTACAAGCGGGTGGGCGCCAAGGCCTCGATCCTGGCCGCCCATGTGGTGCCGGACAGTGGCGGCGAGACCGAATGGGCCGACATGCGCGCGGCTTATGACGTTCTCGATGACGAGATGAAGGCCTGGCTGGAGGACAAGGTCGCCGTTCACAGCTATGAATTCAGCCACAAGCCCTTTGGCGGCGTGGAGGTGTTGAGCCTTGATGAGCTGTCCCACTTGCCGCCCGTGGAGCATCCCCTGATCCGCGCCCATCCCGCTACCGGGCGCAAAAACCTCTTTGTCGGCCGTCACGCCAGCCACATTCTGGGCCAGGATTTGGAGGAGAGCCGCAAACTGCTGGCCGAGTTGACCGAAGCGGGGGCCCAGGCGCCGCGTACCTGCAAGCACGCCTGGCAACCCGGCGATCTGGTGATCTGGGACAACCGCTGCGTCCTCCATCGCGGTCACCGCTGGCCCGAGGATCAGCCGCGCACCATGGTCCGCACCACCGTCGCCGGCGACGGCGCGGATACGGAATGGCTGTTGGAGACGGCGTGAAACAATAATGCGTAACCGCTGGACCATGCTGGCCGTGCTGTTTCTGGCCCGTACGGCGATGAGCTATCAGTTCCAATCCGTCGGCTCGTTGTCGCCCTTTCTTGTGTCCGATCTTGGCGTGGACTATGCGGCGCTGGGCACCCTGATCGGGATGTATATGCTGCCGGGCCTGGTGTTAGCCCTGCCCGGCGGCGTGCTGGGGCGGTAGTTCGGCGAGACGCGCATATGCCTTCTGGGCCTGGCGCTGGACGCTTGGCGGGCTGCTCATGGGGCTGGCGGAAACCTATGCCCTGGCCACCACCGGCCGTGTCATCGCCGGCGTTGGCGGTGTCATCATCAACGTGCTGCTGACCAAGATGGTCGCGGACTGGTTTGCGGGTCGCGAGATGATGGCGGCCATGGCGCTGTTCGTAAACTCCTGGCCGGTCGGCATCGGCCTTGGCCTGTTGACCTTGGGGCCGTTGGCGGCATCGGCTGGCTGGCCGCTGGTCATGCATTTCACCGCCGCCATATGTGTCATCGCCCTGGTCCTTGTGGCACTTTTCTATCGCCCACCCGCCGACGCCGCAAAGCCGACCCGCGCCGGATCATTGCCCTCGATGTTCCGCCTTGGCTTCACGGGCCGGGAGCTGACCTTGGTGCTGTTGGCCGGGACGCTCTGGCCGCTGTTCAATGTCGGGTTCATTCTAATGGTAAGCTTTGCTCCGGATTACCTGGCGGCGGCCGGTCATTCCCGGGCCTATGCCGGTTTCGTTGTCAGCATCGCAACCTGGTGTATGATCGTCATGGGTCCGGTGGGCGGCTTCCTGGCGGAACGCTCGGGGCGGCCCGGCATGATCCTGACCGTGTCGCTGGTCGGTCTTGGGGCGGCGGTCGGGTGGGTGACGGTGTGGGATGCGCCGGTCTTGTTGTTCGCGATCATGGGCATATTCGGCGGCCTGGCGCCGGGCATCATCATGGCGTTGCCGGCCCGGGCGGTTCGCGAGGAGGTTCTTGCGCCGGCCATCGGGCTCTATTTTACCTGCAATTACGCCGGCATGGCGCTGCTGCCGACAGCGGCTGGCTGGCTTCGCGATGCCACTGGGCAGGTTAGCGCACCGCTGCTGTTTGCCGCCGGGACTTTATGCGCGGCACTTCTCACCTTTGTGGTTTTCGCTAGGTTGGCGCGGAATTGACATCAGGCTTAAAGCTCCAACACTGCCTTGGCGATGATGTTGCGTTGGATTTCGTTACTGCCGCCATAAATCGTCGCGGCCCGGCGCAGCAGACGCTCCTGCATCAGGCCGATGGCGTGTTCCGGGCCGATGGGGGGCTCGTTGCGGTCGGGATCCTGGGCATCGGGGGGGAAGGGGGCTGCGTAGTTCCCGATGGCCTCGATCATCAACTCGTTCAAGGTCTGCTCGACCTGAGTGCCGCCGATTTTCAGGGTGGAGGCTTCCGGACCAGGGGGTTGGCCAGCCTTTTCCTGGGCCAGGATGCGCAATTGGGTGAACTCGACGGCTTGCAGCGCGACTTCCGCCTGGCTGATCCTTGCGCTGAACGAGGGGTCCGACAGCATGCTTTTGCCTGCGTCCAGTTCGATGCCGGCAATGGCCTTTAGGCGCTCGACCTTGCGTTTTGATTTGCCCACGCCCGCAATGCCCGTACGTTCGTGGCCGAGCAGGAATTTGGCATACGTCCAGCCCTTGTTTTCCTCGCCGATCCGGTTGGAGATGGGCACGACCACATCGTCGAAAAAGACTTCGTTGAGGTAATGGTGGCCGTCAATTGAGATGATCGGCTTCACCGTGATGCCCGGCGTGGTCATGTCGATCAGGATGAACGAAATGCCTTCCTGGGGCTTGCAATCGGGATCCGTGCGCACCAGGCAGAACATCCAATCCGCATGTTGGGCATGGGAGGTCCAGATCTTGTGGCCGTTGACGACGTAGTCGTCGCCTTTCCCGACGGCACGGGTTGACAGCGAAGCCAGATCAGAACCAGCACCCGGCTCCGAATAACCCTGGCACCAAAATGTCTCGCCTCGGATGATCGGTCCCAGATGCTGTTGCTTTTGCTCATCGGTGCCAAAGGCACAGATCACCGGCCCCACCATGGAGATGCCAAATGGGCTTTGCCGGGGGCAGTCGGCGGCCTGATATTCCGCGTCATAGATGTATTTTTGCATGGCATTCCAGCCCGTGCCGCCGTGCTGCACCGGCCAATTCGGTGCGCCCCAGCCTTGTTCATGAAGAAGTTTCTGCCACCGGCCCGTATAATCCTTTGCTACATAAGAGGGCGCGACCCGCACCCGATCCTGAATTTCGGGCGGCAATTTCGTGGCAATAAATTCCCGTACCTGAGCCTGAAACGCCAGCTCTTCATCATTCAGAACCAAATCCATGACTGTCTCCTTCCTACAAAACGCAACTCTTTGCTGTTGCCGCCAACATAGCCGAATTTCCGCACGGGGTGCTATGGCGATGTCATCAAATACCGACCGGCTATTCCATCGCCGCCATGATCTTGTTGTAGACCGCTTCGATCCGGCCCATGTCACCGGGGCTATGGCCCCAGTTCAATAGGGCGCCGTCGTTCAAGGAGCGGGGAAAGACATGGGTGTGGAAATGGTAAACCGTCTGCCCCGCCGCCGGCCCATTGGCCTGGATCAGGTTCAGACCTTCGGGATCAAGCGCTTCATTGATAGCGCGGGTGACGATTTGTGCCGCGGGCAATATCGCCGCCAGATCAGCCGGGTTCGCATCCAACAGGTCAACGCAATGAGCCTTGGTCAGGATCAAGCAGTGGCCGTCCTGAAAGGGGTTGATGTCCATCATGGCGTAGGTGCGGTCATCTTCGTACAACTTGAAGGAAGGTATCTCGCCGGCAATGATTTTGCAGAAAATGCAGTCCGTGTCGGTCATGGCAATACTCCAGACGTCATTATGACGGGAGAATCTTACCAGTCAGACCAGCGATCACCAGCCTCAATTTTGTTTCACCTTTTGTTGGATTGGCGATACCATGGACGGCCCTGCGATACCAGGACACTGGAATGGCAAACAGCGGACCACATTCAGCGAAAGATCTGGAGACGCCGCGACGGGCGGAATGGCCGCTGATAACGGAGTTTGCCTATCGGCGCGACTATTTCAGACGCTGGATACTTGCCGCCCTGTTCGGTTCCGCCGTGTTGTTTGTCGCGGGGCTGCATCTCACCGCCATCGCGGTATTTTTTGCCATGCCATTGCAGGCCGCCCTGGTGCATTTGCGTTGTCCCGGTTGCGACATGCCCACGACGCTGCAAGGGGTAACCGACGGCCGCAACTGCCTCGGTTGCGGTCGGCGACTGCAATTTTAGGCTTAACCCCTTCTTTACGGAATTCCGGTTAGTTTACTGTTGTCTGACGAAGTCGCGGATTTCCGCGCTTATGGCGGTTATATGATTTACGACGGCAGGAAATATGGCTTATAACCTGGAGCAGGTTCAGGTCCAGTTGATTGAGGACAACCGCAACATGCGGGCGTTGGTCAAGGCGATGCTGAACGCCTTGGGCATGAAAAGCGTGCGCGATTATGCCAATGGCCAGCAGGCCCAGGCGGCGGTGGAAGAGTTCACGCCGGATTTGATCATCACCGATTGGATGATGGCACCCGTGGATGGTCTAGAATACACCAAATTTATCC
>JAYGEA010000024.1:0-32323 GCA_046582635.1 Alphaproteobacteria bacterium
GGGCCATATCTTGGGCGACGCCAATTCGGCGGTGACAATTCTGCTCAGCCAGGTAACCCGCGATGCGGCCGGGATCACCGAAGCGGATGCTTTGGGGCCGCAACGGATCAGGGGCCGGAGGGAGGCCTTGGCGGTCTTCCGGCTTTAAGGCGGCGGCTTTTTCATGCGCACCATCATGATCAGGGGCAATGCCGCCACGGCGGTGAAGGTATAGAAATAGAACGCGTTGATATAACCGATCATCAGGCCCTGGCGTTGCACTTCGCCGCCGATACGGGCCAGGGTCTGCACGGATTCCAAGTCCCAGGCGGCCCCGCTCGAGGGTAATGTCCAGGCCTTGGAGTAGGGCGAGACAGATTCCGCTAAATGGCCGTAGTTGATTTTGGAGCTGTGCAGGACCAACGCGACCGAAATCGAAATATGCACCGAAGAGCCGATATTGCGCAGCAGATGAAAGATCGAAGAACCTTCCGGAAACAGCCGTTGCGGCAGGGTGTTGAAGGTCACCAGGGTCAGCGGCACCCATAGGAAGCCGGTACCCAGACCTTGCAGAAAGGAGGCATAAGCGACATCCCAAGTGGTGACGTTGATGTCGAACTGGGCCATCATCCAGCCTGAGGCGCCTTGCAGGAAGAAACCCAGCAACAACCAGATGCGGGCATCATACTTGTTGCCGAAATACAGGCAGGCAAAGCCCAGTAACGTGCCCAGGCCACGCACCCCCAACAGCAAGCCGATGATGCCGTCGGGATATCCGCGCAGGTTTTGCAGCAGGCCCGGCAGCAAGGTCATTGGCGTGAAGTTCAATAACCCGAATACCAGGGTCAAAGACATCCCCAGGACAAAATTCCGGTCCAGGAACAATGCCGGGTTCAGAAAGGGTTTCTGTGTGGTGAAGGTATGGACGACAAAGATATAGAAACACAGAGCGGCAGCGCAGATTTCTAACACGATTTCCGTCGATTCCAGCCAGCTGTTGCGCTCGCCCCGGTCCAGGAGCAGTTGGAAACAGGCAATGGCGACGGACAGGGCAATGAAACCGGTCCAATCCAAACGAATGCGGGCCCCCCGGATGCCATCGACGACGAACGCCCAGCAGCCGAGGAAGGAGGCCACGCCAAACGGCACGATCATGAAGAACACCCAGCGCCAGCTGTATTCCTCACTCAAATAACCGCCAATGGTGGGGGCGATCAGCGGCCCGATGACCACGCCGATGCCAAATATCGCCGTCGCCGTTCCATGCTTGCTTTGCGGGTAGGAGGCCAGAACGATGGCTTGCGCCGTGGGTGCCAGGGGGGCGCCGCTCAAGCCCTGGAGGACCCGGAAAAACACCAGCATTTCCAATGATCCGGCCAGGCCGCAGGCCAATGTGGACAGCGTAAAAGCGGCCACCGAGAACAACAGCAGGCGGCGCTGACCAAACCGTGCCACCAGCCAGCCGGTCATGGGCGTGGCCACGGCGGTGGCGACAATGTTGAAGGTTATCACCAGGGCGATTTGATCCTGGGTGGCGGACAGGGCGCCCTGCATCTGGGGCAGGGAGACATTGGCGATGGTTATGGTCAACGCGTACAACGCAACGGTCGAAGTCAGCGTAAACAGTATGACGCCCCGCCGAAACGGCGAGATTCCATCGCCGGATAAAGTGTTCTGATTCAGTTTATGCGCCTCGAACGAATGCCAATTAACAGCCTAATTGATCGGCAAGATGCGAAAAACTATCAGCCACGAAATCATATTCATTCTCGGCGTCTTGATCGGTGGTCTGCCCCGGCCCGTACTCCGTCGGCCGGCGGACAAAGGCCGGGCCCAGGCCGCAGGCGCTTGCGGCCACCAGATCGCCGTTGTGGGCCGCCACCATCAGGCATTCCCCGGGCGCCAGGCCCAGGAAGGCGGCGGTCTTTAAATAAGCCTCCGCCTCGGGCTTATAATGGCCGGCGACTTCGGCGCCCAGAACCGCATCCCAGGGCAGGCCGGCATGCTTCGCCATGTTGACCAGCAGCGCCACATTGCCGTTTGACAGCGTGGCGATGACAAACCCGGCCTTCAGCCGGGTCAGCCCAGCGACCGTGTCGGGCCAGGGGTTCAGACGGTGCCAGACCCTGTTCCAATGGTCGATCTCGTCCCCCGACAGCCCGGAGATGGAGAATTCTTCCAGCAATTCCAGCAGATTTTCATGATGCAGATCATCCAGCTTGACCCATCCCCGCTGGCCCTCGCGCACCTGCCGCATGGCCGGTTGATACTTGGCCCGCCACGCATCCGCGAAGGCGGCCCAATCGATATCCAGCCCATCGCAACTGTTGTGGTCGCGGCCAAAGGCCTCGCCCTCGGCAATGATGCTGCTTCGCCAATCCACCACGGTGCCGAAGACGTCGAATAATAGTGCCTTGAACGCCATATTTTCTGTTTCCTCCAAGACGCAGCATAAAGCCTTCGCCCGACCGGGTCACGCTTTGGTCCGGTTGTATCTCGGTTTGATTTTTGACAGATTAGAGCGGTTGTTGTCTGGAGCATAAACACGATGAGAAAATCCATGTCCACCCTGTTGCGGGCGCGCCTGGCGGAGGGCGAAATATTGCGCATGCCCGGCGCCTTCAACGCCATGAGCGCCAGGATCATCGCGGATGGGGGTTACCCGGTCATGGCGCTGTCGGAATATGCCGTCGCGACCAGCTTGCTGGGCACGGCCGACCGGGGCCTGGTCACCTTGGACGAGATGGCGGCAACGGCGCGCTATATCACCGCCGCCGTGCAAACGCCGCTGTTGGTGGATGCGGGCCGGGGCCACGGCAATGCCATCAATGCCATGCGCGCGGCTGAAATGTTTATCCAGGCGGGCGCCGCCGGGATGCATATGGGCGATCACGATGGGCTGGGCGATGCCATCCCTGTCGAGGAAGCGGCGGGTAAGATCGCCGCCTATGTCCATGTGCGCGAGAAAATGGATCCGGATTTCCTGGTCATTGCCCGGCTGGACGGGGGGGCGCGGAGATGGGCAGACGGCCGAGACCATGGTTCACCGCGCCAAGGCTTACGGGGCGGCGGGGGCCGATTTGATTTATCCCCGTGGCCTGAGCGGGGCAGACGAAATTGCCCATATGTGGGAGGCGGCCATGACGCTTCTCGTTCTTGATCTGGTGCTTGATCGCGGGGCAGGCACCCGATTGCCGGCGTCGGGCGTGGCCATTCTGTCCCATGAGGACCAGGCCCTGCAACGGTCAGCGGGGGCCATGTGGGATTATCTGCAAGGTTTCTCGGCCGAGGATGTGGACTATGTCCTGCGCTTTCTCGACCAGGTGAAACAGCATCCGACCGGCAATATGCATGAATTCGTCGGCTTCCCGGCCATTCGGGAACTGGAGGAGAGGTTCCTACCGAAGGAAGACGTGGTGGCCCGGTACGAGAACTCCCTGGGCTACAAGCCATGAGCAAGATGAAAGCCTCCACCGCCATGCGCCGCCTGCTGCGGCGGGAGAAAATCTTCATCCGCCCCGGCTGCCACGATGCCCTGTCCGCCCGTATCGCGGAAGCGGCGGGGTTCGAGGCCATCGGCATGTCCGGCTATGCGGTATCCGTCTCTCTGCTGGGTCAACCGGACGTGGGCCTGATCTCCATGAGCGAGACCGTGCGGATGTGCCGCTATATCTGCAATGCGGTTGATATCCCGGTGATGGTGGATGCGGACACCGGCTATGGCGGCGTCAACAATGTGATGCGCACGGTGGATGAAATTATCAAGGCGGGCGCGGGCGGTCTGTTTATCGAAGACCAGGTTGATCCCAAACGCAGTGGCCGTGTGGCCGGCAAGCGGTTGATCTCCATTGCGGAGGGCATGGCGAAAATCCGCGCCGCCGACAAAGTGCGCCGCGCGCTGGATGAAGACTTTGTCATCATGGCCCGGACCGATGGCCGGGGCGCCCTGGGCGGCAGTTTTCAGGAGGCTCTCGATCGGGCGCGGGCCTTCACGGATGCGGGCGCCGATATCATCTTCCCGGAGGGTTTGGTCTCGGAGGACGAGATCGGGGCCATGGTCGCGGCCACCGATGTGCCCATCAGTTACAATCGCACCGGCGTCTCCCCCATGCTGGGCCTGGCGGATCTGGAGCGCCTCGGGGTGCGCATGGTGGCCAATGCCACCGGCGCCTTCAAGGCCTCGACCCGCGCCCTGGTGGACTATGCGGTGGACTATGCGGCAGACTTTGCGGTCGATGATGCGGGCCAAATCAACGCCGCCGGCCCGGACTTTGATTTGTGCCGATTTCTGCGACAGAGTGAGGGCAATTGGTTATGGGCATGACGGTGATCGAGAAAATTCTGGCCCGCAACAGCGGTCTCGCGCGGGTCCGGCCGGGCGATATCGTCACCACCAAGGTGGAGACCGCCATCCTGTTCGACAATAATTTCATGGAGACCAGCTGGCGGGAAATTCTGGCCGTGCATGATCCGGCGAAGGTCGTGGTGGTGTTCGACCACCGGGCGCCCGCCTCCCATGTTCTCAGCGCCAAGGCGCATCAGACCGGCCGCGCCTTTGTAAAGCGGTTCGGCATCGAACGCTTTCATGACATCGGTTTCAATCAGGGTATTTCCCACGCCCTGGTGGCGGACCACGGCTATGGCCTGCCGGGCACTGTATTGCTGTGCAGCGACTCGCACACCTGTAGCGCGGGCGTGTTCAATCTGGCCGCCCGCGGCGTCGGCGCACCGGACATGACCTACGCCGTGACCAAGGGTGAAACCTGGTTTCGGGTCGGTGAGACCATCCGCTATGAGTTGCGGGGTGCGTTGCGCCCGGGCGTCTCGGCCAAGGACGTCTTCCTGCATCTGGCCAACACCCATGGCGACCATGCCACCATGAACGTGGAATACGGCGGACCCGGCCTGGCCGGTCTGTCCATGAACGCCCGGCGGACGATTTCCACCATGAGCGCCGAGCTGAGCGTGGAATTCGCCACCTTCGAGCCCGATCAGATCATGATCGACCATGTGAAGGCACGAAATGACACGCCGTTTGAGCCGGTTTGGCCTGATACAAACGCCGATTATGCCCATAAGCGGGTGATCGATTTGGACCTGATCGAACCGCTGGTGGCCCTGCCCGACGCCGTCCTCAACAATGCCAGGGCGGTCGGGGAGGTTGCCGGCACGAATATCGACCAGGCCTTCATCGGCTCTTGCGCCAACGGCACCCTGGATGACCTGGCGGTGGCGGCGCGGGTATTGGCGGGGCGGCAGGTGGCGGACGGTACCCGCCTGGTGGTCACGCCGGCAACCCAGAGCATCTATCGCGCGGCCATGGCCAAGGGCTTTATCCAGATCATTGTCGAGGCCGGGGGCGTTGTCACCAATGCCACCTGCGGGGCCTGCGGCGGCGGCAGCCTGGGGCTGCTGGGGCCCGGCGAAATCTGCATCACCGCCTCGACCCGGAACTTCAAGGGCCGCATGGGCGATGCGGCGGCGAAGATCTACATGGCCTCGCCGGCCACCGTCGCGGCGTCGGCCCTTGCCGGCGCCATTGCCTCGTCCCTGGAATACTTCACATGAACGATCTTATTAGTGATCAGATATCCGGACGGGTCTGGGTGGTCGGCGATGACATCAACACCGATCTGATCCTGCCGAGCCAGGCCTACTACCTGCCGGTGGAACAGCAACCGGCCTGGGTGTTCTCGGCCAACCGGCCGGGCTGGTCGGGGGATGTGGGGCAGGGTGATATCCTTGTGGCGGGGCGAAATTTCGGCGTCGGCTCCTCCCGCCCGGCGGCGCGATCATTGAAGAACCTGGGGCTGGCCTGTCTGTTGGCGTATTCCATCAACGGCCTGTTCTACCGCAACGCCATCAATTTCGCCTTCCCCGCCCTGGAAGCGCCGGGTGTCACGGCGTTGTTCAAGGAAGGCGATCAGGCCAATATTTCCTTCGAAGCGGCCCGCATTGAAAACCCGGCATCGGGCAAGGCCCTTGATGGTGTCCCCATGCCGGCGCAGTTGTTGGCCATCCTGAAGGCGGGCGGCATCTATGCCCTGCTGCAAGCGGAAAATCTTATTCGTTGAGGAGTTTGTTATGAGAGCGGCGATCTTTACCGAACACGGCGGCGTGGACAAAATTTCCATCGGCGACTTCCCCGATCCCGAATGTGGCCCGGAGGACGTTGTCATCAAGGTCAATGCGGTCTCTCTCAACGGGTTCGATCCGATGATCCTGGGCGGCACCACGGGTTTGCCCACGCCCTTTCCCATGATCCCGGGCGGCGATTTCGCCGGCGAGATTGTCGAACTGGGCGGGGCGGTGCAGGGCTGGGCGGTCGGCGACCGGGTCTGCCCGCATCCTTTCGTGCCGGGCGAGGGCATGACCGGGGAAACCCGCCTGGGCGCGGCATCCGAATACACGCGCATTCCCGCCATTCATCTGATCCGCACCCCCGACGGGGTCAGCGACGATGATGCCGCCGCGCTGCCCATCGCCTATGGCACCGCCTACCGCATGATGCTGACACGGGGCAAGGTCAGGGCCGCCGATACGGTGTTGATCCTGGGCGCGACGGGCGGCGTGGGCACCTGTTGCCTGCAACTGGCCAAGGCGGCGGGCGCGACGGTCATCGTCACCGGCAGCGCCAAATGGAAACTGGACAAACTACGGGAGCTGGGCGCCGATCACGTGATCGATACCTCGCAAGAGGATCTGGTCAAGGCCTGCCACGCCATCGCCGGCAAGCCGCGCATGGGCCTGACCGGCGACAGTGGCGGTGGCGCCGATGTTATCATCAACTACATCGGCGGCGAGACCTGGGCCCAATCCCTGCGCTGTTTGAAGCCCGACGGCCGCATGCTGACCTGCGGCGCCACGGCCGGCTATGCCCCGCCCACGGACATCCGCTATATCTGGACCTACGAGCAAAACATCATCGGCTCCAACGGCTGGACCATGGAGGAACAGGTCGCGGTGCTGGACATGGTCGATACCAAGGCCCTGACCCCGGTCATCCACGCCGCCCGCCCCCTGGACCAGATCGCACCCTCCATCCAAGAATTGATCGACCGCGCCATCGTGGGCAAAACCATCATCCGGCCACAGGATTAAGAGTTATTCGGAAAGGTAATGTGCCCATGGACGAGACGGCACTATCAGCCGAGCTAATGCGGATCAAGGGGCGTCTTGTTGAATATTTTGAACCTGATGACGCGCTTTCCTGGCTGCATTTACCGCACCCACAACTTGGAGGACGGCGGCCTTGCGACCTCGTGGAAGAGGGGCGCCTGAAGGATGTGCTCGAAGTCATCGAACGCCTTGATCATTCAGTCTATCTGTAATCTGGTTCCCGATTACGCCCGCATAATGGGTTGCCCTGGATACCCGGATCAAGTCCACTGCTGTCCGGTTTATTCTGGCGGACCCTACGCAAACACTTGAACACAGTGGGAATGCGGCCTTTGCCAGCATCCGGGACATGGCCCAAACGGTTAAGTCGGAGCCAGGCGGCCCTGGATTGCCGGGTCAAGCCCGGCAATGGCGAAAGAGGTGAATTATTAGCTAAAAACAGCGAATTTGTCATGCCCGGACTTGATCCGGGCATCCAGGTAGGCACGCGTGAACAGCCATCGTTCACTCTGTCGTACAATCCATCGCGCCGTCTTATAATGAAACCGGACAGCAGTGGGCTTGACCCGGCAATCCAGGGCCACCAGGCTATTTGGTGATCGTCCGCCCTGATATTCGGTCATGTCGAAAACCGGAATTCGAACCCTCCGTATTTGAAACAGCCGCTAATACCCCGCCGTCAAGGCCCCCAAACTCCGGCTGTCGGAGGCGCCAAGGAATCCGGCGCCCTGTGGCGCCCGCATGACGGACTGCATGCTGCCCGCCGCCCGCGATGGCGTGACGTTGTGGCCCCTCTGGCGCAGGATGGCCAGGGTGTCCGGGCTCAGGCCCTCTTCCACGAACAGCTTGTCGGGCAGCCATTGGTGATGGATGCGGGCGGCGGCGGTGGCCTCGGCGATGTTCATTTTGTGATCGATGAGGTTCACCAGGATTTGCAACACCATGGTGATGATGCGGCTGCCGCCAGGCGTGCCCGTGGCCAGAAGCGGCTGGCCGTCCTTGAAAACAATGGTCGGGGTCATGGAAGAGAGCGGCCGCTTGCCGCCCTGAATGGCGTTGGCCTCGCCGCCGACCAGGCCATAGGCGTTCGAGGCGCCGGGTTTGGCGGAGAAATCATCCATTTCGTTATTCAGCAGAATGCCCGTTCCCGCCGCCACGATGCCGGTGCCGAAATTGAAATTCAGGGTGTAGGTATTGCTGACCACGTTGCCTTGGTTGTCCATCACGGAAAAATGCGTGGTTTCGTTGCGCTCATAGGGCGCCGGGTTGCCGTGGCCGATCTCTTTCGAGGGCCGGGCCCGGTAGGGATCGATCCGGCCGGCCAGATGATCGGCGTAGGCTTTTGATGTCAGACCCTTGATGGGCACGGCCCAGAAATCGGGATCGCCAAGATGCTGGGCCCGGTCCGCATAAGCCAACTTCATGGCCTCCACCATGAGGTGCAGGCCATCGGCTCCGTTGTGGCCGTATTGGGCCAGGGGATAGCGTTCCAGAATATTCAGCATCTGGATCAGATGCACCCCGCCCGATGACGGCGGCGGCATGGAGGCGATATGGTATCCGCGATAGCGGCCCATGGCCGGGGGCGCCAGACCACCCGGTAGGCGGCCAGGTCGGCAAGGGTGATCAGGCGGCCATTTCGGCGGCAACGGCCCGCGCGGTTTCGCCCCTATAGAAATCCTTGCCAGCGGTACCGGCAATGCGTTCCAGGCTGGCGGCAAGGTCCGCCTGCACCAGGGTTTCGCCGGGCTGATAGTGGCCGCCGTCGGGCTTGAAGAAAATCTTCGCGCTGGCCGGCCATTTGCCAAGGCGCTTTTGTCGTTTCTGCAAATTTTTCGCCAGACCTTGGCTGACCACCAAACCATCCTTGGCCAAGGCGATGGCTGGGGCCATGACGGTGGTGAGGGGCAGGCTGCCATAGCGGCGATGGGCCTCGATCAGACCCGCAACCGTGCCCGGCACACCAACCGAGGCATGGGAGAACCGCGCCTTGGCTTTGTCTACATTGCCCGCCTTGTCCAGGAACAGATCCCGCGCGGCCGCCGCCGGTGCTTTCTCCCGATAATCCAAAGCCAGGGTCTCGCCGCTGCCGGCGTGGTGGATCACCATGAAACCGCCGCCGCCCAGGTTGCCCGCCCGGGGCAGGGTCACTGCCAGGGTGAAGCCCACGGCCACGGCGGCATCAATGGCATTGCCTCCCTGGCGCAATACCTCAACCCCCACATTAGTGGCCCGGGCCTCTTGAGAGGCGACCATGCCGTTGGCGGCGAAAATAGGATGATGGCGGTCCTTGCCGGAGATTATTGCGCCAAATTGAGTTTGAGTTTGCGCCTGGACGGCACCGGCAATGAATATCAGAAGCAAACAAATGAAGCGCATCAGGCTTCCTTCCAACAATTGCCCGAAATTTCTCTAGCTGGGCGCCGGGCGGGGAATGCCGATCAAGCTGAAACCGTTGTCCACGTTCATGACCTCGCCGGTGACGGCGCTGGACAGGCCGGACAACAGGTACAGCCCAGCATTGCCCACCGCCTCCAGGTCCAGGGCATTGGGCAGAGGGGCATGTTCGCTGGCGTATTTATGCACATAGCGGCCATCGGCGATGACGGCGCCCGCCAGGGTCCGCATGGGGCCGGCGGAGATGGCGTTGACCCGGATATTGTCCTTGCCCAGATCCTCGGCCAGATACCGCACGGAGGTTTCCAGGGCCGCCTTGGCCACGCCCATGACGTTGTAGGACGGCATCACCCGATGGGCACCAAGGAAACTCATGGTCACCATGGCGCCGCCATCGGGCATCAATTCAGAGGCGCGCCGCACCAGATCGGTGAAGGAAAAGCAGGAAATACTGAGGGTCTGAACAAAATTCTCCCGGCTGGTGTCCAGGTACCGGCCGGTTAATTCCGCCCGGTCGGAATAGGCGATGGCGTGGACCAGAAAATCGAGATTGCCCCATTTTTCCTTGATGGCCGCGAACAGCGCATCCAGGCTGTGGGGATCGGTCACATCGCAGGGCATCAGCAGATCGCAATCCAGCTCTTGGGCGATGGGCGTCACGCGTTTTTGGAAACTCTCGCCCTGATAAGTCAGGGCCAGTTCCGCGCCGGCGCCATGCAGGGCGCGGGCAATGCCGTAGGCGATGGAATGGTCATTGGCAATGCCCAGCACCAGGCCGCGCTTGCCCGCCATCAATTGGTTCTTTGGCCGTTGGTTTTTCGCGCCGTCCGTCATGTCGTGCCCCGCCGTTAGCCTTCAAACCGGTCAAATATCAAAGTGGCGTTGGTGCCGCCAAAGCCGAAGCTGTTGGACATCACCGACTGCAGCCCGGCGTTTTCCACAAGATCGCGGGCCACGGGGATGCCTTCAAAGGCCGGGTCGAGATTTTCGATATTGGCCGAGGCGGCGATGAAATCCCCCTCCATCATGAGCAGGGAATAGATCGCCTCGTTCACCCCGGCCGCGCCCTGGGCATGGCCGGTCAGGGATTTGGTCGAGGCGATGGGCGGCATATGGTCGCCGAACACTTCGCGTACCGCGCCCATTTCCGGCGGGTCGCCCACCGGGGTGCCGGTGCCATGGGCATTGATGTAGCTGATCGGTTTGGTGGCCGTGGCCAGGGCCTGGCGCATGCTGCGCACCGCGCCATCGCCCGATGGCTGCACCATGTCATGGCCATCGGAGGTGGCGCCATAACCAGCCAATTCGGCATAGATCTTGGCGCCCCGTGCCTTGGCGTGCTCCAACTCCTCCAGCACGATCAGGCCGCCGCCGCCCGAGATGACGAAACCATCCCGGTCCACGTCATAAGGCCGCGAGGCCCGTTCCGGCGTGTCGTTGTATTTCGAGGACATGGCCCCCATGGCGTCGAACAGCACCGACAGGGTCCAATGCAGTTCTTCGCCGCCGCCGGCGAACATCACATCCTGCTTGCCGAACTGCATCTGTTCCGTCGCATTGCCGATGCAGTGGGCGGAGGTGGAACAGGCCGAGACGATGGAATAATTCAGGCCCTTGATCTTGAACTGGGTCGCCAGCACGGCGGAGGTGGTGGAGGACATACACCGGGTGACCATATAGGGGCCGATCCGCTTGGCGCCCTTTTCCCGCGCCGTGTCCGCCGCCCAAACCTGGTTCGAAGTGGACGGCCCGCCCGAGCCGACGATGATGCCCGTGCGCTCGTTGGAGATATCGCTCTCCTCCAGGCCGGAATCGGCAATGGCCTGTTGCATGGCCAGGTAGTTATAGGCCGTGCCGTCGCCCATGAAGCGCAAGGCCTTGCGGTCGATATGGTCCGCCAGTTTAATCTTCAATGTGCCCGCGACCTGAGAGCGGAATTTGTATTCCGCATATCCCGGTTCGGCGACGATGCCCGAACGGCCCGCCCGCAGGGATGCGGCGACCTCGTCCTTGGTATTGCCGATGGAGGAGATGATCCCCAGTCCGGTGACGACAACTCTACGCATGGCAATCCCTTTGAAATTCTTTGCTATATCCCGATGCGGATCCCGATGCGGGACAATGACGCTCAATAATGATCAAAACAAGGCGACCCGTAAATCTTCGGCTTCCAGCGCCAGTGTGCCGTCGATTTTGGCTTTCGCGTCCGCCACGGCCAGAACAAGACGGCGGTTGATGACCCGTTTGATGTCCAATTCAATCGTCAGCAGTTTGTTGGCCGGCAATACCTGTTCCGACAGCTTGATCTTGCCGCAACTGATGGCCCGGCCCCTGCCCGGCAGGCCGCACCAGCCGGCAAAAAAGCCCAATAACTGCCACAGCGCATCCTGCATCAGGCAACCGGGCATGACCGGGTCGGATGCGAAATGACATTCGAAAAACCACAGATCCGGCGTAATGTTGAATTCGGCCTGGGCCTGGCCCTTGCCGTGGGCGCCGCCGTCCATGGTGATCGAGGTGATGCGATCCAGCATCAGCATGGGCGGCAGGGGCAGCAGGGCATTGCCGGGGCCAAACAGGCGGCCATGGCCGCATTCCAACAACTCAGCCTGTTCATAGCTGGCTTTCGCCTTAAATTCAAAACTGTCAGTCACCGGCTAAACCATTACAATCATTAGAATATTTTCCAAAGAACCGGGCCGGGCGTGGCCACCCGAGATGATGCAGTCTAACCGAAATTCCGCGCGCCACAAACCTAATCACCACAAACCCATTCCTTCGTCGCCCCGGGGCCGCCGGCCATTTAACAAAAGGCAATATTTCGTGCGTCATCAACTTGTTATCTCGTCTCCTTGAACTATGATTAAAAAGACAAGACAATTTGCCCGGATTGGCGAAATATCAACGGTGGTGAATAAGGGGTGAATATGGAACCTGACCTTACCAATGTCGAAAACCTGCGCGCGGCCGGCTTGCGTCCGACCCGCCAGCGCTTGGCTCTGGCGCGTCTGTTGTTTGGCCATGGCAATCAGCATGTGACGGCGGAAACCTTGTTTGAACGGGCCCGGATGGCCGGCATCAAGGTCTCTCTGGCCACGGTTTACAATACCTTGCATCGTTTCACCGACGCCGGTCTGTTGCGTCAGGTCATTGTGGATAGGCCGCAGTCGTACTTCGATACCAATATTTCGGATCATCACCATTTTTACTTCGAGGATAGCGGCGAAATCGCGGATATCCCCCATGATCGGATCAACCGGCAAATCAATGATATTTCACCAACTATTCTGCCGGCGGGCGCCTCCCTGTTCCGGGTCGATGTGGTGGTGCGTCTGCGCGGCAGCAAATAATTTGGGATCATTCTAAAATAGCTTGACGCGCGCCGTGGTTTTTCCATATGGATAGGCAAGGGATAAAGGGCCGTCAGGCACCTGCGGTCCGGATTTTTAATCCGGCAAAAGAACGAAATAAACAAACCATTCGTGACAACAAGGAGGTCAGGATATGTCGATCAAGGGAACCAAAACCGAACAGAACTTAAAAGACGCATTTGCCGGTGAAAGCCAGGCCAACCGGCGTTATCTGTATTTCGCGCAAAAGGCCGACGTGGAAGGCTACAATGACGTGGCCGCCGTCTTCCGCTCCACCGCGGAAGGTGAAACCGGCCATGCCCACGGCCATCTGGAGTTCCTGGAAGAAACCGGTGATCCGGCGACGGGAGAGCCCATTGGCCCCACCAACCTGAATTTGAAGGCGGCCGTTGCCGGTGAGACCCATGAATACACCGACATGTATCCCGGCATGACCCGCACCGCCCGCGAGGAAGGTTTGGACGAGATCGCCGATTGGTTCGAGACCCTGGCCAAGGCCGAGAAAAGCCACGCCGGCCGGTTCCAAAAGGCCCTCGATACGCTCGACGACTAGAACACGTCGGATAGTGACCAAGAAGGGGGTGCCGCATGGGTTCCCCCTTCTTTCATTCCTGTATCACGCCAAAAATATAGAGGGCAGGCCGCGATGAGTAAGGAAGGCAGTCTCGAGGCGCCGACCCGCCATCCCATTCCCTGGACCGATCCGGACTTCTTCGACGCTGGCAAGATCGATGCCGAGTTGCGCCGGGTGTTCGATATCTGCCACGGCTGCCGGCGCTGCTTTAATCTGTGCGACAGCTTCCCCCGCCTGTTCGATCTGATCGACGACAGCCCGTCGGGCGAACCGGACAGCGTGGAGTCCGCCGGTTTCAAATCCGTGGTCGATGCCTGCACCTTCTGCGACATGTGCTTTATGACCAAATGCCCCTACGTGCCGCCCCATGAATTCGACCTGGACTTCCCCCATTTGATGCTGCGCTACCGGGCCGCCGAACAGGCCCGCGGCGAAAAAAGCTTCCGCGAGACGCAACTGGCCAAGACCGACCGCAACGGCAAATGGGCCGGGTTGGCGCCGGGCCTGGCCAATTGGGCCACGGCGGAAGGCAACTTCGGCATGCGCAAAGTGCTGGCCGACGTGGGCGGCATTCATCGAGAGGCCGCGCTGCCGAAGTACCACGGCAAGACCCTGATGGACCGCGCCGCCGACAGCCCCGCGATTGACACAACCGCGCCGGGTCACGGCCGCAAGGTGGTGATCTACGCCACCTGTTTCGCCAATTACAACGAACCCGCCATGGGCACGGCGGCCCGTGCGGTCCTGGCCCGAAACGGCGTTGAGACCCAAATGGTCTATCCCGCCTGTTGCGGCATGCCGCAGTGGGAGCAGGGCAACCTGGAACAGGTGGCCAAGAACGCCCGGAAAATCGCCGCCGAGATGGCCGGCTGGATCGACCGGGGCCACGCGGTGATCGCCCTGGTGCCATCCTGTGCCCTGATGTTGAAGTTCGAATGGCCCCTGCTGCTGCCCGACAACGAGGATGTGGCCCGGCTGTCCGAAAACACCTATGACATCACCGAATATATCGTCGCCCTGGCCAAGGAGGACGGCCTGGCGGATGGCCTGACACCCTTGGAAGGCGGTGTCACCCTGCACCTGGCCTGCCATGCCCGGGCCCAGAACATGGGCGCCAAGGGGGCGGAGATGTTGCGCCTGATCCCGGATACGGATGTCACGGTGGTGGAGCGTTGCTCCGGCCACGGCGGGGCCTGGGGCATCATGGAACAGAATTTCGATGTCGCCCTGAAGGTCGGCAAGCCCGCGGCCCGTCTGACCCTGAAGGCGGACAGGCCTTGGGTGGTTTCCGAATGCCCTCTGGCCGCCAGCCATCTGCGTCAGGGCATGGAGCGCCTGGCCCCACCTGAAAATCCGGAGGTGCCCCGCACCGCCGCCCATCCCATATTATTGTTGGCACAGGCTTATGGTTTGCAGGAGATAGAGGGTTGAGCCCCAAACGCAGCATTGACCGCGACGACATCACGCCCATGGAGATCTATGGCGCCGAACGTCCCCAGCGCCGCCGCGCCGTGATCGACTTAAAACGCCACCGCCGCCTTGAGGTCGGGCCCGTGGCGGCGTTTTATTTCGAGAATTACGAGACCATGTTGTCCCAGGTCCAGGAAATGCTGTGGATCGAAAAGGGCGGCGAGGCACAGATCGCCGATGAGCTGTCCGCCTACAACCCGCTGATCCCCCAGGGTTCGGAATTGGTCGCCACCCTGATGTTTGAAATCGCCGACCCCGACCGCCGGACACGGCAATTGGCCCGCATGGGCGGCGTGGAACATATGGTCAGGCTGGAGATCGGGGCTGAAAAAATTCAAGGCGTGGCGGATGTGGAGGATGGCATCGAGCGTACCCGGGCGGATGGCAAGACCTCATCGATCCATTTTTTGCATTTCCCTTTCACGCCGGCTCAGATCGTCGCATTCCGACAGCCCGGCGCCCGCATCGTGGCCGCCATCGACCACCCCGAATATGCCCACATGGCCGTGTTGCCCGAGGCGGCCCGCCAGGCCCTGGCCGGGGATTTCGCCTAATCCGCGACGGTTCGGCGCCAATGGCCCCCCGACATCCAGTTTTCCAGGCTTGATCGATCCGGCGGCACGCCGGCGGCCGCTACGACGGACCGCCAGGCCAGGCAGAACAGGCTCGAGAGCACTGGCGGTCCATCCCAGCCAACACTGGCGGCAAGGGGCGCCAGCGTCGGCATGCCAGTCCCCAGCATGACAATGGCATCCGTACCATTATTTTTTACGGCCCCAAGTGCCGCCATGGCGGCGTCGGCGGGCATGGCATAAATCGGATGAAAACTGTCTCCATCGGTTTGCAGTTGCACGATTTCATGGACCGTGAAGCCGCGCGAAGCCCAGTATTCGGCGCTCTTGGCGGTCAGACTTTCCGGATAGGGCGACAGCAGCGTAATGGTCCGGGCCTCCAGCAATGCGAGCGCATCGCAAACGGCCCTTGCGGTTGTGATCAGGGGCAGGCCGCGCGCAACCGCGATGCGTTCCACCAGGGCGTCTTCCACCGCCTGCCCGATCAGGTATGACGGGCCGGTTACGCCCATTGCCAGGGCATCAATAGGGGCGTTGGCGAACTGCGCCGACGTGGCCTCGACGGTCTCCGCATAATCCAACAGACGCGCTTCCATGCCGTCCTTGTTACTGACCATGCGGGCGGTGATAAAGGCGACGCCGGCCGGGCAAAGAATGGCGAATTCGGGCTCCACCGTGGTATTGGCTTGCGGCGTCAGAAGGCCTATCAGGCCCTTGGCGCCGTAGGCGGTTTTTTGTCGGGTCGTTGTCATCATGGCACATTGGACTATTGTTCGGGCAGGGACGCAAGGGCGCGGATTGGGTGTGGAATGGTCGCGGAGTGGAAATATTGATCGACCGGGTCATTATCGTGGGCGCCGGGCCGGTGGGACTGGCCACGGCCATGTTGCTGGCGGAACACGATATTCCCGTTCTGCTGTTCGAGGCCGAGGGCGGCATCAGCGACGATCTGCGTGCCTCCACCTTTCACCCTCCCACGCTTGATATGCTGGCGCCCTTTGGCATTTCGGCGCCGTTGATCGAACAGGGTCTGATCTGTCCGCATTGGCAAATCCGCATGCATCCGGGCGGCGAGAAGGCGGTGTTCGATCTGTCCGTGATCGCGGACCACACCGGACATCCCTATCGGTTGCAATGCGAACAGGCGAAGCTGGCCCGTATCCTGGCCGACCGGCTGACCGGCAGCGATCTGGTCGACATTCGCTTCAACTGCCCGGTTGTTGAGCTGCAACAAGAAGACGACCGGGCCGCCGTCACGGTTGACCATGGCGGTGAACGGGAAACCTACCAAGGGCGCTTCGTTATCGGCGCCGATGGGGCGGGCAGTTTCGTGCGCCAGGCCCTGGACCTCCCCTTCGAGGGCATGACCTACCCGGAAACCACGGTGCTGGTTTCCACCACCTATCCCTTTGAAGAGCATATTGAAGGTCTGTCGAATGTGAATTACTGCTGGAGCCCGGAGGGCAACTTCTCCCTGCTCCGGCTCAAGGATTTCTGGCGTTGCAGCCTGTATTACGACCCTGATCTAACCTTTAAGGAGGCCGTCGAGGAGAGCCGGGTTCAGGCGCAACTGAACGAAATATACCCGAACCCCACGGCCTACGAGATCGTCGACCGCCGGCCCTATCGGGTGCATCAGCGTCTGGTGACGAATTTCCGACGGGGCCGCGTCCTGCTGGTGGGCGATGCGGCGCATTTGTCCAGCCCGTCGGGCGGCATGGGCCTGAACGGCGGCATTCACGACGCCTTTAATCTGGCGGACAAGCTGGCCCTGGTCTGGCGCGGCGCCGATCAGGCTCTGCTGGATCAATACACCCGCCAGCGCCGCCCCGTGGTGGAAAGCGCCATTTTGCAACAGGCCGACCGCAACCGAAAACGCATGACCGAAAAAGACCCCGCCGCCCGGGCCCGCTCCCTGGCCGAAATGCAGAAAATCGCCGCCAACCCGGCCCTGGCCCGGGAGCATTTGTTAAAGAGTTCCATGATCCACGGTTTGCGTCAGGCAGGGGTAATACTTTGAAACCCATATGAAATCCGCGCGATATCCCCGAGAATGGGAAATTTGAAAAGGAGTAGAGACATGCGATTGGAAAACAAGGTTGCGATCATTACCGGCGCGGCGTCGGGCATGGGGGCGTCCACGGCGCTGATTTTTGCCGGTGAAGGGGCATCCGTCGTGGTCACGGACCTATTGTCGGACGAAGGCGGCCAAATCGTCGAGCGGATCACCGCAGCGGGCGGCACCGCCCGCTATCAAAAGCTGGACGTAAGCAGCGAAGCGGATTGGGACGCCGTCGTGGCCGACACCCTGGCCGCCTTTGGCCGGATCGATATTCTGATCAACAACGCCGGCGTCAGCGGCAGCCATCCCGATAAGCTGAATATCGAGACCTGGGATCAACAGATGAATATCAACGCCAAGGGCGTGTTCCTCGGGATGCGGGCGGTCATTCCGGTGATGCAAAAGGCCGGGCGCGGTTCCATCGTCAATATCTCGTCGATCTCCGGCTTCGTGGGGCAGGACTATGTGCACATGGGCTACAACGCGGCCAAGGGCGCGGTGCGCCTGGCGACCAAGTCGGCGGCGGTGCAATTCGCCAAGGACGGCATCCGGGTCAATTCCGTGCATCCGGGCATCATGCCGCCCATGCGTACCTCCATGCTCAGCGCCGATCCGGCGATACGGAAACAGATGATCGCCGCCATCCCCATGGGCCGCGAGGGCGGTGTGGAGGAAGTGGCCCACGCCAACCTGTTCCTGGCCAGCGATGAAGCCTCCTACATCACCGGCATTGAAGTGCCCGTGGATGGCGGTTATTTGGCGATTTAGCGTCGGGGTTTTAGCCGTCCTTGATCGCGGCGCGGACCATGTCCACCAGTTCCGGCGTCAATTCGACGTCCGGGTGGACCTCGGTGGCATGGGCCTGGATGGCGGCCATGACGCCGTCATCGGTATCGGCACTGGTTTTCCAATCGCAATCGGCGCCGACATCGCGGCAGGTATTAGGTTCTCGACATGCTTAGACCTCCTTGGTGGTTACTGGTTGTCAGTTGCGAATGACGGTGACATCGGTCGGGGCGCCCCCATTGCGCCGCACCGAGAGCGCGATGGTCTCGCCCGATGCGTGCCCCTTGACCACACCTTGCAAGGTGGAAAACACATCCACCTCCTGGCCGTCGGCCGTCACGATGACGTTGCCGTGACGCAATCCGCCCTGGGCGGCGGCGCTGCCGGGTGGCGGGGAATGCACGAACACCCCGGCTTCCTTGACCGCTGCTCCTTCTCCCCAGGCCGCCCGCTGCACGGCGCGGCTGGAGACGGCGCACAGGCAAACCCCAAGGCTGCAACTGGGACAAGGGCATTGGCAGGGATGATCTGTCCGATCCAGCTCCCACAGCACGATGTCATGGCTCAATTGATTGATGTCCTGCAGGGCCTTGACATGGTTTTGCCGGTTCTTCTGGCCAAGGTCGTCCGTTTCCCCATTGGGAGTGGGAGAGCCATGGCCATGACGCCGGGTCAGCACCTGCAATGTGGCATATCCGGTCAAGACCTTGATGACCGCTGTCCGCAGCGGCCCAAGGGCATCGTCATATTCAGCCGCCGCCGCGCCGCCGCCCCCGATGGCCTGCAAATGATCGGCAAGTGCCGCCCCCTGACCTTGGGTCAATGCGGCAATATCATTAGCCATGGCCGTGATGCCTGGATGGGTGTTCGTCGACAGCGCCTCAAGCGCGGCCTGCACATCCGCCTCCAGGGCCACCACGTGTGCCATCTGGCCGTGCAGGAATTTTCCGGTTGATCCGTTTGCCATTTTCTTGCCCTTCCTTATTTCAGGTTTCTCGGTCCCGTGAACGACAGCTTTTGAACCACAGTTTCGCGCGAGGGGATAAAATTGCCGTATGGCGCAGAGTAAAATTCCTGTAAATTTTTATTGGTTGAATGAATTTTCCTGAAATTCCTCCATGGTGAAACCATGAGCAAACTGAAAATCCGTGTCCTGGGCGCCCTTTCGTTTCTTGATGAAACCGGCGCCGAGCTAGCGTTGACCCGGAAAAACCGTACCGTATTGGCAGCCATTGTCTTGGCTGGAGACCTGGGCCTGACGCGCGAGAAACTGGCGGTACTATTTTGGGGAGATCGTGGCGAAAAGCAGGCGCAGGCGAGTGTGCGTCAGGCCCTGGCCGCCATCCGCAAGGGCTTGGGACCATTTTGGGATTGCCTCCAGGCCGGGCCGGATCACCTTGCCGTCAATGGCCAAAGGGTCGAACTTGACGCCGAAGCCTTTGAAACTCTTGCCGCATCTCCCTCTGCGGGAGACGGGGACCGGGCCTTGGCGCTCTATCGCGGCAACCTTTTGGAAGGTATCCGCCTGAAGGAGGAGGACTTTGAGGCATGGCTGCGGCCGATGCGGGAGAGATTGCGGGGGTTGGCGGTTTCCCTGCTGGAAGCCGGTCTTGAGGCCGCTGATGACAAGCCGCGAACCATCGCCCTGGCCTTGCGCCTGCTGGAACTGGAAGCGATCAATGAACCGGCACACCGGGCCCTCATTCGTACCTACGCGGCCTAGGGCCGGGATGATGCAGCCCTGAAACAGTTCGAGAGGTGCCGTGATCTGCTGGAGCGCGAGATGGGTATTTTGCCAAGCCGGCAAACAGCCGCTTTATTCGACGAGATCAGCAGCAAACGTGGCGGCCCTGCCCCATCACCTGGAGTAGAACGGGACAGCCCGAAGCGGACGAAGAAACCGACGATCGTGATCATGCCGTTGGAGAACCTGAGCAGCGAGCCCGGCCAGGCCCATATCACCGCCGGTATCACCCAGGACATCATCGCGGCATTGTTGCGTCATCGCTGGCTGTCCGTGATCAACGCCGCGAACATGGTCAGTGCCGGTCGTTTCGCCATGGTCGAAGATGGCCAGGTGGTGGAGGCCAACGCGAACTATCTGCTCACCGGCACTTTACGCAAGGCCGGCGACCGTTTGCGGATCAATGTGCAAATGACCGCCACGGCCAGTCGTGAATATATTTGGTTGGAAAGTTATGACGGACAGTTGGGCGATATATTCGGGGTCCAGGACGAAATCACCACCAGGATCGCCAGTCATATAGATATCGAAGTCGGCACATCCGAGCGTCAACGGGTGCTGCGTCAAGCCAACCCGAGGACGGGCGCATGGGATTGCTATCACCTCGGCATGACCCATTTTCTCAAATCCACTTCGCACGACCATTTGGAAAGCCAGCGTTTGTTTGCCCGCAGCATGGAAATTGATGACCAATTTGGCTAAGGCCTGGCCTAGTGGTCCTATGCCTCTGTCTATGCGACGTTCTATTTCGATGCCGAGCCGACGGCGGCCCAGTTCGAACGGGCCCTGGAAGCCGCGCAACGGGCCGTGCGGATTGATGATCAGAACGCCGATTTTCATATGCGGTTGGCACGGGTCTACCTGGCGCAAGGCGAACATGGCAAACTGATGCGCGAGACCCAGATAGCCATGGTCCTGAACCCGAACCAGGCGGGGATCTATTGCGGCATGGGCGATGCCCTGAACCTTGACGGTCAATACGCCGCCGCCATGGCACAGTTTGAGAAGGCCTTACGGCTTGGCCCCCGCCATCCGAACCGTTGGGCCTTTCTGAGCTATGGCGCACTGACCCATCTGTTCGCGGAAAACTTCGTCAGGGCAGTCGATTGGTCGAAACAGGCCATGACCTTCCCCCATTGCAAATATTGGGCCCATGCGCATCGGGCCGCTGCCTTGGGCCATCTCGGTGAAGGCCCGGCGGCCCGGCGGGCCACGGCCGAATTGTTAAAGAAAAACCCGGCCTTTACCCAGGCATTGGCCAGGAAGAAGTTCTATTTTCTACAACAGCCGGGGCAATTGACGCTGTATCTCGATGGACTGGCCAAGGCCGGCGTGCCGGCCTGAACCCTTGGAACGGAGGACACCCCATGAAACTCTATTTCGGACCAGCCAGCCCCTATGTGCGCAAGGTTGTGGTCACTGCGATCAAGGCAGGGCTTAACGATGAGATCGAGCGGGTGAAGCCTATCGACAGCGTCTGGATTGGTGATGGTGACGAAGAGGTCTCCCGTAACAATCCCTTGGGCAAGATGCCGACCTTGATCAGCCGCGAAGGCACGACGCTGATCGATTCTACATTAATTTGTGAATACCTCACATCGCTTGCCCCCGAAGCAGCGTTGCTGCCTGATTTGGGTCCGGAACGTTGGCGGGTTTTGCAATTACAGGCCCTGGCGCAGGGCTTGATGGACGCGACGGTCTAATCGATTGATAGAAATCCAGATACGGCCGGATGAGTATTGCTGGCCCGGTTGGGCCGCCCGTCAGGAAACCAAGGTGTCCCGCACTCTGGATCACTTCGAGACGGCGTGGCGTGATGACAGTCCATCCTTGGCCGCGCGGTTCGATGTTGTCAACGAACGGCCATCCATGACGGCGACAAAACAGCTGCCTTTGCCACCAAAACATCTGGACCCCCGGCATATTCAGGCTAGATAATTTCGGCAAAGATGTCGCCAATCTGGCTGGTATGGTTTGCCGGCGCGGTATATGTTCCCCTTCGATCATGCGCGCCACGGATAACAATGTCATCGCCGTCGACCGGGCCATCGCCGAGATGCGGCGCGGCCGCCCGGTGCTGTTGGAATCCGATGACGGCGATAATGCCCTGGCCCTGGCTGCGGAACAGGCCAGTCCCGATAGTCTGGCAGATCTGTGCAATTGGGCACTCAGTGGGGCGCTGGGTGGAGTGGACAGCCAGAACACGGCCGTCCTGGTGTTGACGGAAAGCCGGGCCCGGGCTCTGCATATCAAACCCAGCGGTACCGGCGTGATCTTGTTACCGGTGGATAAGGATACCGATGTGGGCCTGGTGCAAACCCTGGCCGATGGCAGCACCGATTTGTCCCAGCCCCTGCGCGGGCCCTTTCGACGGGACCGCCGGCCCCCGCACGAAACGGAAATCGCAGCGGTGCAACTGACCAAGGCGGCGCGGTTGCTGCCCTCGGCCGTGGTGGTGCCGATCACCGACGAGACCGATCTTTACACCGCCGAACAACAATATCTAACCGTGACCACGGCGCAGATTGCCGATTACGAAGCCTCCGCCGCCCTGACCCTGAAACAAGTGGCGGAGGCGCCGGTGCCCCTGTCGGGGGCGGAAAACTGCCGCATGGTGGCCTTTCGCCCGGCCGACGG
The DNA here is from genome assembly GCA_046582635.1 of Alphaproteobacteria bacterium. GTDB lineage: Bacteria > Pseudomonadota > Alphaproteobacteria. Next base: position 22,712 of record JAYGEA010000024.1, read on the forward strand.
CGGCATCGAACATCTGGCCATCATCGTCGGCGACCCCGACCGCCATGGCCCCGTGCTGACGCGGCTGCATTCGGAATGCTTCACCGGTGATCTGCTGGGCTCGCTCAAATGCGACTGCGGCGAACAGTTGCGCGGCGCCATTGCCCTGATGGCGGAACAGGGCAGCGGTGTCCTGCTGTATCTGGCCCAGGAAGGCCGGGGTATTGGGCTGATGAACAAGCTGCGGGCCTATAGTCTGCAGGCGGAAGGTTTCGATACCATCGAGGCCAATTTGCGCCTTGGCTTCGATGCCGACGAACGGGTCTTTCTGCCCGCTGCGCAAATGCTGGGGCTGTTGGGCTTCTCGAATGTGCGCCTGTTGACCAACAACCCCGATAAAGTGGCCGGGCTGGAAGCCTGCGGCATCACGGTCAGCGAGCGGGTGACGCACAAGTTCCCCTCCAATGTGCACAACGAATTCTATTTGCGCACGAAAAAAGATCGCTCCGGGCATTTATTGTAGGCCGGCACGGCAACCGCCCGACAGGGAATGGCCCGGATCAAGCTTGACAATTTTTAATCCTGCGCCTTGATCATGCGGCCCATGATCGGCCGGCCGCCGAAGATATGGACATGGAAATGGGGCACTTCCTGGTGCCCGTCGGGACCGTTGTTGGCGATCAGTCGGTAACCTGATTGCGCCACGCCCACCAGGTTGGCGGTTTCGGCAACCGCACGCATGAAGCCGCCCATCTCTTCCAGGCTGGCGCCGGCGTTGAAGTCTTCCAAATTGGTGTAGGGTCCCTTGGGAATGACCAGCACATGCACGGGCATCTGCGGATTGATGTCGTGGAAGGCCAGGGCGTGGTCGTTTTCGTGGACTTTCTTGCAGGGAATTTCGCCGCGCAGAATTTTGGCGAAGATGTTGGTCTGATCGTACATGGCGGAACCTATTTCTTCTGGTTTTTTCTTTGCTTCTTCTTCTTGATGTCCGAGTTGATACGCCGGCGCTGTAGGACCTCGTAAACCTCGTCCGGCCTTACCCCCTTGGCGGCCCAGAGGACGAGCAGGTGGTAAAGCAGATCGGCGCTTTCCTCCAACAGATCCTCGTGGGTTTCGGCCAGGGCGGCGACCACGGTTTCGGTTGCTTCCTCGCCCAACTTTTGACAGATCTTCGCCACGCCCTTGTCCAACAGCTTGGCGGTCCAGGATTCGGCGGGATCGGCGCCGCGCCGTTGTTCGATAACCGCGAAAAGATCGTCGAGGATTTCGCTGCCCCGACGCTGTTCGGCTGTTTCTGACTCTGATATTTCTGGCTCTGGCATTTCTGACTCTGACATGGGAGATCGCTTCCGTTGGTTTAGAGGTCTCTTGGCGTAACGAATTCCCGCAATCCGCCAGCCTGTCCGGCAACGCCGCTCCACGGCTGTTCGAACCGCAGAACCGCCAGCGCGGCGGGTGGAAATTCCAGCTGCAGTTGACTTAGCACAACATCCCCGCGCCCGCCGCAGTAAAACAGCGCCGCTTCGTGCAGGCCCGGATTGTGCCCGATAAGCATCACCCTTTCGGCACTTTCGGGCAGGGCGCGGATCCGCTGATGCAGGGCCACCACGCCGGCCAGATACAGCGGCGGTTCGAATTCGATGGGGGCTGGGTGGTCCAGACAGGCGGCAAGGCAGTCCCAGGTCTGCCGCGTGCGCGCCGCCGTCGAGCAGAGCACAAGGTCCAAGGACGCGCCGCTGTTGGCCAGCCGGCGCGAAATGTGGCGCCCCATGGCCAGGCTGGCGCGCCTGCCGGCTGGGTTGAGGGCGCGGTCATGATCATCCGTATCCGGGCCGCCAAAACCGGCGTTGCCATGGCGCAGCAGATACAGGGTCGCCATATTAGCCGCCAAGATCCAAGGGCATCCGCACCGGCAGTCCCGCCGCCCGCATGGCCTGTTTCACTTGGTTGATGGAGAATACGCCAAAATGAAAGATCGAGGCGGCCAGAACCGCATCCGCATGGCCTATGGTGATACCGTCCACCATGTGAGCAAGGGTGCCGACACCGCCCGAGGCGACCACGGGCACGGGGACGGCATCCGCCACGGCGCGGGTCAGCGCCGTGTCGAAGCCCGCCTTGGTGCCGTCCCGGTCCATGGAGGTGAGCAGGATTTCCCCCGCTCCCAATTCGGCCATGCGCCGGGCCCAGCCGACCGCCTCGATCCCCGTGGGATTGCGGCCGCCATGGGTGAAGACCTCGAAACCGCCGCTGCCGTCCCGTTTCGCATCAATGGCGACGACAATGCATTGATCGCCGAACTTGCGCGCCGCCTCCCGCACGAATTCTGGACGGTTCACGGCCGCCGTGTTGATGGAGACCTTGTCGGCGCCCGACAGCAGCAGCCGGCGTACATCCTCCACCACCCGCACGCCGCCGCCCACCGTGAGCGGCATGAAACAATGCTCCGCCGTGGCCCGGACCACGTCATAGATGGTCTCCCGGTTGTCGGACGAGGCGGTGATGTCAAGAAAGGTCAGTTCATCGGCCCCGGCCGCATCATAGATTTTGGCCTGTTCCACGGGATCGCCCGCGTCCACCAGGTCAACGAAATTGACGCCCTTCACGACGCGGCCGTCCTTCACGTCCAGGCAGGGTATGACGCGTTTGGTCAACATAAGGCAGCCAAGGCCTCCGCGACGTCAAAGGCGCCATCATACAGCGCCCGGCCGACGATGACGCCGTCGATGCCTTTCCCCGCTTCCGCCTTCAACGCCGCCAAATCATCCAGGTTTGTCACCCCGCCAGAGGCGATGACCGGCGTGCTCAAGCCATCGGCCAATGCGGCGGTGGCGGCAACGTTGTGGCCCTGCATGGCGCCGTCGCGGTCGATATCGGTGTAGATGATGGCCGCGGCACCCGCACCTTCGAAGTGGCGGGCCAGCTCGATCACCGGCATCTCGGATTGCTCCACCCAGCCCTCCACGGCGACCTGGCCCTTCCGGCCGTCAATTCCGATGGCGATTTTGCCGGGATGACGGCGGCACAGATCAGCCACCCGGTCCGGCTCGCGCAGTGCCAGGGTGCCGATGATGACCCGGTGCATGCCGGCTTCCAGCCAGCCCAGCGCCGTTTCCTCGTCGCGGATGCCGCCACCCAATTGTACGGGGATATCCACGGCCGCCAAAATCTCCGAGACTGCCGCGCCGTTGACGGGCCGGCCCTCGATGGCGCCGTTCAGGTCCACCAGATGCAGCCATTTGCAGCCGGCATCCTGAAAGCTGCGGGCCTGGGCGGCGGGATCATTATTGAAAATGGTCGCGGCATCCATTTCGCCGCGCAGCAGGCGCACGCAATTGCCGTCTTTCAGATCAATGGCGGGATAGAGATGCATTTTATGGTGACCAGGCAAGAAAGTTGGCAATGAATTTCAGGCCCACGGCCTGGCTCTTCTCGGGATGAAACTGCGTGCCGACAATGTTGTCCCGGCCCAATGCGGCGACAATTGTGGGGCCGTAGTCGACCGTGGCCATGACATGGGCCGGATCGGTTGGGACGAAGCCATAGGAATGCACGAAATAGACAAAAGAGCCCCCCTCGATGCCGGCGAACAAATTCGCCGGGCTTTCCGCGACATTAAGGGCGTTCCAGCCCATATGCGGCACCTTGCGGCGGGGATCGCCGGTCTCGATGGCGCGCACCTCGCCGCCAATCCAGCCCAGGCCGTCATGGGTACCGTATTCCAGGCCCCGTTCGGCCAGCAATTGCATGCCGACGCAGATACCCAGAAACGGCCGGGCCCTTTTCAGCGCGACCTCCGCCAAAGCCTCCACCATGCCGTCGACGGCGCCCAGGCCCCGCCGGCAATCAGCGAAGGCGCCGACACCCGGCAAGACGACGCGGTCGGCCTTGGCCACAACGTCGGCGTCGGAGGTGACCACGACGGCCACATGCGTTGCATGCTCCCGGCCGGCCTTCTCGAACGCCTTTTCGGCGGAGCAGAGGTTGCCGGAGCCATAGTCGACAATGGCGACACGCATGACAGCCCCTAGTACCCTCTATCGGGATAGGATGATACGTCTGATCGCCCAGTCGGGTCTTTCGGGTAGGAGGCGTTGCGCAGGCGATGCGGGACATCGTCAAGCGACGGCGACGCCGCCGAAAGACCCGAATGGGCGACCCGAAGGGCGGATTTGCACGCCCCTCGGGCTGCGTCACGCGGCTCTTGTGATGCGCCAGCATCACGGCGAACCACGCTCCTTGCCGAAGAGACCTGCAAATCCGTCATACGTATCATCCTATCCCGATAGAGGGTACTAGACCGGGTCGAAAGGCGTGGCGAAGGGGGTCAGGCGGCTGGCCGGCAGCGGCGTGACGGGGGGCGTCATGGGTGTCACCACCGCCGGTTCGCCTTGATCTCCCTGGCGCCATATCTGGTGAAAGAATATCTCTTCGGCGTGGCTCAGGTCGCTGGCCGCGACAACGGTGACGAATTCATAACCCTTGGCGCCAAGACGCCAGCGCCGCCAGTCGTTGGCCACGGCGGCGACCAATAAGGACAACACCAAGGACAACAACAGCCCGGTCAGCGTATCCATGCCCGTCAATGTGACCAAGCCCGACAACAGGCCCGTCGCCAGAAGATAGGCCCCAAGGCCCCAGGACTGCAGGCGGTAGAGCAACCACACCAGCGGCATGAACAGGGCCGGCCAGCAGAACCCTTCCTTGATCAAGACCACGTCCGGCGCCGTTGCATCGCCCATCCCGGGCCTGTTTTGCACGGTGTAAAGGCGCATCGGCTTACAAGCTGCCGCCCAGCACGCCCTTGGTGGAGGGGACGGCGCCGGCTTTGCGCGGGTCGATCTCCACCGCCTGGCGCAGGCTGGTGGCCAGGCCCTTGAAACAGCTTTCCACCATGTGATGGTTGTTCTCGCCATACAGCACTTCCACGTGCAGGGTGATGCCGGCGGCCTGGCTCAACGCCTGGAACCATTCCCGAAACAACTCCGTGTCCATCTCGCCCAGTTTCGGCCGGCTGAATTTGACCTTCCAGATCAGATAGGGCCGGTTGGAGAGATCCAGGGCCACACGGGTCAGGGTCTCGTCCATGGGCGTCATGGCATGGCCGTAGCGCATGATGCCGGCGCGGTCGCCCAGGGCCTCGCGAATTGCCTGACCGATGGCCAGCCCGGTATCCTCGGTGGTGTGGTGGCCGTCGATATGCAGATCGCCCTTGGTCCGGACGGTCAAGTCCATCAGGCTGTGGCGGGAGAACTGCTCCAGCATATGATCCAGAAATCCAAGCCCGGTTTCGATATCATAGACGCCCGTGCCGTCGAGATTAACTTCGACCGAGATCTGCGTTTCCTTGGTATTTCGCTCCACCTTCGCCTGGCGCATGGCCCTGCTCCCCAATAACTGTACGTGGCAACTGGCAGGCGCGGTATACCAGGACCGGGCGGCATTCGCCAGTGGGCGCTTGAAACCTCGTGCAAATCGCCATACATGATGGGTTCGCATGAAGAGGAAGAGAAACTTGAGACATTCGAACGAGGATATCTGGTACGGCACGACCATATTGTGCGTCCGCAAGGGCGATGACGTGGTCATGGTGGGCGACGGCCAGGTCAGCCTGGGCCAGACCGTGATCAAGGCCAATGCCCGCAAGGTCCGGCGCCTCGGATCGGGCGGCAAGATCATCGCCGGTTTCGCCGGCGCCACGGCGGATGCCTTCACGCTGTTTGAACGCCTGGAGGGCAAGCTGGAACAGCACCCCGGCAATCTGACCCGGGCGGCGGTGGAGATGGCCAAGGATTGGCGCACGGATCGCTACCTGCGCCGGCTGGAGGCCATGATGGCGGTGGCGGACGCGGGTACCTCTCTGGTCCTGACCGGCACCGGCGATGTGCTGGAGCCCGAAGACGGCCTGATCGGCATTGGTTCGGGCGGCTCCTTCGCTCTGGCCGCGGCCCGCGCCCTGATCGACCTGGACCACATGGGGGCCGAAGACATCGCGCGCAAGGCCATGAGCATTGCCGCCGGCATCTGTGTTTACACAAATGAAAATATTACCGTGGAAACTCTCAAGCATGACTGAATTCAGCCCCCGGGAGATTGTCTCCGAATTGGACCGTTTTATCGTCGGCCAGAACGATGCCAAGCGGGCCGTGGCCATTGCCCTGCGCAACCGCTGGCGGCGCATGAAGCTAGAAGGCAACATGCGCGAAGAGGTGATGCCCAAGAACATCCTGATGATCGGCCCCACGGGCGTCGGCAAGACCGAGATTGCCCGCCGCCTGGCCCGTCTGGCCCATGCGCCCTTCGTCAAGGTTGAAGCCACCAAATTTACCGAAGTCGGTTATGTGGGCCGGGATGTGGAACAGATCATCCGTGACCTGGTGGAAATCGCCTTGACCATGCTGCGGGAAAAGCGCCGGGAGACGGTTCAGGCCAAGGCGGAACTGGCGGCCGAAGAACGGGTTCTGGACGCCCTGGTCGGCGATACCGCCTCGGCGAGCACCCGGGATGCCTTCCGGCAGAAACTGCGCAGCGGTGAATTGGCCGAAAAGGAAATCGAACTGGATCTGGCCGATACGGGCACGGGCGGCATGCCCACCTTTGATGTGCCGGGCATGCCCGGCGCGCAAATGGGCATGATCAATCTCAACGACATGCTGGGCAAGGCCTTGGGCGCGGACCGCACCAAGCGGCGGAAGCTGTCAGTGGAGGAATCCTACGACGTTTTGGTGGCGGAGGAATCCGACAAGCTGTTGGACGAGGAATCCCTGGTCCGCGACGCCCTGCAGGCGGTGGAGGAAAACGGCATCGTTTTTCTGGATGAAATCGACAAGGTCACCGCGCGCTCCGAACGTTCGGGCGGCGATGTCAGCCGCGAGGGCGTACAGCGGGATCTCCTCCCCCTGCTGGAAGGCACCACGGTTTCCACCAAATACGGCGCCATCAAGACCGACCATGTGCTGTTCATCGCCTCGGGCGCATTCCATCTGGCCAAGCCGTCGGATCTGCTGCCCGAATTGCAGGGCCGCTTGCCTATCCGGGTGGAGCTGTCGGCCCTGGGCGCGGAAGATTTCAAACGCATTTTGCTGGAGCCGGAGTTCTCCTTGATCAAGCAGTACGTCGCCCTGTTGGGGACCGAGGGCGTCACCCTGGAATTCGCCGACGACGCCATCGACGAGATTGCCGCCGTGGCGGCGGAGGTGAACCAGAATGTGGAAAACATCAGCGCCCGCCGCCTGCACACCATATTGGAGCGTATTCTGGACGAGATCAGCTTCTCCGCCACCGACCGCCCTGGCGAAGTGGTGACCATCGATGCGGCCTACGTCCGCGACAACATGGGCGATCTGGCCAAAAACGCGGATTTGTCGAAGTTTATCCTGTAGCGGTCAGTTTCGCCTGGCGCAACACGTTCTAACCCTTGGGAACGAACGGATGTGTGGAGGAGAGGCCGCCGTCGACGGCAATGGCCTGGCCATTGACGTAGGAGGCCTCGTCGGAGGCCAGGAACAGCGCCATGTTGGCAATTTCCTCGGGCTCGCCATTGCGCCTGGTTGGATTGAGCTGGCCGATCTTGCCCGCCGTGCCCCGGTCGCGGGCCCGGTCGAACGTGGGTTTGGTCATGCCGGTTTCGATCAGGCCGGGGCAAATGGCATTGACCCGCACGCCGGAGCCGAACAATTCGTTGGCCGTGGTCTGCACCAGGGAGACGACGCCGGCCTTTGAGGCGGCATAGGGCGGCCCGCCCGCGTTGGCGCGCAGTGCGGCGACGGATGCGGTGCAAATGATGGACCCCTTGCCGGCCGCCGCCATGACGGGCGCGGCGTGCTTGATGCACAGAAACGGCCCAATCAGATTGACCCGCAGGACGTCCTGCCAAAGCTCCACCGTTTGCTCGGCCAATGGGACCCGGCCCCCCGAAACCCCGGCGTTGGCATAGATCGCCTCCAACCCGCCATCGGTCTCCACACAGGTTTGGATGAAACCGGCCACCGCGTCCTCGTCACCCACGTCCGCCGTTACCGCCATTGCCGTGCCGCCCGCCGCCGCGATCATCGCCACGGTCTCGGCCAAACCTTCCTCGGCCCGGTCCACGGCGACGACCGCGGAGCCCTCGCGGGCGAAGATGCGCGCGCTGGCTCTCCCGATGCCGCTGGCCGCACCTGTTACCACGGCCCGCTTGCCAGTTAATCTAGCCAAAATATCATTCTTCCCTCGGCCAAATTAGCCGGCCAAATCGGTAAAGTCAGGGCAATTCCCTGCCTTAAAGCTATCAGGCAAAACCATTTGGGTCGAGGCCCGCATCCGCCATCATGCGGTTGGCCCGCATGATCTGATCCTTGGTAAGAACCCTTTCCCACTCGTTGGTTTCACCGCTGCGGTAGTGCAAGGCGCCTTTTTCGGGCTTGAGGTCAATCTGCGTCCAGTCGAAGGTCTCGAGGGGAATATCGTAAAATTCCAAAATAGCCTCAAAATAGGCCCGGTTGTCCTGCCGGAACCGCTCGTAACTGGTCAGCAGAATGCGGCCCGAAAACAGTCCCTCCCGCGTGGTCCGCTGCCAATTGGCGACCCATTCCGCCTCTTGCTCAAAGCGGTGGCCAAGGTAGTAGTCGGCCTGGTCGGAAAAATCCCATTGGCAGTAATCCGCCGGCAACCGTTTTACGAATACTTTCGCTTCGAACGAGCCAGCCGAAAACTGGTCGGCGTAATGGTGGATGCCGGAAATCATCGATTGCCGGGGGTCTCGTGTATGCACGACGATGCGGTCGATGCCGGCGCCTGACAGGGCGTTGAGCACGTCCGGGCTGGCCGGCAAATGCTCCTGACAAATGGCGCCGCCCTTGGCGAACAAATCCAGCCAACTGGGAATAACTTCGTCGCCGCGCAAAACCGGTTCGGTGATGTAGCAGCGGGGCATTTGCAGGCCTTGCACCATACGGGTGGCAATAAAAATGCTGGCTGATTTGAACAATGTATTCAACATCACCGCCGGCAGACCGCGGTCCAATGCAGCCCCTTGGTATTCGAAAAATTCTTCACTGCGGTAGAATGCAAGTTCGGGATGGCGGCGAACCGCATCGTCCAAAATCGCGTTGCCCTCGGCGCCGCGGCCCAGGGCGTCCAGAGCCGAACTCAAGGCATGGTAGGGCAATGTATCGGCGGCATCGGGGCCAAGCGGAAATACTCGCCCAAATTGTCAACCACGGCGGCATAATTATCGAGCTTGAAATTCAGATTTGCCAGATCGTTGTACAGTCCGGCATTCTCCCTGTCCGTTTGCAGCAGCTTGATCAGGTGTTGCCGCGCTTGGGCCCACCACTGCAGCTTGAACGCAATCATGACCCGCAAGACGAGGATATCTTCATGTTCGGCAATATCGGGAGACATTTGATCAAATAACGTGGCTGCCGCCTCCAATGGTTCGGCATCTTTGTTCAGATCAAAATTCTGCAACAGGATCTTTATATCACTGATTAAGGACTCCATCTCTTCAGCCGCTGGATTCACATCTCAAGTGCAATTCGAAGGATTTCGAGGAAAGCCTCGGCGGGCGTTCGATAGCCGAGTCATTTTCGGGGTGTTGAGTTGACGGCCCACATGATGTCGTCGATGTCCCCTTCGGTGTAATCAGCC
>JAYGEA010000163.1:0-6649 GCA_046582635.1 Alphaproteobacteria bacterium
ATTGGCTCCGGCTAGTCTTACTCCATGCCCCGCCAGAATCAGGGGACGTTTAGCCTTCTTTAATAAGTCGGCAACCTCAACCACTTTTGCCGTAAACTCAGGATTGGAATCAACCGGAATTTCAGTAGGATCAAATTCAATCAAATCCTCTTCGTTGACTTTGGAGTTTTGGATGTTTGCAGGAATATCGATCCAGACAGGTCCCGGCCTCCCTGTGGTCGCTAGATGAATGGCCTTTTGAAGATGATACTTTATCGTATTGGCTTCAGTCACCATATGGGCGTATTTGGTCACAGGCGTGACGATATCCACAATATTGATTTCTTGCACTCCCAATTGCCGTAAGCCTGATGAGCCGATGGTTTGATTCAAAAAGACCTGACCCGAAATCAAAAGATGCGGCACAGAATCTATCCATGAACAACAAAGCCCTGTGATGGCATTGGTTCCTCCAGGACCCGTGGTCACCAAAGAAACGCCGAGGGAATTTTTAGTCCGAGCATAAGCTTCCGTGGCAATGGCTACGGCTTGTTCATGATGACAGCAATAGTATTTTAATTTCTTGGCACCGGCCACAGCGTCGCATAGAAAAATCGAACCTCCGCCGCTTACGGCAAAAATGTCTTCGACTCCGTAATCTTCTAAAAACTGAATCACATAATCTGCTACTCGAATCATTTTTTTTTCCTCATTAATCTTCTTCCCATAAATCTATGCACATCGAATTTTTCAAAACATTTCTATCTAATAAGGGATACATGTCTTCCAGTGGTTTGGCTAACCACTTCCCATCTTCTTTTATCGTAAATCCCATACGAGGAATTAACTCTTGATCGCTATCTACATGAATTTCACAAATTACTGGCCCCTTTTGGCATAGAAAGTCTCTAAGACCATCGACAATCCTGTCAGGGGATTTAATTTCTAAAAAAGGTATATCATAAACACGAGCAATCTCTTTGATTTCAGGACAACTAAACAAAATTTCGTCATCAGTTCCAACATAGCGACTCCCAAAAAAATCTCTTTGAATTTTTCGAACAGTTGCATTCCCTTGGCTGCGAAAAATCAAAATTTTGATGGGTAATTGGTTTGTTGCGATAGCTTGTAGATTGGAAATACTATTTAGTATTCCTTCCCCCTCACATAGGCAATAGATCGGCTTGTCTTTTGCCCATTGACTGACACCGATAGCACCGGGCACAGCAAAACCTGGTAGTTCCAAACCTGTAGAACAAACTAATCGTTGTCCCATTTTTAATTGAAAAGTTTGCATTACATAGTTCATGATGGATCCACCATCATAAACTATGATTTCATCCTTTTGTAAATGTTCAGAAAATTGATGAATAAAAAGATAAGGATTGATTTTTGTTTTATGTTTATAATCTTCGGATACTATAGAAAACTTAGACGCTAGATCCTGACATTGGCCAATCCAAGAATCATAATTCTGTTCAAAACCAGACAGGCCTTTCAGAAGTGCTTCTATAAAACTGTCGGCTGACTGACATATAGAAATATCCGGATTAACAGTCGATTTTGCTAATTCATCCTGATCAATATCCACTATAATTTTTTTGGCAGCACGAGCGAAGGCCTCAGTGTTTCTTCCAATTAACGGAATTGACAGTCGGGATCCAATGCAGAGCAACAAATCTGCATTTTGGATTACGAAATTTGCCTTTCGATGGCCATACACTCCGGGACGCCCAAAATATAATGGATGATCTTCCGTTAATAAATCAGCTCCCCGACGGCTAGTAAGGGTTGGAATTCCCAATTGGTCAATTAATTCCAAAAATATTTTTTCTGCTCCAGCTAACCGAATACCATTTCCCCCCAGTAAAACAGGGCGTTTTGCCTGAGTCAATAACTTTATAATAGTGGAAATATTGTTAGGAGATATGATTTTTACAATCGGTTGTTGTGGTTCTGCGGATTGTAGTTCTTTCTCATCAATGATTACCCCTTGAACATCAATTGGCAAATCAATCCAAACTGGTCCTGGACGGTCTGATTTAGCTAAAGAAACGGCTTTTTCCAAATGATAACGAATCGTTTTAGGGTCCGTCACTTTAGCCGCATATTTAGTAATTGGTTTAACTATATCGATAATATTCAAAGATTTAGTACCCAATTGACGAACCTTTAAATCATCCTCAAATTCGATATTGTCTTGCCCTGAAATAACCAATATCGGTGTTGAATCAACCCATGCTCGAGCTATCCCAGAAATTGCATTCGTCCCAGATGAACCGGAGGAAAGGACTAACACACTTAAATTTTCTGAGATTTTACTATAGGCCTCCGCAGCCATGGAAGCACTATTTTCTCCTTCTGGACAAAAAAAGGATAACTTTTCACAACGACCAATTGAATCGAGTAGGTGTACATTGGCATTTCCAGGCGCGAGAAAGACAGATTTAACTCCACATTCAACAAGAAATCGGGCAATGTAATCTGTAGTCTTAATCAAGGTGTCAATTTTCTTAGTAATGAGTAGTTCCGCATAATTATCAACATGAGGCACATCTACATTTTTAAGTTCTTCTACAGTTACAGTATCCCCCATATCAACTACGGTCTGTCCATTTTGATTAAGGATTTGTCCACAAAGCACACTAATGACATCTTCGTTGTTCAAAGTAAATAGATCTTCAATCCCTTGAGAGTGACTAATTTTTTTAAAAGTCAGGGAACATTGTCCAAACTGTTTCTTCAGATTGTAAGGAATTTCTGGTGTGTGGAGCGAAAGATAATTATAGTTTTGTAGGTTGACTGAATGTTTATCTGATTTCTCATAACCTTTACCCTCTCTCCCATATTCATCCTTTAATCTGACCAAATCACGTTTATTAACTGGTGATTCGATCTCCATTATAAATGCTCCAGATTCTGATGCTGACCTAGTTTGGTGAAATGCTCCTTTATCAATTAACAAACCCTCCCCCACAAAATGTTCAAATTGATTCGTTAGACTAGAACACACAACTTTCCCTTGTAAAACGACCAAAGAGGTTTTTTTACCAGGGTGGCAATGCATCGAGGTCTGGGCGCCGTCTTTAAGGTAGAGAATCCAGACGGCAACCACTGTATTGGAAAAAATCAGATATTCATAGCCCCAAGGTTTTTTCACCACGACTTTTGAATAATCGTAATGGTCGTCTTCAATATCCTGAGGATTTACTCTTAGACTTTCACATACTTCCCGGTCACGTTCTGTTAGGCTAATCTTTCTAATCATATTTGAAATCGCATTTTATAGGAGGAATTTACGTCTTGTAGAAACGACGAAGAGTTTTTCGAATTCGGCGATCGGTTTGCCGTAAATAAAAACAGACTTTCATAAAATACCCAGCTCGAAAAGCTTCGCCTAATCTTGCTAGCTGCCGAAGCGTACCTCGACGTTGCGTCTGGCGTCGGGTACAGCCAAGGGCTGACCATGATGCGCATCAAACCGCCTCTCCCGATTCCTTCTGCACGCGCGCGACACCATCCTCCAGCGTAATGAAGCGGAAATCTGGGAACACCTTGATCAGGTTGGTGACGTCATAGTGACGATGAGTCACTGGACTCTGGCGCGGCGTGGCTACAATCTCGATTTCCCGGTTGAATTGCTTCGCTACGAGTTCGGCCACCTCGTGGAAGGACTTCGAAGTTCCCGTGGCCACGTTGAGCGTGCCGGTGCTGCGGCGGAGGAGACAGCGCACCGTGAGCGTAGCGATGTCGTCCACGTGAATGTGGTCTCGCGTCTCTTCACCACCGCCGAACAGTGTGATTTTGCCGTCCTTCTGCGCCATACGCCGAAAGCGGTTGGGGCCATAGGAGTTATGGGTGTCGTCGAGGCCATACACGATCGTTGGGCGCAGCACCAACACTGGGACCTTTGCGAGGCTGTGGGCCATGACCTCGCGAGTGTAATGCATCACCCCGTAGAGGTCCTGCGGGGAAGCAGGGACGTCTTCGGTGATGCGGCTCACCGCAGTATTGTAGACAGCATCGGAGCTGAAATAAACAAGGTGCGCACAACCGGTTTTTTCAAGCGCCGCACACACGCTCTGCATCAGCGCTAGATTCTTCATCAGCGTGGCGATATCGCGGCCTTTATCGGGAGTGAGCGCGGCGAGCATCACGACGGTGTCAGACGGCTTGAGCAGAGCAGCAAGCCTGTCAACGGCAGTAGCTTCAGCGAGATCCATCTCGGCGGAGGTCAGTGCGATAACTGGAATGCCCTGCGCTTCGATCTGTCTGCGTATCGCCGTGCCGATAAAGCCGTGCGCACCGAGCACCACGACACGGGCAAGCTTCTGCGATTGAGCGTTTTGATGTGTAATCATAGGTTTTACTCCAGTTCAGGGCTGAACGCCCAATGTTAAGTAATTGAGACCGGCCACGCGGCAGGCAGCGACGTTCAATATTGCGTACGGGTCAAGCACTACCTTACCACGCAAACGCTGCGCGATCTCGGTGGGATCGAGCTTACCGAATTGCTGCCAAGGTGTCATGACGACTAGTACGTCAGCCCCATCGCAGGCTTCGAGTTCGGACTTGGAATCATGGCGGTGAGGATTGGGCGCGGCGGAGGCTGGCACTACAGGGTCGAACACGCGCACGCGGAACGGCTTTAGATATTCGAGCAGCGCTATTGAAGGTGAATTCTTTGTTGAATGCGTGTCCTGTTTGTAGGCAAGTCCCAGCACCGCGATCACCGGGTGGTCCATTCTGGACAGAATCTCGCGGTACAAGGTGCGCAGCGCCCAGTCACGGCGGTGGTGGCTGTTGGCCACCCAAGCGCGGACGACTCCGGCGTCGGTGCCATACCGATCGGCAAAGTTGCAGACTGTCGCAAGATCGCGCTCCAGATTACCCCCTGCAATACCCAGCCCAGGGTTCAGGTAACTGTATGGGCCAATACGCCGGTCCAACTTGAGTGCTGGCACGATCTCTGACCAATCAGCTCCAGTCTGCTCGCACAGTTCGGACATGGTGTTGGCCACACCAATCGAGGCGACTAGACACATGTTGATCGATATCTTGGCAAGTTCTGCGCTCTCGTAACGCATCGGTAAAATTGGACAACCAAAACTTCCGAGAAAGTGCGCGAACGCTTGCGGCAGCAGCTCACTGGGTTCGGCACAGCCCACGATAAAGCGCTCGGGAAAGCGGGCACGCTCCATGGCTCGCCCGAAGATGAGTGTCTCAACTTGATAATGCAGCCGTCTGCCAGGACGCAGCCTGGCTCGCGTGAAACCAGGCGGAACTTGGCTCAGGATGACTATTACCGTGTTTAGGCTTAACACCGGTTCAACCTGACTGATCAACTCATCGATGCGGCCAAGATCACTCTTTCCGTTATCATTGGTCGGAACATCCGGCGCAATGTAGACGACGTCGCACAACGACAGTTGGCTCGGATCGGCGGTAAATTTAATACGGCCTGAATTCTTTTCTAGAAGTTTGGGTAAATCAGGTTCGACGATAGGCAACTCATGTAGCGAAAGTTTGGCAATGAGCACGGGGTCAGGATCAAAACATACGGTCTCGTAGCCCTTGTCTGCGGCTGCCACGGCAGAGTTGAGACCCAGATGGGTCATACCGACGTAGCCAATCATGTAAGCGCTCATTTAACTACCCCCAGTGAGCGTTGCGTAAGGTCATTCAATATGGAATTGATCCACATGTCATTTTCTATGTTACTTTCGCCAATGGTGCACAGCTTTTTGAAATGCTGATATTCGAGTTCCCAAGTCGGGTCGGGCTGCACCAAAGTCAGCGTTTCCTCGTCGGGTCGGCCACTCGGCAGCTTGCGGTCGCGGAGGGTGAAGGTACTCGGGCCCCACTTGCAGAGCGATTGAATGTGTGCGCTACCTTTTTCGGCAAACACGTCGGCATAGAAATAGTTGCGCCAGTTGAGTAGGGTTATTTCCAATTGCAGCACCGGCGAGCCGTTAGTGCCGAATGAGAAATGATCAAAGGAGTTGTTTTCGAAGCGGTTGCACGAATAGATATCGAATGGTGCTAACGGCTTGCCGAACCAGAACAAGGCGGTGTCTAGCAGATGCGATCCTAGGTCGGGCAGTACACCCGCGCCTTGGTCACGCCAAGCCGAATCGCGCACCAAGCGGGCAGTACCGTTGCCATAAAACATGCGTACGCAATAGATTTTGCCAAGTCTTCCGGACTCGATGGTTTGCTTCATGCGCACAAAATGTGGCTCGAAGCGATGGTTGTACGCGGTGTAACAGACAACTCCCTTCGATTTTGCAATTCTTGCCAGTTCCTCGAGCGCGCTGTTATCGGGGGCAAACAAAGGTTTCTCAACCAACAGGTGTTTTCCGTTGCTCAGCAGATGAGTGAGCAGTTCGATCTTGGCGTCGTCTGGTGTACATACCAATGCGACATCAAAAGTACTGAGTGGTACATCTGCCAGCGACTTGTAGTCTGCCTCAGCGTGAACGGGATCGACGGTCGCGACGACTTCTTCGCCTGCAATGGCACGTCGTTTAATACCTTGCACGCCCAAGCCTACAACGATGACACGCATGGCGGTCTCACTACCCCTCATAGCGGTAGAGCGTGTGGGTTTCGACACGATGCATCTTCTTGGCTACGAGATCGGAAGAGCGTCGAGATCGGAAGAGCGTCG
>JAYGEA010000176.1:0-11750 GCA_046582635.1 Alphaproteobacteria bacterium
ACGGCAATACCTACCCGGTCGGCGCGCGGGTTAAAAATCCTGGCATGAAACGCACCCTGGAGCGCATCCGCGACGGCGGGGCGGAGGTGTTTTATTCCGGCGAGCTGGGCGAAGAAATCGCCGCCGACATGGCGTCGAACGGCGGCCGCGTTACCTTCGACGATTTGAAAAATTACAAGACCGTTCGATCTGAGCCCATATGGGGCGAATACCGTGGCCACAAAGTGGCCTGCGGCCAACCGCCCGGCGGCGGCGTGATGATCCTGGAAATGCTGAATATCCTGGAGCATTTCGATCTGCGCGCCATGCCCCACAACAGCGCCGACTATATTGCCACCGTGGCCGAGGCCATGAAGCTCGCCACCATCGACAAGGACAACCTGATGGGCGACCCGGCATTCGACGATGTCCCCATCAAGCATTTCATCGACCGCCAGCAGGCCGGCCGCTACGCCGAGGGGATCAGAGCAGGCGAGAAAGCCAACGTCATCCGCCTGGACGAGGCGGAGGAATCCAAGGACACCACCCATGTCACCGTGGTGGATGACGCGGGCAACTGCGTTTCCATGACCCATTCACTGGGCATGCCGTCGGGCGTGGTCAGCCCTGGCATGGGCTTCATGTACAACGGCTGCATGGGCGCCTTCGATCCCCGCCCGAGCATGCCCCATTCCATTGGCCCCGGCAAGCGGCGCTTCACCGCCATGTGCCCGACGATTGTTTTCAAGGGCGACGACCCCTACGTGGTGGTCGGCGCACCGGGCGGCACCTTCATCACCATGGGCGTGCTGCAGGCGATCCTCAACGTCATGGATTTCGACATGACCATGCTGGAAGCCGTCGCCGCGCCCCGCTTCACCGCCAACTCAAACACCATCGATGTCTCCAACCGCATCCCGCATTTCGTCACCCGGAAGTTGGAAGATCGCGGCTACCCCGTGGTGCGCAACCCGTTCAGCTACGTTTTCGCCGGCGTCCACGGCATCCGCATGGAAGACGGTGACCGCGGCCGCCGCTGGGACGGCGGCGCCGACCCAGGCCGGGATGGCATTGCGTTGGAGGTTTAACGCCACGGCAAGGATTTAATAGGAAGACGGAATACATATATCGTCAACATCGGCGCGGTGGCCAATTCCGGTGGACGATATAAGTATTCCGTCCCCCTATTAAATCCGGCAACCGGTGAATTTACATCGTGCCTGGAAAAGCGCCGCCGTCCATCAAGATCTGCTGGCCGGTCATGTAGCCCGCGTGCACACTGCAGAAGAAGGCGCAGGTGGCGCCGAATTCTTCCACTGTGCCGAAGCGGCCGGCGGGGTTGTTGGCGGCGGCAAGCTGGGTCATTTCCTCCAGCTCCAAGCCCTTTGCCTCGGCCCGGTGGGCGAGATTGCCGCGCAGGCGGTCCGTATCGAACGGGCCGGGCAGCAGGTTGTTGATGGTCACGTTGTTGCCAATGGTCTTGCGCGAAAGCCCGGCGACAAATCCGGTCAGGCCGCCGCGGGCGCCGTTGGAGAGACATAGTTCGTCGATGGGCGAGCGCACGGCGGCCGAGGTGATGTTTATAATGCGGCCAAAACGACGTTCCAACATGCCGTCCACCGTGGCCTTGATCATCTCGATGGGGCTCAACATGTTGGCGTTCACCGCCTTGAGCCAATCGTCCATGGAAAAATCGCGGAAATCACCGGGCGGCGGGCCGCCGGCGTTGTTGATCAGGATATCGGGGTTGGGACAAGCGGCCAGCAGTTCGGCCCGGCCCAGGGCGGTGGTGACATCAGTGGCGACGGCGCGCACCGTGACCCCGGTTTCCGAGCGGATTTCCTCGGCCGTGGCGGCCAGGGCCTCTGCGCCCCGGGCCGAGATCACCACGTTGACCCCTTCATGGGCCAGCGCCAGGGCACAACCCTTGCCCAGGCCCTTCGAGGCGGCGCAAACGATGGCCGATTTGCCAGCAATTCCCAGTTTCATGATCTTACCTCCAATATGACAAGGTTTTTTATAACGCGGCGCGGGCAGAACGCACGGTGATGGGCCGCTGGCCCGACAGGGAGTCATGGTCCAATTGCGCCACGGCCCGTTCGGCGGCGGCAAAAGAACGCTCCAAGCGGGCCACCAGATAGGCCAGCACATCCTGGCCGACCCGCACCTGCCGGTCGGCGAACATCTTTGCCATAACGGCCATGAACAGCCGGTCATCGGGAGGCTGAATGCCCACCGCCGGCGCCGCCAACAGGCGGGAGCGCAAATCCGGCAACCTCAATGGCCATTGCCGTGGCGGCTTGCGCCCCGCCAAAAGCAGAAACCCGCCATGCTCGGCCAGTAAATTATATAGATGGAAAAGCGGCTCCGGTTCCCCAAGCCGGTCCGCATTGTCCAGGGCCACCGCCCCCCTGGCCGCCAGTTCCGGCACCGCCTCGGCGGTCAGTTGCTCGGGCCTCAGGGCCACCGCCTCCGTCCGGGCCCGCCAGACGTGGAGCAGATGGCTCTTGCCGCAACCTTCCGGTCCATGAATACATAGCGCCGGCCCCGGCCATTCCGGCCAGCGGTCCAGCCAGGCGACGGCGTCGGCATTGCTGTCCGTTACCAAAAAATCCGACCAGCCATGCGCCGCGCGCAGCGGCAGATCAAGGAGCAATTGACCGGAGGCGGTCATGCCCCCTCCCCTTCATCGGGCGGGCCAACTTCATCTGGCGGGCCAATTTCATCCGGCAGGCCTTCCTGACCGAGGTAAAGCCGGCTGGCGAGATATTCCTTCAGGGCGAAACGCACCATGACACCGATGGCGGCCGCCGCCGGCACCGCGATCAGCACCCCGACAAAGCCGAACAGGGCGCCCCCCGCCAGCAAAGCGAACATCACCCAGACCGGGTGCAGGCCGATCCGGTCGCCCAGCAGCCGGGGCGTCAGCACATAACCCTCCATGATCTGCCCAACCACGAACACAGCGGCAATGACGGCGATATGGCCATACTCTCCGTGTGGCAGGAATTGCGTCAAGGCGGTCAGCATGGACAACACCAGGCCCAACAACGCGCCCACGAACGGCACGAACGAGACCAGGCCGCTGAACAGGCCGATGATCAAGCCGAACTCCAGCCCGGCAAGGGTGAGGGAAAGGCCGTAGAAACTGGCCAGGATCAGGCACACGGTACCCTGGCCGCGGATAAAACCGGCCATGACCTCGTCGATGCTTGCCAACAACGTGCGCACGGTGTTGGCGTATTGCCGCGGCAGGCACTGGTCCAGGGCGGCGGTCATATGATCGAAATCCCGCAACAGATAGAACGCCACCACGGGAGTGATGATCAGCAGGGTGAGGATATTAAACAGGGCCAGACCGCCGCTCCAGGCCTGCCGCAATAATTTGAAGCCGAAACCCACCACATCGGCGGCAATGTCCTTGACTGCATCGCCGGCCGAGGCGCCGATATCGATGCCCAGACGATGGCCCAATTCGATGACGAGGGGCAAGGTGTTTTCACGCAGGCCGGCAATGTAGCCGGGCAAACGTTCGGCGAAACCGGAAAACTGTGCATGCAGGATCGGCACCAAAAGCAGACCGGACAGAACCATCAGAATAAAGAATGCGACCACGATGATGGTGGTGGACAAACCGCGGGAGAGGCCGCGCGCCTCCAACTTGTCGGTCGGCGGGTCGAGGAAATAGGCCACTGCCATGCCGGCCACGAAGGGCAATAGGATTGAGCTCAACAGCCAGACCAGCGCCAGCAAGATGGCCAGCGCCCCTAGCCAGTAAGCGCCCTGCCGTCCGGAGGTCATCAGCTCTGTTCCAGTTTGTTCATGCGGCGCCACCAGTCAACCGTATACTCCGTGCCCGATACCACCGTGGTCAACGCCACGCCCATGATCAACATCTGAACATAGGGCGCGAAGGCTTCCAGGGCGAAAGCCAGGGTCGCGATCACCGAGGCCGACAAAACGATTTGCATCGTCGTGTTGATCTTCGACGACAGGAATGGCTTGGGCTCGAATGGCTGATCAAAGAGGTACAACAGACCCAAGCCGCCGGCGATCAAAATATCCCGGCTGACCACCAGGATCACCAGCCACAGGGGCAAATGCTGCTGCACGCCCAGGGCAATGAATATGGAGATCAACAAGACCTTGTCGGCAATGGGGTCCAGATAGCGGCCCAGGCGGGATTGCATGCCGAACCGCTTGGCCAGCAGGCCATCCACCGCATCCGACAGACCGGCCAGGCAAAATATCACCAGGGCCAGGCGCCATTGATCGATCAGGATCAGCCAGACATTGAAAGGTACCGACAGCAGACGGGCAAGCGATATCATGTTGGGCAAGGTCATGGGGCCGCCTTGTCCGTTTGCGCTGCCCCGATGCCGTCCGTTCGCCCATCATTTCGCCCGGCCAGCCGCAGAATCCAGAAGCCGTCAACCAGGGACAAATGCAGATCCCGTTGCGCCAGGGCGATGACCAGGCTGTCCGTGTTGCCGAGGTAATCGATCACCACCTGGGCATCCTGACGGGATATGCCCCGCAACTTGACCGCGCTGACCATTGCCGCCGCCCGTAACCGTTGGCGCACCACCAGCCAATCCGCCAAACCGGACAGTGGCACCAGGGCGGATAGCGAGGTATCGGCATCAAAGGATAACTGCGTCTTCCGCTTCCATTGTTCCTGCTGATCGACGGCCACGCGCAGGGCCAAATGATTCATTGCCGCCTCCAGATCCTTGCCCACATCGACCGAATAGTCGAGCACTTCGGTGCTTTTGCCCCGCGGCCCGAATCGCAGCAAAGTGACCACGACCCGGGGCACACCGCCGGCCGCCAGATCGATACTCAGCACCGCATGGGCGACCAGCACATTCTCGACCCCATATCGCCTTGCGATGGCGTTTAGCTGATCGTCCCGTCCCGCCAGGGCAGCCTGGGCCCCGATCGTGGTGATATCCTTTAGATCACCCTGGGGCAGGAGCAGCGGCAACAGGGAATCGGGCGCCAGATCAAGTCGATCCCAGGCGGCCCGCCAGAGGTTGCCGTCCTCGAACAACAATTGCGCCGCGCCTTTTTCGAACACTGGCAGCACCAGGATCGGCTTGGCCATGGTTTCGGAAAAACGGAAGTTGGTCCCCCGCAGCAGATTGCGGATACCCGAGCGGTGAAAGCGCACGGTTAATTCCGCCAGATAGCGGACGGTGGAGGTTTTTTCCCCCGCCACGGCCAAAGCAGCCACCATTTGCACAATTGCGGTATCGTCGGGTTCGGGCAAGCTGGGATGGTCGGTGCGCAGGGTTAACCGGCGCAAAACCATATTCAGAGCCTGCCGCTGGGCATCGCGCAGGGCTTTTTCACGGGCCGCCACGGCCGATTCGGCGGTGACGTCCACCGCCAAACCCGAGACCGTGAAGATATCCCCCCCTCCAGGTTCTGCCGCACCCTTCCCCTGGGCCAAGACGAGGCCTGGGTTCCAGGCCCAGAACAGGACCAATATGCAAACAGCACGAAGCCACATTACAAGATCAACCATATGCAGTATCTTCGCCGCGACCGTCACGGCACCAATTCAGTCATATTGTTATATCCTAGCGAGGGCGTCATCAACAGTTACACCTATAAAGGCGCCGGTGTTGACATCGATGCGGGCGACCGCCTGGTCGAAGCCATCAAGCCCCTGGCCGCTTCCACCCGGCGTCCCGGCGCCAATGCCGATCTGGGCGGATTTTCCGGCCTGTTCGATTTGCGCGCCGCCGGCTACCTTGATCCGTTGCTGCTGGCCGCCACGGACGGCGTCGGGACCAAGCTGAAAGTGGCCATCGCCGCCGATTGCCATGACTACGTGGGCATTGATCTGGTCGCCATGTGCGTCAATGATCTGGTGGTCCAAGGGGCCGAACCATTGCTGTTTCTGGACTATTACGCCACGGGCAAACTGTCGGTGGAAGCCGGCACGGCCATCGTCGCGGGCATCGCGGAGGGCTGCCGGCAGGCGGGCTGCGCCCTGATCGGCGGCGAGACGGCGGAAATGCCGGGCATGTACCGGGACGGTGATTACGTTCTGGCCGGCTTTGCCGTCGGCGCGGTGGAGCGTGACGGCCTTGTGGACATGGCCGCCATCGAACCTGGCGACGTGGTATTGGGCCTGGCATCGAACGGGCTGCACGCCAATGGATTTTCCCTGGTGCGCCGCCTGATCAACGATTTGGGTCACGACTATGGCGCCCCCGCCCCGTTCGCGCCGGAGATGTCATTGGCCGAGGCATTACTGCGGCCGACCAGGATTTATGTCGCCGCCTGTCTGGCGGCCCATCGGGCGGGCCTGATCAAGGGGTTGAGCCATATTACGGGGGGAGGATTGTTGGAGAACCCGCCGCGTATCCTGCCCGACGACACAGTGGCCCGCATCGACGGCGGCGCCTGGCCTCTGCCGCCTTTGTTCAAATGGCTGGCCGGGATCGGCGGTATCGATGCGCTGGAATTGGCCCGCACATTTAATTGCGGCATCGGCATGGTCGTCGTGGTAGGCGCCGGCGATGTGGCGGCGGCAACGGCACGTCTCGAGGCCATGGGCGAAACCGTCTGGACCATCGGCGCAATCGAGGCCGCCAGCGGCCCGGCGCGGGTCGAACTGACCGGCTTGCAAGCGTGAGGGGGAAGGTTTGAGATGGCCCGCTACAAGATCGCCATTCTGATTTCCGGGCGCGGCAGCAACATGGCCGCCCTGATCGCGGCCTGCAAGGATGAGGGCTACCCGGCGGATGTGGCCCTGGTCATTTCCAACCGGCCGGATGCGCCGGGACTGGAGATCGCCAGGGCGGCTGATATTCCAACCCAGGTGATTGAACATGGGGACTTCGACAGCCGGGAAGATTTCGATGCGGCCATGACGGCGGCATTGGCGGCGGCGAAGGTCCGCCTGATCTGCCTGGCCGGTTTCATGCGTTTGCTGAGCGCGGAATTTTGCCAACGTTGGCGGGACAGTCTGATCAATATCCACCCATCCCTTTTGCCGGCCTTCAAGGGGCTGCATGTGCACGAACGCATGTTGGAAACCGGCGTGCGCATCGCCGGCTGCACGGTGCATTTCGTCCGTCCCGAAATGGATGAAGGCCCCATATTGGTGCAGGCCGCCGTGGCCATCGCCGCCGACGATACGCCGGAAACACTGGCCGCCCGCATCCTGGTGCAGGAGCATCGTATTTATCCCCTCGCGGTGCGCCTGATCGCCGAGGGCCGGGCGCGGACGGCGGGCGGCATGGTGGCCATTGAAGCTTACGAGCTGCCCGACGACGTCCTGATCAATCCGCCGCCCCCTTAAAACAACAATTTCTGATTTTGTGATCTTGCCGATTTGCCGAATTTCGGCATTATCAACTCATGTCATTGAGATTTTCCTGGCGTCGCCTCTGCTTGATCCTGGCGCTTCCCGTGTTGATCGCGCTGTCCCTGCTGGCATCCCTGGCGATCCGCGCTACCGATCCGGCTCTGGCGGCGGACTGGCGGACGGCGCGGCGTGACAGCTCGCACCAAGCACCCGACCCGGCGAAGACCCCCGAAGCGGTGTTGCAGGTCTATGCCGCCCGGGCGTTTAGCTGGCGCGGCATCTTCGGCGTGCATACCTGGTTCGCCCTGAAGCCCCGTGGCGCCGACAATTATCTGCGCCTGGAGGTGATCGGCTGGGGCGTCCGATACGGCCAGCACGCGGTGCGGGCCAGCCGCCATGTCCCCGATGCCTATTGGTTCGGCAACCGGCCGAAATTGCTGTTGGATTTGCGCGGCGGATTGGCGGAGGTGTTGATCGGTGATGTCATCGGGGCGGCAAGGGATTATCCCTATCCCAAGCAATACCGGATCTGGCCGGGGCCAAACTCCAACACCTTTACCGCCTTTGTCGCCCGGCGGGTGCCGGGCCTGGGACTGGAGCTGCCGGTAACCGCCATCGGCGAGGATTTTCTGACCAACGGCGCCATTTTCGCCGATGCGCCCAGCGGCACCGGTAAACAATTGTCGATCTACGGTCTGGCCGGTCTGACCCTGGCGGCGGAAGAGGGAGTGGAGCTGAATATACTCGGCCTGACCCTGGGTCTTGATCTGTCGCCGCCCGCCCTGAAACTGCCCGGCATCGGTCGCCTCGGTGCGGGAATGTGATAGACTTACCCCCATGAGCACCCAGCATATTCTGCATGTTACCGACTACAAAAGCCCCTTCGCCTATCTGGCCAAGGATCCCACCTATGCCCTGGAAGAGGATTTCGACGTCACCGTGGAATGGCGCCACTTCACCCTGGATATTCCTTCGTTCCTGGGCGCGGTGGAGAGCCGCACGGAAACCGAATGGCGCAAGGTGCGATATGCCTACATGGACATGCGGCGCTGGGCCAATAAACGTGGTCTGACGGTGAAGGGACCGCGCCGCATTTACGATTCTTCCCCCGCCGGGATCGGCCTGCAATACGCCCAGGCCCAGGGCGTCTTCCGGCCCTACAACGACCGCGTCTTCAAGGGGTTCTGGAACCACGAACTGGAAGTCGACGACGTGGCCGCCCTGACCGGGGTGCTGGACGAGGTCGGCGCCGATGCGGGGGGTTTCGCCGCCTATCTGGCGGGCGAGGGGCGGTGGCTGCATGACCAGATGCGCCTGGAAACCGAGAAACTCGGCGTCTTTGGCGTGCCCAGCTTTGTTCTCAATGGAGAGATTTTCTGGGGTTACGACCGCATGGAAGTATTGCGCGAACGCTTGCGCGGAGAATAGAAGAATGAAACTCGCATCCTTGAATATCGGCCGCGACGGCCAATTACTGGTGGTCAGCAACGACCTGGACCGCGCCGTCCCCGCCTATGGCATTGCCCAGACTTTACAAGCCGCCCTGGACGACTGGGCCAATATCTCGCCCCGACTGGAGGAAATGGCGGGGACCTTGGCCGACGGCCGGGCCAGCGGTGCGTTCGATCTGGACCCGGGCGATCTGTCCTCCCCCTTGCCGCGGGCCTATCAATGGGCCGACGGCAGCGCCTATGTCAATCACGTGGAGCTGGTGCGCCGGGCCCGGGGGGCCGAGATGCCGGAAAGTTTCTGGACCGATCCGTTGATGTATCAGGGCGGCTCCGACAGCTTCATCGGGCCTTATGACGATATCGCCGTGGCCTCGGAGGGGTGGGGCATCGATTTCGAGGCGGAGGTCGCGGTGATCACCGACGATGTTCCCATGGGCACCAGCGCGGCGGATGCGGGCGGACACATCAAGCTGGTCATGCTGGTCAATGATATCTCCCTGCGCGGCCTGATCCCCGGCGAGTTGGGCAAGGGATTCGGATTTTTTCACGGCAAGCCGTCAACCGCCTTTTCACCCGTGGCGGTCAGCACGGACGAATTGGGCGATGCCTGGGACGGCGGCCGCCTGCACCTGCCGCTGTTCTGTGACCTGAACGGCCAACCCTTCGGCCGCGCCAACGCGGGCCAGGACATGACTTTCGATTTTCCCACCTTGATCGCCCATGCCGCCAAGACCCGGCCGCTTTGCGCCGGCACCATCGTCGGCTCCGGCACCGTTTCCAACAAACAGGATGCCGCCCACGGCTCCGCCCTGGCGGACGGCGGGGTTGGTTATTCCTGCATCGCCGAGGTACGCATGCTGGAAACCATCCGGGACGGCGCCCCGAAGACACCATTCATGACCTTCGGCGACCACATCCACATCGAAATGCCCGACGGCGAGGGCAACACCATCTTCGGTGCCATTGATCAGGCGGTGGTGCGTTACGAAGGACCGTAAACCGCTGCGCCCGGAAACAAATCGCTCAAGGGGCCCGCCACCGATTTCAAACGTTCTCTCGGCAAACCCTCAAACCATGCCGCGCATGGCATTCTTCGCAACCGCGTCGGTAATTTCGGGAATTAACGCATCGGGAAAGTCGTGGCCCATGCCATCGATGACCAACAATTCCGCATTAGGAATGGAGTTTTTGATGTCTTCGCCTCCCGGTAGGGGAATAAGGGGATCCTCGCGGCCATGGATAACAAGGGTCGGCGCGACAATCTCAGCCAGCCGGGCGACGCGACTGTCGCCGGAGGCAATGGAGGCCAAAAGATGGCGGCTGTTGCCTTCCGGGTAAAAACAACGGTCATATTGCTCCGCCGCCTCCGCGCGCAACTCACTCTCGGGGCGTGGAAATTTTGGACTGCCAATAATGCGGGCCGTATCAACCGCTTCATCCATCGCGCCTTTGCAGGTTCCCGCCGGGTTGCGTGGGCGGGTCAACCACTCGGCAACCTCGCCCTCGGGGCGCGGCAAACCGCGGCGGCCGGATGTTGCCATGATGGACACCATGGTCGCGACTTTTTCGGGAAATGCGATGGCCATGATCTGCGCAATGGCGCCGCCGTTCGAGCTGCCAATGACATGCGCCCTCCCGATGCCCAGTGCATCCAGCAGGCCGGCCGCATCCTCGGCCATGTCGCCCAAGGTATAGGGCGCCGACCAACAACAAGGGCTGTTCATTTTCCGCGCCCCAAATCTCGTACTCGATTTCGATACCGTTGACCGCCGCCTTCGTCATGTTCATCACCTATCCACGCTGTGTGCCATTCGTCGTGGGTGCAAGTGTAACCCTGGGCGCTGGGACAATCCATCCGCAATGACAAGACCGTGGCGCGTTGGATCGGATTAGGGGCGGTCGCATTACTTTGACGGCTTGTCATAGTACCTTGGGGGGCGATAGTTTGCAGGTGGAGTTCTCAGCCTGGTCGAAGCTGCGCGCACCGCCATTGAAATTCGACCGGTCAGGGAGAAACGCCATCTCCCCCCTGGGAGCGCGCCCACCGCCAACGGCCCGGCAAGATCCAAGCCATCACCGGTCCAATGAATGTAAATCCGCCAGGTCGTGGCGATGGACGGCCTCGAATATGATCGAGGTTTCGATCCGGGTAACGCCGGGGCGGGAGGTGAATTGGTCTAGGGCCAGGTTCTTCAAATGCGTCGTGTCGCGCGCGACCACGTGGACGATCAGGTCGTAACGGCCGGAAATCAAAAAGGCGGAGCGGACTTCCGGTATGGCAACCACGTCATGCATGAAGCTGTCCACGGTCTGGCGTTCATGCTTGGCCAGCTCGATCATCAACAATGCCTCCAGCCCCACACCCATGACGCTAGGAGCCACATCCGTATGGGCGCCGCGGAACACGCCTTCCTGCCACAGGCGTTTGGTGCGTTCATGACAGCTGGAAGGGGCCAAACCAACGGCGGCGGCCAACTCCTTATTGGACATCCGGGCATTATTCTGCAAATGCCGCACCAAACCGAAGTCAATTTGGTCAAGCTCCATCAATACCGCCTCCATTCGTAGTTAATTAGGTTGTATATAATAATATCAGATGCATGTTCATACTATCATCAGAATAATCGAAGAAAATGCAAAATGCCTTATGATTTACCAAATATAACTTCAATCGGACAGGATGACATTGAGCGTTTTCATCGGGACGGTTTCCTGGTGTTTGAGCGTGTTCTGACGGACGAGAGGATCGAAGCTTTGCGGGAGCGTTTCCCCAAACTGTTCGCGGGCGAATTCAATACCGGTATCTATCCCGATGAATGGTACTGGCGTGAGGGCATGAGCCTGTCGGACGTGACCCGGCACATAAGCAATTCGTGGAAATCGGACCTGACCATCGCAAAGCTTGTCCTATCGCGGGATATCGGCCGGGCGGCCTGCCAACTGACCGGCTGGTCCGGCGTACGCCTTGGGATTGAGACCATCTGGTGGAAACCGGC
>JAYGEA010000198.1:0-3679 GCA_046582635.1 Alphaproteobacteria bacterium
GGGAGAGAACAAAATGCTTCGCATCATGCCCATCAAGCAAAAAAGACAGAAGAAAATGACGCCTAAGCCGGATAAACTGTAACCTATGTCATGACCAAAAACTGTTACCCATGTCGAGACGCGGTCAGCTCGGTGTTGCAACGAATGTTGAAAATGCGCTAGCGCTGGAATTTTGCCACCAATTCCAAATGCCGGCTCCACGGGAACTGATCCACCGGCGTCACCGATGTCAGGTGGTAGCCGCCGTCAACCAGGGTCCGGGCATCGCGGGCGAAGGTAGAGGGATTGCACGACACCGCCAGCAGCACCGGCACCGGCGAGGTTGCCAGAAGGGCTGTCTGCCCACGGGCGCCAGGGCGCGGCGGGTCAAAGATCACGGCATCGAAGGACTGAAGTTCCTGGTCGGAAAGCGGCCGGCGCTCAAGATCCCGCACCTGAACGTCAATCCGGGTGCGCCGCGCCTTGTTGCGGGCTTCAATCAAGGCCTGGACCTGGGCCTCCGCCCCTTCCACCGCCAGAACCTCTACACCGGCCGCAAGGGCGAAGCCGAAGGTACCGATGCCGGCGTATAGATCGGCGACCCGGCCGGCCTCCCCAACACCGCCGCGGACAAGATCGGCAAGCGCCCGCTCGCCAGCCAGGCTGGCCTGCAGAAAACCGTCGGGCGGCGGCGTTACGGCGACGCCGTTGAATGTGATGCGGGGTGGGCGGCGGACCATGCCAATGTCAGGCAGGGTGCCCGTGGACAGGCGCGCCAGGTCGGCGGTTTGGGCGAACTCGGCCAGCCGCATGTCGTTTTGCGCATTGTGGGGGATATTCGCCACCAACCAGATATCCAGGCCGGTCTCCGTCGCGGTGATTTGCACATCGGCCTTGCCGCCAGGGGGCAGCAGCGCCGCCAACAGGATGCGCAGGTCGTCCAGGACGGCCACAATTGACGGTACCAGGATATGGCAAACGGACAGATCGACGATGTTGTGGCTGCCGGGGGCATTGAACCCCAAATGGACGCCGCCCCGCAACCGCCGTGCCGTGAACCGGGCCCGGCGGCGACTGGCGGGCGGCACCGATATCATCTCGCCAATGGCGACGCCGTCCAAGCCCCGCCGCGCCAAAGCCTGGTGCAGGATATCAAGCTTCCAGCGCCGATAGGCATCGTCCGCCAGGTGCTGCATTGCACAACCACCGCAATCGCCAAAGTGCGGGCAGGGTGGTTCAACCCTTTCGGGGCCTGGCTGCAGGACCCGGTCAAGACGGGCATGGCGGGCCCCGCCGCCCTCTCTGCCCGGTTTGCCCATGAATGTTGCCGATACATGATCGCCGGGCACCGTGTGCGGGACGTAAACCGTGCCATCGCCGTCATGGGCAATGCCGTCGCCACGGGCGCCAATGGTTTCGATGTGAAGCTCAACCATCGGGCCGCTCCGCGCGCCGGCCCGCGATGAGGAATTCAACATTGCCCTGGGGCCCCTTGATAGGGCTGGTGTCCGTGCCCAGCACGGTCCAGCCGGGTTGTTGGCGCAGCCAATCCGTGATCTCCAGGCAAACCGACCCATGCAAATCCGGGTCGCGCACCACGCCGCCCTTGCCGACCCGGTCCGGGCCCACTTCGAACTGCGGCTTGATCAGAGCGATCAGCGCCCCGCCGGGCGCGGCAAGGGCAAGGGCCGCCGGCAGGACAGTCCGCAAACCGATGAACGAGGCATCGCAGACGATCAAGTCAACAGCCTCGGGTATCTGCTCTGGCGTCAGGTAGCGGGCGTTGGTGCGTTCCAAGACCACGACCCGGTCGTTCTGGCGCAGGGACCAGGCCAATTGTCCATGGCCCACGTCCACCGCATAGACCCGCGCCGCGCCGCCCTGCAGCAAGACATCCGTAAACCCGCCGGTGGAGGCGCCCACGTCCAGACAGATCAGTCCAGTAGGGTTTATATCAAAGCAATCCAGACCATGGGCCAGCTTGATGCCCCCGCGCGAAACCCACGGGTGCTCCCGCCCGCGCACGGTGACCTCGGCATCAAGGGGTAACTCCTGTCCGGCCTTGTCCAGCCGCCGGTCCCTCCCGTGCACGTTGCCGGACATGATCAGGGCCTGGGCCTTGCTGCGGCTGTCGGCCAGGCCGCGCTCCACCAGCAGCAAATCAAGGCGCATTTTTTTGACTTTATTCCGAGGGGCCATGAGGGGGGCCATATGGGTCTATGCCAGGGGTCTAGGCCCGTCGCGGCGCTCCGACATCTTGCTCCTCGCCCAACGCGCCGAGAGCCCCCAGGGCGGTGGCGACAATGTCCGGTGCGTTCAGGGCGGCGGCGGCATACATGGTCGCCGGCGCGTCGTGATCGATGAATAAGTCGGGCAGCATCATGGTGCGGATTTTCAGACCCTCGTCCAAAATCCCGTTCCGCTCCAGGCATTGCATGACGTGGGCCGCGAAGCCGCCGATGGCGCCTTCCTCGATAGTGATCAGGACATCATGATTACGGGCCAGTTTGCATACCAGGTCTTCGTCCAGGGGCTTGCAGAAACGGGCATCCGCGACGGTGGTGGAATAGCCCTTGGCGGTTAAGTCTTCCGCCGCTTTCATGGATTCGCCCAACCGGGTGCCGAATGACAGGATCGCCACCATGTTGCCCTCGCGCAGGACCCGGCCCTTGCCGATCTCCAA
Source organism: Alphaproteobacteria bacterium (assembly GCA_046582635.1). Taxonomy (GTDB): domain Bacteria; phylum Pseudomonadota; class Alphaproteobacteria. The sequence goes on from JAYGEA010000198.1 coordinate 2,663, forward strand.
CGGTTCGGTCGGCAGGTCGATCTCGACCCCTTCGCCCTCGCCGCGGGGATAGCGGAAGGCCGAGGGGCCGTCGTCAATGCGGGCGGCGGTGGCCACCATGCGGGTCAACTCGTTCTCGTCGGCGGCGGCCATGACCACGAAGTTGGGCAGACTAGCCAGATAAGTGATGTCAAAGGCGCCCGCATGGGTGGGGCCGTCGGCGCCCACCAGCCCGGCCCGGTCAATGGCGAAGCGCACGGGCAGTTTCTGGATCGCCACGTCATGGACGATCTGGTCATAGGCCCGCTGCAAAAAAGTGGAATAGATCGCCGCAAAGGGCTTGTAGCCTCCGGCCGCCAGCCCGGCGGCGAAGGTTACCCCGTGTTGTTCCGCGATGCCTACGTCAAAACAACGGCTGGGAAAGCGGCTCTGGAATTTCGCCACGCCGGTACCCGACGGCATGGCCGCCGTGATGGCGACAATCTTGTCGTCCCGCTCCCCCTCGCGGACCAGCTGGTCGGAGAAAACGGATGTGTAGCTGGGCGCGTTGGGTTTCGATTTGGCCTGGGCGCCGGTAATAATATCAAAGCGGGAGACAGCATGACATTTATCCGCCGCTTCCTCCGCCGGGGCATAACCCTTGCCCTTTTGCGTCACCACATGGACCAGGATCGGGTTTGTCCGGCGGGCTTCCTTGACGTTTCTCAATACCGGCAGCAGATGATCCAGATTGTGCCCATCGATGGGACCAACATAGAAAAAGCCCAGCTCCTCGAACAAGGTACCACCGGTGATCAGGCCGCGGGCATATTCCTCGGCCCGCCGCGCCGTGCGCTCCAACGGTTCGGGCATTTTTTGCGCCAACTGCTTGGCGAAATGGCGCAGGCCCCGATAGGGCCGCGATGACAGCAGGCGTGAGAGATAAGCGCTCATGGCGCCCACCGGGGGCGCAATGGACATATCGTTGTCGTTCAGAATCACGATCATGCGGGTGTTGACCGCGCCGGCGTTGTTCATGGCTTCGAATGCCATGCCGGC
>JAYGEA010000207.1:0-1553 GCA_046582635.1 Alphaproteobacteria bacterium
GACGAGCAAACCGGCGGCTTCCGGGGCTCGCGAACGCCACACGAGGTCGCGCCCCGCAGGGGCCTTCCAGGCATCGCCGATTTTCTTGAGCCATGCGTTGAAGCAAGCCGATTCATTTCCTTTTTCTCCAATACCGAGGGCTTCCAGGTACCAGCGGTCCTTGCCATCGTGCTGGAGGGCGAGCTCGGCCCACAGTTCGGCGGCCTCCGAAGTGGCTACGCGATGCAGGGACACGGCGCATTCACGGCGTACTAGGGCGGACTCATCACGGACCAACCGCCGCACCAAAGGTTCGACAGGCAATCGATGCCGCCGGGCGATGCGGAGGGCGAGGGCCCGCAGGTTGTCGTTATCATCCTGCAACGCCTTCTCAATGGCCTTTTGGGCGCCGTTCTTGATTGCGGCCAAGGCCCACAAGGCGCGTGCCCGGAAGCGCGGATTCTGGTCGGCCGCCATCTTGGCCAAGGCGGGGCGGGCCTTTTCCTGCATGGCTTGCAAGGCGGTCCATGCCTTGTAGCGAACGGACAGGTTGGGGTTTCGCAGCGCCTTGGCGGCGCCGGCGGGGGTCTTGAAATCAAAGTCAGGCACGACGTAGGCATGCTTTGGTGGCGCCACCCGAAAGATACGGCCGGCATCGTTGACGGTGCGATGGCAGCAGTCCACCGGATCGAACCAGTCGGCTATGATGAGGGACCCGTCCCGGGCCACGGAAACGTCGGAGGGCCGGTAATTGAGGTCGCCCTTGCTGTGAACCAAGTTGGTGATGCTCGCCTGGTAGCCTGCCCCGACCTGCTTGGCAGGGAATGCCCAGACCACGTTGCGGCCGGGTTCGGCATGGATCATTTGGTTACGAAACGGTTCCGGCAGGAGGTTGCCCTCATAGACGAGTATGCCGGTGGGAGCGCCCCGGCCAGTGATGAGCAAATTGGGTATCACGCCGGGATCGTTCTGGTGCCACATGCGGCGCTGCATGGTGGCTTCGACGTTTGTTCGGTTGGTTTTGTAGTCGGCCCCCGTCCTTTCGTCGCGGTATCCGTAGTTGCCGTACTCCATGACGAAGTTCACGCGGCAAGAACTTGAGCCGGCGTCATTGTCCGACTGCCACATGGAGCCGAAGGAATCGACCGTCACTTCCCAATTATTCCGAAAATTGTAGCCCAGCACCTCGACTTGGCTGCCATCCATCTCGCAACGGATCACCATGCCTTCCTGATAGGGCTTGCGGCTATTGTCCACGGGGTTGCCGAAAACGTCCTTCACCAAGGAACCGTCGGCCCGCCACAATCCGGCGCTGAAGTTGCCGAAGTTGAAGTAAAGCCGCCCGTCCGGCCCGAACATGACGGCATGGATCGCGTGGTCATGCTGGCCATGGACCGGGTTCAATACCTTCCCCTTGAACAACAACTTCTTTTCGTCCGCTTTGTCGTCCCCATCGAGGTCGGTCAGCAAAAGAATTCTGTCCGGGGCCGAGACAATCGCCTGATTGCCGAGTACGCAGACACCATGCACGCCATCGATGTCGGGGTCCTGGTAAAACACTTTGGTCTTGTCGG
>JAYGEA010000212.1:0-6604 GCA_046582635.1 Alphaproteobacteria bacterium
TGGGCGCCTGTGTGCCCAAAACCCAACGACCCGCATCGTGGGGCTTCGTCTGCGTTTCGAATCATTCGCATACAGAGGCGCAAGGTCTGGGCGGTGCTTTTCAGCCGATCACGAGCCCACTGCGCCTGCCTCGCTGTCAAGTGCCCCCCGGTCCAGGCATCAAGGGGGGGGGCTACGCCAGTGGGCAGCCTCAAGGCACTATCTGCGGGAGGCGGTGCCCTGCCGACCTGAATATCGATGTTTTTTGCCATATCGGCCGCATCGGGCAGGGGCGTTGGTTCAAATCCAACGACCTCGAACGCCGTCACCGCCCCCAGCTTGTTCGTTATCTGTATCAGCGGTTTGCTCTAAGCAAACCGGAGACGTGCGAAGATGTGTTGGCCAATTGACGTGATGGTCATGGCGCAATCCACGGCTTCTCAATCAACGTTAAGGCGGGCATCGCCAATTACTAGATCCCAGGCGACGCTGTCGAGTTCGCCAAAATGCTATCGTCGTTTTCTATATTCTAGGTAGTGACACCGTATCCGCAGCCTCGACAATATCACTGGATTGAACCAGATCCGACGCCCGCGCTATATCTGGAGCCAGAATGCGGTCGTCGCCCAGGGCCGGCACGTCCCGCCGTAGGCGCGCAATAACCTGGCTCAGCGCCGCGCTGGTCTGCAAGGGCGCGCGCATCTCCACGCCTTGGGCGCCCACCAAAAGTTCGACCCCCACAATGCCGGCGAGATTATCCGTCATGGCCAGAAGCCGCCGGGCCGCGTGCGCCGCCATGGAGACGTGGTCTTCCTGATTGGCCGATGTGGGGGTGGAGTCCACGGAACAGGGCGCCGCCATTTGTTTGTTTTCGGCCATCAGGGCGGCGGTGGTCACCTCGGCGATCATGAAGCCGGAATTCAGGCCGGGATTGGGCGAGAGGAACGCCGGCAGGCCGAAACTCATGGCCGGGTCCACCAGCAGGGCAACACGGCGTTGGGATATAGCGCCGATCTCGGCGATGGCCAGGGCGATCTGGTCGGCGGCCAGGGCCACGGGTTCGGCATGGAAATTTCCGCCCGAGACGATGCTGCCGTCGTTGGTAAAGACCAGGGGGTTGTCGGTCACCGCATTGGCTTCAATCGTCAAGGTCCGGGCGGTGAAGCGCAGCACATCGATGCAGGCGCCCATGACTTGCGGTTGGCAGCGGACGCAATAGGGGTCCTGGACCCGGTCATCGTCGCGGCGGTGAGACTCCCGGATTTCCGAACCGTCGATCAGGGCGCGCAAGGCCAGACCCACGTCGATCTGCCCTTGATGGCCGCGCAGGGCCTGTACCTCCGGTCGGAACGGCGCGGCGGAACCCATGATGGCGTCCGTCGACAGGGCGCCGGTGACCATTGCCGCCAGGGCGCAACGCCAGGTTTTGAACAGCCCCGCCAGGGCCAGGGCGGTGGAGACCTGGGTGCCGTTGATCAGCGCCAGGCCTTCCTTGGGGCCCAAAACAATTGGCGACAGACCCGCCGCCGCCAGGGCCGCCCCGCCCGTCATCTTCCGGCCGCCATAACTGGCCTCTCCCTCGCCCAGCATGACGGCGGTCATATGGGCCAGCGGGGCCAGATCGCCCGAAGCGCCGACGGAGCCCTGGCTGGGGATCACCGGCGTCACGCCCGCCGCCAGCATATCCGTCAGCAGGTCTATCACCGCTCCCCGCACGCCCGAAGCGCCCCGGCCCAGGGAGATCAATTTCAGGCTCATGACCAGGCGGGTGATGGCTTCGGGCAGGGGCGCACCGACGCCGCTGCAATGGGAGAGGATCAGATTGCGCTGCAGGGTGGCCGTGTCCTCCGGTCGGATGGTGGTGTTGGCCAGCTTGCCAAAGCCCGTGTTGACGCCATAGACCGCCACATCGCCCCGCGCCGCCCGGGCGATCACCTGGGCGGCGGCGTCGATGGCGGGCCGGCAATCGGGATGCAGGGCCACTGCCGGGCTATCCCAATACAATGTTTCCAGTTCACCAAGGGATACGCTGCCCGGAACCAGCGTTCGTGTCTCGCTCATGGCACCCCCCCATTGCCGCCCATTGCGGATGGTTGGCAAACAGCCTACGAATTATGATCAGATATATCCAGGGAGCGGACGATGAACCAAGGCTCACGCATGGACAACACGCGGGATATCAAGGCACCACGGGGCACCACCCTGAACGCTAAAAGCTGGCTGACCGAGGCGCCCCTGCGCATGTTGATGAATAACCTGGATGCCGAGGTTGCGGAGAACCCGCAGGAACTTGTGGTCTACGGCGGCATCGGCCGGGCCGCGCGCAACTGGCAGGCCTTTGATCAAATCATCGCATCCCTGAAAACCCTGGAGGCGGACGAGACCCTGTTGGTGCAATCGGGCAAGCCCGTGGCGGTGTTTCGCACCCACGCGGATGCACCCCGTGTGCTGATCGCCAATTCCAATCTGGTGCCCGAATGGGCCAATTGGGACCATTTCAACGAACTGGATAAGGCCGGCCTGATGATGTACGGCCAGATGACCGCCGGCAGTTGGATCTATATCGGCAGCCAGGGCATCGTGCAGGGCACTTACGAAACCTTTGTCGAGGTCGGCCGCCAGCATTACGGCGGCGATCTGTCGGGGCGCTGGATATTGACGGGCGGCCTGGGCGGCATGGGCGGGGCCCAACCCCTGGCGGCGACCATGGCCGGGGCCTCGCTGCTGGCCGTGGAATGCCAGGCCGGCCGCATCGATGCCCGCCTGCAAGGCGGCTATCTGGACCGGCGCGCCGATACCCTGGACGACGCCTTGGCCATAATCGAGGCGTCATGCGCCCAGAAAAAACCTATATCCGTGGGCCTGCTGGGCAACGCGGCGGAGATTTTTCCCGAACTGGTGGCACGGGATATCCGCCCGGACATCGTCACCGACCAAACCTCGGCCCATGATCCCTTCAACGGCTATCTGCCTGCCGGGTGGAGTCTGGAGAGGTGGCAAGCGGCCAAGGAGCGGGACCCGAAGGCGGTGGAGCGGGCCGCCATGACCTCCATGGTCGATCAGGTCCGCGCCATGCTGACCTTCCACGAACGGGGCGTGCCCACCTTGGATTACGGCAACAACATCCGCCAGATGGCCAAGGATATGGGTGTCGGGAACGCCTTTGATTTCCCTGGCTTCGTACCGGCCTATATCCGCCCCCTGTTCTGCCGGGGGGTGGGACCATTCCGCTGGGTGGCCCTGTCGGGCGATCCGGAGGACATCTACCGCACCGATGCCAAGGTTAAGGAGTTGATGCCCGATGATCATCATCTGCACACCTGGCTGGACATGGCCAGGGAGCGCATCCAGTTCCAGGGCCTGCCCGCGCGCATCTGCTGGGTCGGCCTGGGCGACCGCCACCGCCTGGGCCTGGCCTTCAACGAGATGGTCGCCAGTGGCGAGTTGTCCGCGCCCGTGGTGGTCGGCCGGGACCATTTGGATGCCGGCTCCGTCGCCTCCCCCAACCGGGAGACCGAGGCCATGAAGGACGGCTCCGACGCGGTCTCCGACTGGCCCCTATTAAATGCCCTGCTGAACTGCGCCTCGGGCGCGACCTGGGTCTCCATCCATCATGGCGGCGGCGTCGGCATGGGCTATTCCCAGCACGCGGGCATGGTCATCGTCTGCGACGGCACGGACGACGCCGCCCGGCGCATCGGGCGGGTGTTGTGGAACGACCCGGCCAGCGGCGTCATCCGCCACGCCGACGCCGGCTATGATAGCGCCATTGCCTGCGCCCGCGACTTCGGCCTCGACATGCCGTCGCTGGACTGACCGGCCGGCGCGCGCCATGAAGCAATATCTGGCCCAGACCACCCTCGTGGTTCGCGACTATGACGAAGCAATAGATTTCTACGTCAACACCCTCGGCTTCACGCTGGTGGAAGATAGCCCGGTGCCCGACCCGCATATGCCCGAAGCCGGCAAGCGCTGGGTCGTCGTGGCGCCGCCCGGATCACCAGGAGCACCAGGGTCATCGGAATCCAGACTGCTGCTCGCCAAGGCCGTGGGGCCGGAGCAGGAATCCCGCATCGGCAACCAAACCGGCGGACGGGTCTTTCTGTTTCTGTTCACCGATGATTTCTGGCGCGACCATGCGGCCTTCACCTTCGTCCGCGGCGAACCCCGCGCGGAGACCTATGGCACGGTGCCCGTGTTCCTGGATCTCTACGGCAACATGTGGGACTTGATCGAGCCGAAGGACTAACTAATTTTTGTTAATTCGATGACGCCGTGAACTGCCATGGTTTGCAAGATATGAATGTTGAGAACCAAAGACTCAGCATCAAATATTACAATTCAAGATGTGACCCCAGCACTGTTTATCCAGGTGTCGCAAAATAAAACAGTTCCAGTTTATTATAATAATATTAGGTCACTGCATAAAACTTAGAATGAAATTCCAAATGTCCATAGAAGAAAAGATTGCCGAAATGTCTGTGCGAAATCCGCGCTCCACGTCGGATTACTATGCCGTGACGCTGCTCGGAGAGGAAGATGGGGGACGTTGAGAACGCCGGAGTAAGAATCCGTCAGCGATAGCCCTTTGCGGATTACAGCGAAGGTCGGGGGATGAAGCGAGTGGAACTGTATGCGCGGGTGCGCCAGGCGGTGATGATAGATGGTCTGAGCCAGCGGGAAGCGGCTCGCTGGTTTGGGATCGATCCACGCACGGTCAAGAAGATGCTGAGTTATTCGGTGCCACCGGGCTATGTTCGGACGAGGCCGCCGGTTCGCCCGAAGCTCGATCCCTTCACCGGTGTTATCGACCGCATCTTGGAAGAGGATAAGGATCGTCCGAAGAAGCAACGGCACACATCGAAGCGGATCTTTGAGCGGCTGCGTGATGAATATGGCTTCGCGGGCGGGGTCACTATTGTGAAGGACTACATCTACTGCGTCGGGCAGCGTCAGCGCGAGATGTTCGTTCCCCTGGCGCACCCACCCGGCCATGCTCAGGTCGATTTTGGCGAGGCGCTAGCGGTGATCGGTGGGGTGGAGCGCAAAATTCATTTCCTGGCGATGATCCTGCCCCACTCGGACGCCTGTTTTTTGAAGGCTTATCCCGGCGAGACCACGGAGGCCTTCTGCGACGGCCATGTCGCGGGGTTCGCCTTCTTCGGCGGTGTGCCGCGTTCGATCCTTTATGACAACACCAAGATTGCGGTGGCCCGCATCCTTGGCGACGGCAAGCGCCAGCGGACCCGCGTGTTCAGCGAGTTACGATCCCACTATCTGTTCGAGGATCGATTTGGTCGCCCGGGCAAGGGCAACGATAAAGGCAAAGTAGAGGGCCTGGTCGGCTATTGCCGCCGGAACTTCCTGGTGCCGATGCCAAGGTTCGCGACCTTCGACGATCTGAACGCGCATCTTGAAGCGTGCTGCGCCAAGCGATGGGCGGAACAGCTGCGTGGCCATGACCAGACGGTCGGCGAACGCCTGGAAGGTGATCGTACGGCTCTTCAGCGGCTTCCCGCAATCGCCTACGACGCCTGTGACAAACGCCCGGGGCGGGTCAGTTCACTGTCGCTGGTGCGCTATCGCGGAACCGATTACTCCGTCCCCACGCGGTTCGGCCATGGCGAGGTGTTGATCCGTGGCTATGTGCATGAGGTGGTCATCAGCTGCGGCGCCGAGGTGATCGCGCGGCATCCGCGTTCGTACGAGCGGGAGGACTTCGTCTTCGATCCGCTGCATTATCTGTCCTTGCTGGAGCGCAAGACCAATGCATTGGATCAGGCAGCCCCCTTGGTCGGGTGGGTGTTGCCGCCTGTGTTCGTCGATCTTCGCCGCCTCATGGAGGCGAGGATGGGTAAAAAGGGGAAGCGGGAATACATCCAAGTGCTGCGGCTGCTCGAGACCTTTTTCCTCGACGATGTTCAAGCCGCGATCTCGGAAGCGTTGGCGCGCGGCGTGATCGGCTTCGACGTGGTGAAGCACCTGGTGCTTTGCCGCATCGAACGGCGTCCCCCACGCTTGAATCTGATGGCCTATCCCTATTTGCCTCGCGCCGAGGTGGCGACGACCTCGGCCAGCTCCTACATGGGGCTGCTAACGGGCGCTTCGGCATGAGCGATACGCCACAGCTCTTGCTGTCCCATCATCTGAAAGCCCTGAAGCTGCCGACCTTCCTGCGCGAGTATGACAAGCTGGCCCGCCAATGTGCCGCCGAGGGCGTCGACCATGTGCGCTAACAGAACTAGGTCGAAAACGTTGCGCGGAGGCAAAGACTGTGCATGGATGGGAAACTAGAGAGAAACGGAGGCTACGGGCCATAAAGCTGCGGGAACTTAGCGAGTTAGAGGGTTTACTGAAGCTGAGGGGGCTGTTGTTATGACGGCAGCAAACATTAAAACCATTGTGCTTCTAAATATTGCATTCAGTGTCATTTTCGAATGCCTTCTCATCAGAATTCATGTTGTGGCCGCCGTGGTGAATATCTCCAAGCATCGTAAAATAACATATAACTAATATTAGAATTGTAATACTTTATTTGTATTCCTCCCTAGCGTTGCCATCATCTCGTGGATCATCTATTTGATTTTGTAGAAAAGATCTAGAACGATTCCTCTTACGTCGAGTA
>JAYGEA010000312.1:0-14316 GCA_046582635.1 Alphaproteobacteria bacterium
TTCTCTAATCATTTGAATTCCTCGTGCTTAATTACGCGCCTATAGATTCAATACTCGCATAACATTGTTGATGAACCACTTGATGGTGCGGTCACTCCCTGGTCACTTTCAGAGTGACAAAAGGCCATATCAGGGTATAAAATGGGATGAATTGACAACAACCGACACAGGCTGTGATCCGGGAAATATATGGAGAAAATGGTGCCCAGGGACAGAATTGAACTGCCGACACGCGGATTTTCAGTCCGCTGCTCTACCAACTGAGCTACCTGGGCATCCGGGGCATTCGGTCGCTGGCTGCCCTGGCGGGCGAATGGCGCCCGAAGTCGTGGGGTTCATAGTGGATATTGAATTGTCTGTCCAGAGCCGCCGCGCCGCAATTCGCACTTTGAGGGGCCGCTCCGTTCTGAAGGGTTCGTTTCGATAGGTTCGTTCCGACATCTTCGCCCTGTCACCGCTTCTTGGTGGAAGACATCTTGATCTCCAGGGTCGGCGCCACATAGGCAAATTCCATATGGGCGGCGGTCTTCAAGTGTCCCGCAGTCGGTAAAGGTGATAGCGGCCGGGGTTGACGCCGTCGGGCAAGGGTGTCCGCTGACAGCCGGGGATGGCCAGGGCCTGATCGGCCGCCACCACTGCGCCGGGCGCCAATAGCGGTGCCAGCGCCGGGCCGACAAAGGCCGCCAGCGCCGCCGTCAGGGCGGCATCGCCACTGCCGATGTCGCAATGGGCCATGACCGCCCGTCCGCCCAGCCGGGCCAGGGCGCCGGGCAGGCTGTCGCGAAAATCGCCCTCGAAAAGATGCCCCTCATCGGGGATGCAATCGGGATGGGCGGCCACCTGGCGCTCAAAAACAAAAATCTCCCGGCCCGGCAGGCGGTCCCGCAAATGGTCATAGGTGCGGCCGTTGCCCAGGCCCAATTCCAGCACCGGGCCCGGCCGGGCGGCAATCTCGGCCACCGCCCAATCAAGGCAGGCGCGCTGGGCCTGCAGACGCCGAATGGCGCTGTCCAGGCGGCTCACGGCCAATCACCGCGCGCGGGGGGAATAGGCATCATCATAATCAGCTGGCGGATAATTTAGGCGGCACCGTTTTCGAGCTCGCGCAGGCGGTTGTTGGCGGCGGTCAGCAATTGGTTGGTGGCGTCCTGGCGGTGGGCCTGATAGCGCATGATCTCCACCGCCATGGTGGGGAATTCATTGACCAGGCGGAAAAACAGATCCTTGGAAATGCGCAGGGTTTCCAACTTCGAGGTGGCGGTGATGGTGGCGGTGCGGGGCACTTCGCACAGAATGGCGATTTCGCCCACGAAGGCGTTGCGGCCGATCTGATCCACGGTCAGCTTGCTGCCATCGGGCAGATCAATGATCACATCCGCGGTGCCGTCCACCACGACAAAAGCCGCATCGCCGATATCGCCCTGCACGCACAGGTCCTGGCCGTCCTGAAAGGTCAGCCGTTCGGAGGTGAAGGCCAACAGCTTCAGCTTCGAGGGTTCTATGTTGGCGAACAGGGGGATTTTGCGCAGCAGTTCAACTTCTTCATTCAGGCTCATGATCCATCTCCGCCGAATAATTTATGCCGCCCCATCCTACTCCGACTCCAGCAGTTCCTTGAGGTGCTCGTTGCTTTCCCTCAATGCATCAAAGCTGCCCGATTCCATCAGCCGGCCCTGGCGCATGATCAGAACTTCATCGAAATTCTCCGCCATGCTGGCCCGCTGTACGGACCAGATCAAACAGCGGCCTTCGAAATCAGCCAGCAAAGAGTCCATTATCCGGCCTTGCGTGGCGGAGTCCAGCGAAGTCGTGGCTTCCGACAGGATCAGGACATCCGGCCGTTTCAGCAAGGCGCGGGCCAGGGCAAGTTTCTGCCGCTGCGCCGTGGACAGGCGGGAGCCGGCAATGCCGACCGTGAAGTTCAGGCCCACCTCGGCCACGGTGTCGTGCAGGTTCAATTCTTCCACCACGTCCCCGATCAGGGCGCCGACCCGCTCGGCCGCCTGGGCCTGGCCGTAGGCCACCTTGCCGAACAGAATATTGTCCTGAATATTGGCGGCGGCGTTGTATTTTTCCGCGTCAAAGAATTCCACGGAATGTTCCAGCCCGGCGGGCAGATGTTCGGCGAAGTACCGGCGCGCTTCCAGCACTTTGCTCTGCAGTTCCTCATCAACCAGACCCAAACGGTGCCGGGCCGGGATCAACTTGAATGGCAGGGACATCAACTGGGTGCGGTCCTCGCCGGGCAGGGCGGCCAGATTGGCCCGGTCGCTGCGCTGCAGCAGGGCCTGGATATCGGGCAGCTCATCGGCGGAGATAAAGCTGAATTGCTGGAACAGCTCATGGTCGGGGGGGCAGATCGGCGAACAGTTCCACCATGGTGGAGGCGACCTGGTAGCCAACCGAGAGAAACTGTTCCGTCAGGCCGACCTGTTCCAGCACATCCAGGACGTAGTCGTGTTCGGCCAAATGCTCCACATCGAAGGCATCGCCCACCGGGTTGCCGAACATCAGGTTTTCGCCGATCGAGGCATTCATATTATAGGCCTCCGCCTCGAACCCTTCGACCAGGTCCAGAAGTGCGGGGTCGGCCGCCATATGTTCCCGCAGGCCGGTTCGGGCCCGCAGGATATCGGCGGCCAGATCCACCCGTTCGCCGGGATTGATCGTGCCGCGCAGGCCGAACTGGTAGACTTCTTCATCCATGCCGATGCTTTTCAGGGCCGCCAGGCCGGCCAGACGCAAGTCGGCCGGGCCATCGACCCCGGCGGCGGCGTAGTCGATCCAGTCGGCAGCGACATCAAAATCGATATTGCCCGAACGCTGGGCCTCGTCCACATAAGTGGCGCGCTGTTCCGCCGCCTCGCCCGTATAGGCCACCGCGTTCATGGGCCGATGCTTCAAGCCGAGGAACAGATTATCCGCGATGGTGCCCGCGAAGACAAAAGCCGAGGCGCTGACATGGGAGATACGGCGCCCGGTTACCGCCTCCGCCAGGGTCGCGGCATCGCCGCCGCCCAGGTTGAGGTTGCCGCTGTTGGGGTCCAGCAGGCGCGCCAGCAAAAGGGTCAATTCGTCCTTGCCGCTGCCGCCCGCACCGACGATGGCGTAGCGCTTGTCGAGGGGCAGGCGCAGGGAGACACCGTCCACCACGGCCACGTCCTGGTCGTCGGTCAGGGTCAGGTTGGTGGCCGCCAATTCGCCCTGCAAGGGGCCCAGGCCATCGGGCTCCACCAACTGGTATTCCGGCCCGCGCATGCCGGCGGGGCCGAACTGAGAGACCACCTGATCGTACTTGATGGTGGCGTCGGCCTGCATCTGATAATAAGTCAGCAATTCCTTCCACGGTGCGGCCAAGTCCTTGTGGGCGGCAATGGCGGCGACCAGGGTGCCGATTTCCAGATCGCCCTGGATGACGAAATAGCCGCCGATGGCATAAAAACAAAACGGCCCCAGCTGCTGGATGGAATTGTTGAGAAACTTGATGACGAATTTCTGCCGGTAGATGCGTTCCCGCACCCCATAGATGAAGAACAACTGGTTGGAGAAATCCGCCAGCACGAAGTTAGACGTGTCGTGGGCATGGGTTTCCTGAACGCCCTGCACGGTCTCGCCGATTTTATCCGACAGCCGGCGGACCCGGGTCACCCGCTCCTTGCCCAACAGATTGACCCGCATCTGCAATTTCGGGATCAGCCACAATTGCAGGGGATAGAGGGCCACCGCCGCCAATGCCATGCGCCAGTCCTGCATGAACAAGAATGTCAGAATGGTCACCAGATACCCGCCCTGGAAGGCCGGCAGGGAAAAGGCATTACCGATAAAACCACCCAGAGGTTCCACCTCGGACGTGATCATGGGAATAATTTCGCCCTGGCTCATTTTCTTAAAGGTGGGCAGGGGGAAACGCAGGACCCGGGAATACAATTCAAAACGCAATCGGCGCAGCATGCGTTCGCCGGTCAGACCCTTGTAGATATTGATAACGAATTTAAAGCCCTGGTTGACGCCCACCAGGGCCAGGAACAGCAAACACAAAAGGAGAAGATAAGGCGTTTGCTCCACGAATACTTCGAACGGACCCAAAAGAGGGATATCCAGGCCAAATATGGAAAAAGTCAGTTTTTCGCTCAAATTCAGGGGAAATTCGACACCGATAGCCTGGATGGCCTCGTTGATGATGGTTTTCGGAACTTCATAAAACAGATACAGAAACGGCAGCGAGAACGCTGACATCACGGTCATGGTGATCTGTTGTCGGCGGGAAAATCGCCAAACATAGCCAAAGATTGTTTTTTCCATTCGCCGCGCCCGCTCTCCAGACTGCTTCCAGACTACTTCCGGATATGCCTCGTTTGCTTATCGACACCCGGCGGCATAAACTAGCGTAGCGTATGCGTTCGGTTAAGCTGTACCGAAAAGCGAATCTAGTGATCTTACAAATAGCAGGAAAATGCCTGTCAAATCAAAAAGTTGCTTTTTGTTCTTACTTCGCCATGGCATAGTTGCCCGGTTTTCGATGGCAGTTATGCCGTAGGGGAGATAGGTAGCATGCCAAAAGGCACGCTTGAGGGCATGCGGGGTTCCCGTGTCCTGATCTATAGCCACGACACCATGGGCCTGGGCCATTTGCGGCGATGCAGCACCATCGCCCATGCCCTTGTGCGTGAATATCCGGACCTTTCGGTGTTGATATTGTCGGGCTCGCCGATCATCGGCAGTTTTGATTTTCGTTCCAGGGTGGATTTTGTCCGCATTCCTGGCGTTATCAAACTGCGCAACGGTGAATACACATCATTGAACCTGGGCATCGATTTCGAACAGACCATCCATATGCGGGCCGCGATCATCAAGCATACGGCTGATATTTTCGCCCCCGATATGGTTATCGTCGACAAGGAGCCCTTGGGCCTGCGCGGCGAGATCGAGGATACCCTGCGCATGCTGAAGCGGCGCGGCACCCGTTTGGTGCTGGGTTTGCGCGACATCATGGATGATCCCGCCATACTGGTGCCCGAATGGGAGCGGAAGAATGCCATGCCGGCCCTGCGTGATCTGTATGACGAGATTTGGGTCTATGGCCTGCCGCAGATCTGCGACCCCCTGCAAGGATTACAGGTGCCGCGGCAGGTGCGCCGCCGCATGACCTATACGGGCTATTTGCGCCGTCGCACACCGGACTCGCCATCGACCCGGCCCCTGCCGGAAATCGTCTCGGAACCCTATGTGCTGGTCACCACGGGGGGTGGCGGCGACGGCGAAGGGCTGATCGATTGGGTGCTGCGCGCCTATGAGGCGGACAGCCGTATGCTGTATCCTGCTCTGATTGTCCTGGGGCCTTTCATGCAGCCGGAAACCCAGGCGGAATTTATCGACCGGGCCAACAAGTTGGACCGGGTCCAGGCGATCACGTTCGACGCCAAGTTGGAGGAGTTGGAGGACAACGCCATCGGCGTCGTGGCCATGGGCGGCTACAACACTTTTTGCGAGATCCTCAGCTTTAACAAACGGGCCCTGATCATTCCCCGCACCCGGCCCCGCATGGAACAATATATTCGCGCCAGCCGGGCCCAGGAACTTGGCCTGGTGCGCATGTTGGAGGACGATGGCAAGCGGGACGCGGATGTCATGGGCAAGGCCCTGCGCGAATTGCCCTACCAGAACCGGCCCCGGGACGTCATCGTGCCCGGCCTGCTGGAAGGCTTGGACAACGTCAACCGCCTGGTCGCGCCTTGGCTGACCGATCCGGCCGTGGCGGCGGAGCGGACGAATGAGCAGACCACGGAGCAGACCGCGGACAACGCGGCGCCGGCGGGCCGGCGGGCCAAGGCCTCGTCCGGCGATTAACCAGCCTTTCCGCGTATTTTGGCCATGACGTCCGAACGCATCCCACGGCCGGTTGCCTTCATCCTGAAAGGCTATCCACGCCTGTCGGAAACCTTCATTGCCCAGGAAATTCGGGCCTTGGAACAACGCGGCCTGGATATCCGCATCATTTCGCTGCGCCATCCGACCGACCACGCCGTGCACCCGGTGCACAAGCGTATTCGGGCCTCGGTCAATTACCTGCCGGAGTATTTGTATCAGGAGCCCATGCGGGTGTGGGGCGCCTGGGCGAAAGTCCGGCGTTTGCCCGGCTTTGACCATGCCCGGCGCCTGTGGCTGGATGATCTGCGCCGGGACCCGACGCCAAACCGGGCGCGCCGGTTCGGCCAAGCCATGGTGCTGGCGGCGGAACTGGACGATGATGTCAGGCATTTGCACGCTCATTTCCTGCACACCCCGGCCTCCGTCGCCCGCTATGCCGCCCATATGACCCATCGTACGTGGAGCTGTTCGGCCCACGCCAAGGACATCTGGACCACCGAAAGGTGGGAGATAGAGGAAAAACTGGCCGAGGTGGATTGGCTGGTTACCTGCAGCCAGGCCGCCCACGGCTATCTGGCCGAACGGGCGCCGATGGCAAACAGCAAGGGCACCGTCGGGCTGGTCTATCACGGCATCGACCTGGAGCAATTTTCCGTTCCGCCCCGGGACAGCCAAGCGGGCCCCCATCGCGACGGCGCGGACCCATCGGACCCGGTGCGCATCCTGTCCGTTGGCCGGGCCGTGGCCAAGAAAGGCTATGACGATCTGATCGCCGCCCTGGCGGCCCTGCCCGAAAGCCTGCATTGGCGCCTGGATCATATCGGTGGCGGCGTGTTGTCGGAGGCGTTGGCGCAACAGGCCCGCGACCTCCGCGTCGATGGCCGCATTGTCTGGCACGGCGCCCAACCCCAGCGGGCGGTGTTGCAAGCCGTCCGCGCGGCGGATATTTTCGTGCTGGCCAGCCGGATCGCGGCGGACGGGGACCGCGACGGCCTGCCGAACGTATTGATGGAGGCACAGAGCCAGGGCCTGGCCTGCATCGCCACGGAGGTTTCCGCCATCCCCGAGCTGATCAATCATGGCGACACCGGCCTTTTGGTGCCGCCGCAAGACCGCAACGCCCTGGCCCGGGCCCTGGCCGAGCTGGCCACCGACCCGGCGCGGCGGCGGCGGCTGGGACAGGCTGGCCAAGACCGGGTGCGGGATGGTTTCTCGCACGATTACTGGATCGAACGGCTGGCCGGGCGCTTCGGCCTGCCCGAAACCGAGGGCCACGCCGCCGCCGACAAAGCCGGCGACAGGGCCGTCGGGGGAGCCTGACAGTGAACCGGCGCATTGCTTTTTATGCGCCCTTGAAGGCGCCGGACCACCCAACGCCATCGGGTGACCGGCGCATGGCCCGGCTGCTGATCCAGGCCTTGGAAACGGCCGGGGCGGAGGTTTCGGTGGCCTCCGATTTCCGGGCCTATGACGGACAGGGCGATCCGGCGCGGCAATTGTCCTTGCGGGCGACCGGAGAGGCCCTGGCCGATCGCCTGATTGCCCATTACCGGGCGCAACAGCCGCAAGACCGGCCCACGGCCTGGTTCACCTATCATCTGTATCACAAGGCGCCGGACTGGCTGGGCGCAAAGGTTTCGACGGCGCTGGCAATCCCCTATCTGGTGGCGGAGGCATCCTTCGCGCCGAAACGAGCCGGCGGACCATGGGATCTGGGACACCAGGCTGCCGCCCGGGCGATCAGCGCGGCGAACCGGGTGTTTTGCATGACCCGTCTGGACATGGCCTGCGTCGCGCCCTTGGTCCCGGACGGCCACGAACTGGTTTTCCTGCCGCCCTTTCTGGATGCGGCGGCCATATTGGCTGGCCGGCGGGACCGCGCCATGCTTGCCGCCCGCCACGGCCTGGACCCGGAGCGGCGCTGGTTGTTGTGCGTGGCCATGATGCGGCCCGGGGACAAACTGCAATCCTATCAGCATCTGGGTGCGGCGTTGGATCGTCTGGGACGGGACGACTGGCAGCTTTTGGTGGTGGGGGACGGCGCCGCGCGGGGCGCGGTTGAGGCTGCCTTGGCGCCGATAGCGGGTCGGTTAGCCCTATTGGGCGCCGTGCCTCCATCGGCGCTGCCGGAGATTTACCGCGCCTGTGATATTTATGTCTGGCCCGGCGTGGGCGAGGCCTATGGCATGGCCTATATTGAAGCCCAGGCAGCAGGTCTGCCGGTTGTGGCGGGCCATGAAAGAGGGGTGCCGGATGTGGTGCGGAACGGCGAAACCGGTTTGTTGACGGCGCCGGGCAACGATGGCGCCTTTGCCGCTGCCGTTGCACGGCTGCTGGATGACGATCAACTTCGCGGCCGCCTGGCATCGGCGGCGCGTGACTTCGTCACGCGGGAGCGAACCGTGGCATCGGCGGCGGCGGTTCTGGAGGCGGCGCTCTGATGGCCCTGTTGGGCATGATCCGCCACGGGCGCACGGCCTGGAATGGCGCGGGGCGCCTGACCGGACGGGCCGACCTCCCCCTGACCGATCAGGGCCGTGGGGATTTAACCGGGTTGGGACCGCCCGAGGAACTGCATGGTGCGCAATGGCATGTCAGCCCCCTGCTGCGGGCCCGGCAAACCGCCGCCATTATCGGCGGCGGCGAGCAGGAAATTCATATCGAAGAGCGTCTGATCGAAATGGATTTCGGCGCCTATGAAGGCCGCACCCTGGAAGACCTCCGCGCCGACCCGGATACGGACATGGCGGCCAATGAAAACCGCGGCCTGGATTTTCTGCCCCCCGGCGGGGAAAGCCCCCGCATGGTGCAGGACCGGTTGCGGCCCTTTCTGGTGGAGCTGGGACGGCAAGGCGGCCGCCACATCGCCGTGGCGCATAAATCCGTGATCCGGGGCCTGTTCGCCGCCGCCCATGGCTGGGACATGCTGGGTCGCCCGCCGGTCAAGCTGCGCTGGGAACAGGCCCACCTGTTCGAGGTCGATGCGGCCGGCGGCCTGCGGCCCGTACGCATGAACGTGCCGCTGATTTCCAGACCGGGCGGCAAACCGGACGACAGACGGGGCGACAAGCAGGGTGGCGGACCATGACGGGCGCCAAGCGGGTGCTGTTCTATGTCCAGCATCTGCTGGGCATCGGCCACCAGCGGCGCGGCGCCACCCTGACCCGCGCCATGGTCGATGCGGGCCTGGCGGTGACCTATGTTTCGGGCGGTCACGGCATTCCGAACCTGGATCTGGGCGGCGCCGATCTGGTGCAACTGCCCCCGGTCCGGGCGGTGGATCTGTACTTCAAGAAGCTGGTGGACGAGAACGACCAACCCATCGACGATGCCTGGCGCGCGCGCCGCCGCGATGCCTTGCTGGCGGTTTGGGCGGAGCTCCAGCCGCAGGTTATTTTGTTGGAGCTTTACCCCCTTGGCCGGCGGCAGATGCGGTTTGAATTGCTGCCCCTGCTGGACGCCGCGCTGGCGGCCCCGCACCGGCCGGTCATCGCCTGCTCGGTCCGCGATATCCTGGTCGCCCCGCCCAAGCCGGAACGCCTGGTGGAAATGCTGGATCGGATCGAGCATTATTTTGATCATGTCCTGGTGCATGGCGATCCCGATCTGATCCCGTTCGGGCGGACCTTTCCCCATGCCGCCCGGATCGGTGAAAAACTACAATACACGGGCTATGTGGTGGACCGCACCGGCCGGCGCGGGGGGCCGGGCAGTCCGGGCTGGGACGAGGTTCTGGTCTCGGCCGGTGGCGGGGCGGTGGGAGATGGGCTGTTGCGCGCCGCCATCGCCGCCAAGTCCAACAGCGCCCTGGCCGACAGGACATGGCGCGTGCTGGTCGGCGTCAAAGTGGCTCGGGAAGAATTTCTAGCCCTCGAGGCGCTGGCCCGGAACGTGGGCGGGATCGAGGTGGAGCGGGCCCGGGGTGATTTTCCCACCCTGTTGATGAACTGCGCCCTGTCCATCTCCCAGGGCGGCTACAATACCTTGATGGAAGGCCTGCACGCGGGCTGCAGCGCCGTTATCGTGCCTTACGCCGGCGGCCTGGAAACGGAGCAGACCCTGCGGGCTGAATTGCTGGCGGAACGCGGCCTCATCACCGTCCTGCCGGAGGAGGAATTGTCGCCCGAGACACTGAGCGCGGCCATTGACCAGGCGTTGGCCAGGGCACGCGGAGCAGGTGTAGGTGCCGGTGTTGGATCTGGTGCTGGCGCCTTCCGTACCAACGGCGCCGAGGACGGTGCTGGGCGGATCGCCGCCTGGGCCCAGGCGCTGGATTGGTGAATGATGGCGGACTGGGCCGAACTAAAGACGGAGTTGGCGCGCTGGATGGATGCGGGACGGACGGCGACATTTTGGTGGCGGGATGACGATGCCACCGCCCCCGGCCCCCGCCTGGAACGCTTGGCCGTATTGTCCGGAACCCATGGCATCCCCGTGGGTCTGGCGGTGATCCCTGGCCGGGCGCGGGAGGATCTGGGCGCCGCCCTGGGGGCGGTGCCGCTCTTGAAAATGCTGGTGCATGGTCACCACCACCACAACAATGCCCCGGCGGGCGAAAAGAAAGCCGAATTCGGTGCCCACCGTCCCCTACCCGAGATGCTCGGTGATGCCGCTGTTGGCCGCGAAACCCTTGTGGCGCGGTTTCCGGATCTGGCCTTGCCTGTTTTCGTGCCGCCCTGGAACCGCATTGACCCAACTTTGGTGGAACGCCTGTCCTCGGCCCACTTCAAGGGCTTGTCCCGTTACGGCCAGCGAGGGAACCATCCGCCGGCGGAAAACATGGTGGAGAACAATTGCCATCTGGATCTGATCAATTGGCGCGGCGGCCGGAACTTCATCGGCCGGGGGGAAGCCTTGGAACAGTTGATCGATCACTTGTCGGACCGGCGGACCGGCAGGGCGGATCGCGGCGAGAGCACCGGTGTTTTGAGCCATCATGCCGTCATGGACGAGGAATCCTGGGTTTTTTTGGCGGAATTGTTCGCACGCGCTACGGAAAGTGACGGCGCTCACTGGTTAACCATAGATGAAGTCTTTAGGGTGCCGGAATGAGCTTGTACAGATACCCGGTCAAGGAGCTTGTATCCGACTATATTCGAGCCGGATCAGGCGTTTTTGTGCCATTTGGGCTGATACTGTTTACGGACCTGTTACCTCTTGTACTTTATATAATGGTCGCGCTGATATTGTTGTTCGGCATTTATGGTTTGCGAACAATGCTGCGTCAGGCAACTGTGATAACCATTGATGACGTGGGCGTGCGCCAGGAGGGACCGTTGGGGGCAATTTATGACCGGAGGATACGGTGGGCGGACATGCGCGATTTTCGCCTGCGCTATTTTTCCACCCGGCGCGACGGCAAGGACGGCTGGATGCAACTGCATCTTCGGTGCCGGGACGGTAGCGATAGCCGGGGCCCGATCCGCATGGATTCCAATTTACCCGGTTTCGAGGATATCGTGCATCGGGTCTATGATGCTGCCCTGGAAGGCGGTTTGAGCATTGATCCCGCCTCCGCCGCCAATCTGGCTTCTCTCGGCATGGGCGACGGTGATCCCGCGGCCCGCCCGCCCGATCACCCCGCTGACCCTGCTGATCCGGTGTTGCCGTCTTGACCAATGTTCTGCGCGTACGTGATCTGGCCGTGGAATTCCAAGCCGCCGAAGGATTGATCAAGGCGGTCGACGGGGTCTCCTTCACGGTACCGCAAGGCAAGACCGTTGCCTTGGTGGGCGAGTCCGGCTCCGGCAAGTCCGTGGTCAGCCAGGCCATCATGCGTATTTTACCCACCACCGCCGAGATCGCCGCCGGCGAAATTCTGTTCCTTGATCCCGACAAACCCGGTTCATTCGTGGATCTGACAAAATTACCAACGAATTCCAACGAAATGCGCGCGGTTCGCGGCGGCCGCATCTCGATCATATTTCAAGAGCCCATGACGTCCCTGTCGCCCCTGCACACAATCGGCAACCAGATCGCCGAAGCCCTGCTGCTGCATCGTGAGGTTTCCAAGAAAATCGCCTGGGAAATGACGGCGGAAATGTTGCGCATGGTGGGTTTCCCCGATCCCAATCAATCCGTGTATAAATATCCTTTCGAGTTGTCGGGCGGCCTGCGCCAGCGGGCCATGATCGCCATGGCTCTGGTCTGCCGGCCGGCGCTGCTGATCGCGGACGAGCCGACCACCGCCCTGGACGTGACCATACAGGCACAAATTCTGAAACTGATTTCCGATCTGCAAGCGGAATTGAGCATGGCGGTATTGATGATCACCCACGATCTGGGCGTGGTCGCCAACGTGGCCGATGAAGTTGTGGTGATGTACCACGGCAAGGTGATGGAGCGGGGGCCCGTTGATGCCATTTATAACAATCCCGAGCACCCATATTTGAAGGCCCTGATGCTGGCCGTGCCCAGGTTCGGCATGAAGCCGGGCGAACGGTTGGTGCCGTTGCGCGAAATCAGCGCCGATGCGGGCCATCTGCTGAAACAAAAGGAGCCTTGGCCCGAAGCGGCCCGCGCCGCCGGTCCCTTGCTGGATGTCAGCCACCTGTGCAAATCCTTTCAAACCCGCAAGCGCAAACTGCTGGGCGGCAAGCCGGGCGGCAAGGTAATGGCGGTGGATGATGTCTCCTTCCACGTCAATCCCGGCGAATGTGTCGGCCTGGTGGGCGAGAGCGGCTGCGGCAAGACCACCACCTCGAAAATGATCATGCGCGCCCTGACACCGGACTCGGGCAGCCTTTCGTTCAACGACCATGGCAAAATTGTCGATGTCCTGGCCCTCAAGGATGACGACCTGTTCGAATTCCGCCGCAAGGTGCAATTCATTTTCCAGGATCCCTTTGCCTCCCTGAACCCGCGCATGACGGTGTTCGACATCATCTCCGAGCCGCTGAATATTCACGCGGTCGGCGACCGCGAGGAACGCTCCGCCCGGGTGCAGGAATTGATGACCCTGGTGGGCCTGGATGCCCGCTATCTGCGCCGCTATCCCCACAGCTTTTCCGGCGGTCAGCGCCAGCGCATCGGTATCGCCCGGGCCCTGGCCCTGCAGCCCGACCTGTTGATCTGTGACGAACCGGTCTCGGCCCTGGATGTCTCCGTGCAGGCGCAGGTTTTGAACCTGATGAAGGATCTGCAGGAAGAACTGGGCCTGACCTATCTGTTCATCAGCCATAACCTGGCCGTGGTGGACTATGTGGCCGACCGCATCGCGGTGATGTGCGCCGGCCGCATCGTCGAGACCGCGCCGCGGGAAACCCTGTTCCGCGATCCCTTGCATCCCTACACCCAGGCCCTGCTGGCCGCCGTGCCCAAGGCCGACCCGGGCGCCAAGCTTGACCTGTCGGCGCTGATGGAGGGCAAGGCCTCGGTCCCCAGCGCCTGGCCGGCGCCCTTTACCCTCGATGATGGCATCGTGGCGGAAATGATCCATGCGGGCGGCGGCCATTATGTCCGCGCCGAGGCCGGCGCCCAATTGCCGAGGCAAATATGATGCGTATCGCCGGTAAAGCCAGAACCGCCCTGTTGTTGACGGGCGCCATTGCCCTTGCGGCGACGACGTCGTCATATTCGGTGGCGGCGGCGGCTTATGTGGAAACGCCCATGTTCACGGCAAAAGTCGCCGCGGGTGAACTGCCCAGTGTCGATCAGCGGCTGCCGAAAGTTCCCTCGGTGGTGAAAATGACCGGCGAAAAGGTCATCGGCCGTCAGGGCGGTGAACTGCGCACCTTGATCGGCCGGGCCAAGGATGTGCGCATGTTCGTGGTCTACGGCTACGCCCGCCTGATCGGCTATAACGAAAAGTACCAGCTGGTGCCCGATATCGTGCAATCGGTCGCGGTCAAGGAGGGCCGGCAGTTTACCTTCAAGCTGCGCCAGGGGCACAAATGGTCCGACGGCCATCCCTTCACGGCGGAGGATTTCCGCTATTGGTGGGAAGACGTGGCCAATAACAAACGCACCTCTCCGGCCGGCCCGCCGCGGTTGTTGCTCTCCGACGGCCAGCCGCCGGTATTCGAGGTGCTGGACGAAACCACGGTGCGATATACCTGGCCCAAGGCCAACCCGTTCTTCCTGCCCCGCCTGGCCGGCGCCTCGCCCATGTTCATCTATCGTCCGGCGCATTATCTGAAGCAATATCACGGCAAGTATGCCGAGCCGAAAACCCTGAAAAAGCTGTTGCGCAAGCATCGCACCCGTTCCTGGGCATCGTTGCATAACCGGTTCGATAACATGTACCGCTTCGACAATCCCAAACTGCCCACCCTGCAGCCCTGGGTCAACAAGACCCGGCCGCCCGCCACCCGCTTCGTCGGCGTGCGCAACCCCTATTATCACCGGGTCGACGAAAAGGGCCGGCAGCTGCCCTATGTGGACAAGCTGATAATGATCGTTTCCGACGGCAAGCTGATCGCCGCCAAGGCGGGCACGGGCGAGGTCGAT
>JAYGEA010000055.1:0-4311 GCA_046582635.1 Alphaproteobacteria bacterium
CCGGCAACTCAACCCTCTGCATCCGGCCAGGTATTGGGAGCATATGGCGGTGGCTTCGTTTGCGGCGAAGGACTATCAGGGTGTGCTGTCGGATATCAGCCGCATGCAGGTCCATTCGTTCTACGACCGCCTGTACGCCGCGGCGGCAGCCGCGCACCTGGGTCAAAAGCGCCATGCCGCGCACTTCCTGTCGCTGGCCAAGGCCGAACGTCCCCGTCTAAGCTGACGCAATATCGGTGTTTTCCTCCCCTATGCCAAGGCGGCGGACCGTAAACATGTGCTCAAAGGCCTGGCCCTGGCGGGCCTGGACAATTGATGATGTTGTTCGTTATGGCGTGGTCTAGGTTCCAATATCCGTGGCCAGATGAAACAGGCAGTCGCCGCGATCTACCCGGGCCGGAATGCGTTCGCAGATGACCAAGCCGTCATGTTCGAAATGGCAGATGGTGGGTTCGATCCAGGGCGTTTCGGGGTGATGGATGGCGCCCGCCGCATCGCCTTTTTTGACCTCCGCCAATAGCTCCGCGTAGGGCTCGAACAGCCCTTCATCGCGGGCATAAACGAAATAGTCCGGGCCGGTTAGCTCCATTCCGCGCATGCCGCCCACGGCGTCGGGCTCATAAGCTGGCAGCAGGCCGATGTGGTGCAGCAGGCGTTTGACGCCCCGTTCCGCCAGGGCCAGCACGGCGGGCGTGACCGTGCCCGAACCGCCCAGTTCCGTGGACAGGCCCAGCACGCCCTTGCGATGGGCGGCGGCGGATGAAACCCTTGGGTCGCCGCCCCCGCTCCTACTTCCGCCGAAGATGAAACCGAACGGCGCATCGAAAGACATTTGCAGGGCTTCCAGCGCGGCCTCCTGTTCTGCCGTGTCGCCCCGCTTGCGCAGCACGGTGGGGGGATAGCGCAGGGAGGAGCCACCCGAATGCAGATCAAAGAAGTAATCGCACAGGGGCAGCAAGATTTCTTCGATGTAATGGGCGATCATCCCGGTCGGCGTGCCCTGCGGGTCGCCGGGAAAGCTGCGGTTCAGATTGCCGGCATCAAACGGCGAGGTGCGCAGGCCGGCGTGCGCGGCGGGATAATTGGCCATGGGCAATATGATCAACCGGCCCTGAATATCCTCGGCGGCGAGGCTTTGCGATAGTTTGGTCAGGGCGATCTGGCCTTCGTATTCATCCCCATGGTTGCCCGACATCATCAGCGCCGTGGGGCCCGTGCCGTTCTTGAACATGACGATGGGGACGGGAATCCAACCATAGGCGGAGCGGTGCACGGAATAGGGCAGGCGCAGGAAGCCGGTTTGTTTGCCCTCGCGGTCGTAGTCGATCTCGCTCTGTATCAAGCTGTTTGTGTCAGACATGGGAACCCTGTTAGTTGGCGTATTTCTGATCCAGGACACTAGTTTACCGGCTTTGTGAAAGCCAGCCGTGTCCCACTGACACCGGAGCGGCCGAAAGAATCCGATGGCCGCTCCTCATGGATCACAAGGTTCAGCCCAACGTCGGCCGCTAAAGCCATGGTCTCTTGGGCGGAAACCTAAAACATGCGGCGGCCTTCGGGTATCGGCCCATGGCGCAGGGCCAAAGACAAAAGCCCGCCATTTCGCACCACCCGGGCCACATTCGGCATGGCCTGGCGGCGCTGGTGGCGATCAAGGTGCATCCACACGTCCGTCATCGTGACCACGTGGAAAGCCGCCGCAAAGATCGAGAGTTTCGCCAGATCCGGCAAGCTGTCGTCAATCCATTGGATCCGGGGCGAGGGATGGAGGCGCTGTGCCGGGCGGCGAAATTCCACCGTTGGCTCCACCGCCACCACGTCATAACCCATTTCCGCGAACCCCGCCGCATCCCGCCCAGTGCCCGCGCCAATGTCCAATATCCGGGCAGTTGGTGGCGGCATCAGATGCAAGATGTGTTCATGGATTTTGCGAAACGACCGGCTCTCATACCGTTCGATCAAGCTTTCCGCCTGGGCCCCATAACCTTCAGTGCCGCTAACCCGCGCCACAGCTTAGGCCAGCCATACTGCCCGATCGCCGCCCAGCGCCGGCGTGGGCCGGTCCCAGGACGCCGGAGTTTTCGAAAGCCGGATTACCGGGGCCAGATGGCGGATCGGGCCATAGCTGGTCTCGCTATCGGTTTGCAGGGTGGCAACCTCCTCCGCCGACAGGGCGCCCGCCGCGTCAACATGGTCGGCCCGACCTTGGCGCAGCAGGAACATGGCCGTCTGGCACAGGGAAACCTTGACGTGATAGCTGCCGCCTTCCACCGCCCGGCGGGCCAGTGCAAGCATGGTGCCGTAAGCGCCCAGATAACCGGTAACATAATCGCAGACGGCGACGGGCAACAGCGCCGGCGTCCCGCCGCCGTGTTCACCGTGTTCATGGCAGATACCGGTGACCGACTGGGCCACTTGCTCCCACCCCGCCCGGTCCTGAAACGGGCCATGCTGGCCGTAACAATTGATCGAGGTGTAAACCAGGCCGGGCCGATGGGCCGCCAGCTCTTCCGGGCCGAAGCCCCGCGCCGCCAGGACGCCGGGACGATAGCCCTGCGAGAAGACATCCGCCCCCGTGACCAGCTGTTTCAGCCCCGCCGCGCCGGCCGCTTCATTCAGATCAAGGAAACAGCTGCGTTTTCCGTGGGACAGATCAATGACGAATTTCTTGATCTGCGGCACGCCTTTCGCGGCGACCATCAGCACGTCTGCGCCCTGTTCGGTGCAGGTCCGCGCCGCCACGGGGCCGGCCAGGATACGGGTCAGATCCAGAACGCGCACACCGGTTAGGGGCCGCCCGCCTTCGGGAAACGGTTCGGGTTCGCTGTCGCCGATCTTCTCGATCTCCAACACGGGGCGGGCGGCGAGGGCCTGGCCATGGGGGTGCGCCTGCCATTCCTCCGCCGTTCGGATCATCCCGCCACACGCCCTGGCCCCGGCGATGGCATCTTCCAGATCCTGGGCATCCCATTGGGCAACCGCCCCGGCGACCCCTTCCGGCGTGTCCGCGCATTGCAGCACGCCCAAGACCCGCGCCTTCAGATGCGCGATGCCGAAATGGGGCAGAAACCAGCGCCCGTCCTTGGTGGCGAACGGCTGCGATATTTTGTAGTTCACCTCCGCCGCCGGCGAATTGGCCCGCGCCAGATAGCTGCCGTCGTCCTGGCGGGATTGAAGATAGGCCGCGCTGTCCAAAGCCGCCGCATGGCGGACATCCACGGCGACGGTCTGCCGCCGGCCCGTCTTCATCTCCCAGATATCGGCAACCGCGACCCCGATGGCGCCCAGCACCGCCGCGCCGGTCTCGGCCACCTTGAAACGGGTCGCGAAAACCGGGTCCGCGCCACTCATCGTGGCCTCGCCCCCATTGGGCAGATTGCGGACGTCCATAAGTTCATTAAAGGCGGGGTTCATGACTGCGGGGTCTCCAACTAAATTACAGGTGCGGGCAGTATAGCCCAGCATCCTGCCGCCAGGGTAGGTTTGGGCTCTACCCGCCGCCGGCTTTCCCCTCACCGCGCAACTCTTCCCGCAGCTCTTCCCTCAACCGCACCATTTCCAGGGTCATCTTGCGCAGCATGGCCTGGGCGAATTGGTCGTTCGAGGTGGACAGCTGTACGAACGATGTGGGGCCGCCGATCACCTCGCGCCGGTAATAGCCCGAGACCACTTCGACGGCCTTGCCCGTGGCCATGACCAGGCCATTGATGGAGATGCCCGCCGCTATCGTCTCGTCGCGGGCGGTGGTGGCGACCCGGCCGATGTTGGAGATGCCGTCGCCCACCATGTTGATGACCTTCTTGGAGGCCCACCAGGGCAGGGTGAACATCTGCTCCATGGCTTTTTTGATGCCCCAGGCCACGTCCGTTTGCCGGCCGTGGGAGATCATTTCGCCCCGCGCGCGGAACTTCTGCAGCCAGATGGCGGCCATGCGCGCATCCTGGGCGGAGGCAATTTGCATCCAGGGCATGATCAGTTCCTGCTTGGCGAAGCTGGACCAGGTAATGGCCGACAATGCGATGCGGCCAAAGTAGCCCGACGCCACGGCGGCGTGAAAGCGGGGGTGGCGCAGGGTATAAATCAGGCCCTGGATCTGGGTATGGGCCTCGGCCCGGTCAATGGATTCAGAGCGGTCGTAGGAGACCACGATGGCCGCATCGACGGGTTTCTCGCCGTCGGCCAGCGCCGGCATCGGCAAACTGCACAGAATAAGAAGCAATAACAGGCGCATCTCGGAGCCTCCCGTAACAGTGCGGTACCACGATAGGCCGAAATCCGCCCTGTGGGTAAGGAAGATCGGAAGAGCACACG
>JAYGEA010000076.1:0-5277 GCA_046582635.1 Alphaproteobacteria bacterium
AAAACCTCGATATTGACACGGCGCAAATAATCATCCGTCGCCACGCCCGAATAGCGAAACAAAAACCCCTGCTGTTCCCAAATTAATTCGCAAGACATGCGGCCAAACGATGTCGCCCTTCATTCGCAGCCAAATTTTGCACTGTGCGCTGGCATTGGCGGGACGCCTCTTAACCATGGACACATCAAAGTTTCCGGTTACACGGGCGCGCGCGAGGTAATTACACAATTACGTAACATTTTGCACCAATTTTGTCACATAAAGAATATATTGTTCGCGCGTTGTTTCCCTATTCCGAATGCTAAACTGACATATCCCCATCTGCAGTCGTGGCTTTGGGGATTTGGAATTTATTGTGCGGGGTTGGTTGATGAGCATGACGTTGGACAATTTTGTCAGCGACCAGGAAATCCAGACGTTCGAGGACGACGGCGTCATGGTGTTGCGCGGCCTCATATCGGTGGACTGGCTGGAACGCATCGCGGCGGCGATTGAACGTGACATCGCAAATCCGGCGCCATTTGTGCATGGTTATGCGGCCACCGGCGGCACGGGTCGTTTTCATGGCAACCTCCGCATATGGGAAACCGATCCTGACATGCGGGACTTCTGCCTGAATTCAGGGCTGCCCGAATTGGCGGGAAAGATTTTGGGCAGTACCACGGTAAATTTGCTCTATGACCAGATGTTCGTGAAGGAGCCCGGCACGCCGAACCCGACGCGCTGGCACAACGACCAGCCTTATTGGCCGATCCGTGGCCGTCAGGTGGTGTCGTTCTGGATTTCACCCGACCCGGTGACACAGGAAAGCGGTGCCCTTGAATTCATTCGCGGCTCCCACAAATGGGGCAAGATGTTTCAACCGGAAACATTTGGCGACACCAAGGGCCATGACGCCTACGAACGCAATCCCGACTATGTGGAAATACCCGACATTGATGCCGCCCGCGGCGACTACGATGTGGTTACCTGGGATCTTGAACCCGGCGATGCCTATGTCTTCCACGCCCTGACGGTACATGGGGCGGGCGGCAATCTAAGGGACGACGTCCGCCGGCGGGGATATACCGTACGCTACGTCGGCGACGACATCCGCTACGACACCCGCCCCGGCACCAACATCCATCTGCGCGGTTCCGAATTCACCGATGGCCAGCGTCTGAGCGCCCCGAGATATCCGCAAGTCTGGCCGCGATAACCGGCGGCCGCCCTTACTGATCGCCGAAATGACGCCGCCAAATGGGTGCGACGACGGGGTTTTGCGTGACGCCGTCCTTCAGGGCGGCGAGGCGCGGGGCTTCAATCTCGCCCCGATACCAAGTGAACAGCATGGCGATGTAGACATCGGCCAGGCTCATCTCCTCGCCCAAAATGAATGGAACTGGGTCGATGGCATCTTCCAATACCGCCAACGCCTCGCCCATGCGCGCCACGGCCGCCGTGCGTGTTGCCCCAACGGCTTCGGGGTCGGATGTAAATCGTTCCGGATAACCAGAGCGCACCACCGCCTCGTATAGATTAACGCTGGCAAACACCATCCAGCGCAGGAACGCCCCATGGGCCGGGGTGCCGGGCAGGGGGCGAGGCCCTTGTCCGGGAAAACGGCGGCGAGATGGATCAGGATCGCGGCGGTCTCGGTCAGAATGGAGCCATCGGGCAGGATCAAGGTGGGCAGTTGCTTCCACGGATTGGTCTCCCGAAAACTCTCGGCCAGGGGCGTTCCCGCTTTTGAGTCGAGTTCGACCAGGTCGAAAGGTTCGTCCGCCAGGGCAAAGGCCGCCTCGACCACGAAGCCGCCCGATCCGGGCCGGTTATAAAGAAGATAGGTCATGGCTTCATGGCCAGCAGGACATGGTCCTCGACCATGGCCTCGATCTCCTGCTCGCTGTATCCAACTTCGCCCAAAAGGTCATAGGTATGCTCCCCCAACAGGGGCGCGCCTTGGCGGATCGAGGTGGGGGTGCCCTCGAAACGGGCCGCCGGGCGGGCCTGGCGCAGGCGGCCTGCGTGGGGGTGGTCGTGCTCCACGACGATGCCGCTGGCCTTGATTTGAGGGTGGTCGATCATCTGTTTGCGGGTCAGCACGGGCGCGCAGGGCACACCGGCGTCATCCAGGGTTTGCAGCCACTCAGTCGCCGGTTTTTGCAGTAACACCTCCTGGATCAGGCCCAGCCGCGCATCCGCGTTTTGGTCGCGCAGGGCCGGTGTCAGAAAGCGGGGATCCTCCAGCAGGTCCTCCCGCCCGGCGACCTTGCAGAAACTTTCCCATTGCGTATTGGTCATGGTGGAAACGGTGATGTAATCGTCCTTGGTCTCGTAAATCAGATCAATGAACGTTGCGGCCCGCTGCTCGGAGACTTCATGATCGATAAAGGTCTGCCCGCCCATGTCCGACGACCACAGAAAAGCGATAATGGAATCCAGCATGGAGACCTTCACATGCTGCCCTTCGCCGGTTTTTGCCCGCCCTGCAAGGGCCGCGGTAACAGCCTGGGCGGCGGTTACTCCGGTCAGCTTGTCCGGCAGAATGGTACGGATCAGGCGCGGGCGTTCATGGTCCGATCCGGCCTGTACTGTGGCCAGCCCCGACAGAGCCTGAATAATCGGGTCGTAGACCGGCTTGTGCGCCAAGGGGCCGCTTTCGCCCCAGCCGCTCATGGAGACATAGATCAGATCCGGCGTAATGGCGCGCAGTTCCGGTTCGCTGATCCCTAGGCGTTCCACCACGCCGGGGCGAAAATTCTGGATGAACACGTCCGCCGTGGCCACCAGCCGTTTCAACGCCTCGCGGCCCGCATCGGTTTTTACATCGATCGCGATGGAGCGTTTGTTGCGGTTGTTATTGAGGAACGTCGCCCGCAGTTCTTTTGGCCCATAGCCGGCCTGGCGGGTGTAATCGGGCCGTTTCGGGGCCTCCACCTTGATCACGTCGGCGCCTTGGTCGGCCAATATCATGGTGGCGAAAGGCCCGGCAATGACATTGGTGAAGTCGATGATCCGGTAGCCGTTCAGCGGTCCTGACATACAATTCTCTCCTGGATAATAAATTACGCTCTGGCTTCCGCCAGTAACTCCGCCAGTTGCTTCGGGGCGTCGCTTTCTTCCATGGCCGCGAAAAAGCGCGGCAGCATGGCGTTCGCCGTCATTCGTCCCCGTTCATCATTGCCCACGAATGCGCCCATGATCAGGGGAACGGTAACCAGTTGGCCGGCCGATTGGCGGTGATAAGCGTCGGTGACGTCGTCACGGCCGATATCATCGACGCCGCCCCTGGTGAGCGCTTCGTGGTAGCTGTCCAGCAGCGCATCGAGATTTTGCCACCGCATTTCGTTGCTCAGATTGCCATTAAGAAAATAAGCCACATCGTAGGAATAGATTTGCATGGCAAAGCCCTGCCAATCAATGAAGCGGGGCCCGCCATCTTGAAACTGTCTGTTGCCCAGATGACTATCCATGTGGCAGAGGGTCTGGTTCGGGTCCTTAACCGCGTAGTCCAATATCTCGCCAAAGGCCGGCAGGGCCAGGTCCAGCGCCTGCCGCAGTTCTTGGGGCATGCGGTCGCCATACTGATCCAGAAACTTGGGCACGGCGCCGCTGGCCAGGGCGGTCAAGGCGGGGGCCATCATGGCCAAATTGGGGATCCAGTCATGGCCCTCCAAATTCTGGCCATTCCAGTATTGTGCGTGCTGGCGGCCCAATACAGTCATCACGGCGTGGGCTTCCACCGCTGTACAGCCATCCAGAATATATTCCTGATCATGCGGGCCCAGGTCCTCGATCACCATGGTGAAGGTATCGGCGCTGTCGGAAATTTCGGCCAAATAGGCGCGCGGCGGATTACAGGGATTGCCCTCGGCGAAGTGCTTGTAAAAGGCGACTTCCCGTTGGAACAGACCCAGCAACTTGCCGAATTCCCGCGTCTCGGCGTTCTTCGGGGCCATCTTGATGATCACGCTCAGGGGTGCGCCCTCGGCCCGCTCATCATAATGCATGCGGACACGGACCAGTTGGCTGACAAAACCGGCGCCCTGGTTCAGGTCTTCCCGCGTCATGTCGATGACCTGACAGGGGTCGATATCGGGCTGGGCCGCCAGCACCTTGGTCAGCCAATTGGGGTTGATCGCGCCCGGATCGTCCAGAATGGGAATAGCGTTCATGGCGCGCCTCTCACAATGCTGCCAGGAAATCGCCCAAGGCGCCGTTTACGACGTCCGGTTGATCCACGTTGACGCCGTGGCCCGCGTCCGCCACGCGGACGTTGACGGCGCCGGGAATTCGGCTGGCCATGTAGTCCGAACCATCAAGATAATAGGTGTCGCCCTCGCCAACAACAATCAGCACCGGCACGGCTATGCCGGGCAAGCTGTCGATCACCCGGGCATCGACCTGGCTTAGGATGCCGCGTGCGGCCATGGCTAATTGCACGGCGGTGCGCTGGATGCTGACATGAACTTCCGAGACGCCGCCC
This sequence comes from Alphaproteobacteria bacterium, assembly GCA_046582635.1. GTDB lineage: Bacteria > Pseudomonadota > Alphaproteobacteria. Next base: position 4,469 of record JAYGEA010000076.1, read on the forward strand.
AGGGCCTCCAGGCCGCCATCGTCCAACGACTGCGCCCGGGACTCGGCGCGGACATTCCAGCTCGCCCGCGCCGCGTGGCTACGATAACCCGGGCCGCAGCCTTGCAGGTACAGACCCAGGGCGCGGCCGGGATAGCGCACGTTGAAGGCCAAGGTCATGAACCCGCCCAGGGAATGGCCGCCGATCACCGCCCGCTCGATGCCAAGATGATCCAGCACCGCCGCCATGTCATCGGCCGTGTGGTTCTGGCTGAACAAGCTCAGATCATCGGGGCATTCCGTCTGGCCATGGCCCCGCATATCCCAGGTGATAATGCGATAGCGTTCGCGGAAGGCATCCACCTGCCCCCGCCACATGGCGGTTGACGCGCCAAAGCCGTGGGCCAGCAGGATGGGGATGGCGTCATCACCGACACCGCCGCCGTCTTTGGCGCTGTCCTCGAAATAGATGCGGACGTTATCGCGATCCAAATGCGGCATCCTGTTCCTCCCGTAGAATTATTGGACCCGGACTTATTGCAGGCCATTATGCGCCTGGATGTTAGCCGTCCGTGCCGATCCAATCCAGTTTGTTATCGGCTCTTTTCCCGGAACGGCCCTAACCTTCCAGGTCAAAAAAGGGCGATGATCAGGTCAGCCTCGCCAGGTTGGCCGAATGCCGCCAGGACCACATTCAACATGGCGCCCGCATGGCGCCCGCATCCGCCCCGGTGGCGCCCCGGATATTCATTGCAGATTGTGCCACGGAGATTTAGCCAGGCGCAAAGATGTTGAGGCCGTCACTGCTGGCGACCCTGCCCTTGGCGCCCA
>JAYGEA010000102.1:0-2857 GCA_046582635.1 Alphaproteobacteria bacterium
TGGCCCATGGATCAGGGCGTAGACGCGGGACTGGCCTGTCGCAGGATACTAGGACGCCCGGGCCGGGTGATGACGGTATAGCCAAGAGTGGAGCGGCATATTTTGTCGAGAGTACGACGACGCCTATCTTTACCCTCCACCCCAGCGCAGTCCCAGACTTTCCGGGTGAGGGGGTATGCATTAGTGTTTTCCATATCCATGAACGCCCGGGCCACGAGGATTACTCGGGAAGCGGGATCGGGGATGTTTTCGCGGATCCATAGAAATGGAAGCGGCCCTTTGAGGAAATAACTGGAGCGTTTGCGCCTGCGGGCTTCGTCACGTTTGTACGAGGCTTGATGAAGCCGGGCCCCCCTCATTAGTTTTCGCGTATCCGTATCAAGAGCGGCAACGCCCCCGGCGCTTGGTTTGCCTAATTGGCCCACCGCCTCTAGTGACTTGGAAATACGAGCGTCAGCCACCACTACCTGCCATAAACATGATCTAGTAGTATAAAATAATAATAAAGAACCGGGTGCGCGGAAACCGCGTAACTACTGGCGCTAAATCCGCGCCACTTTGGGGGGGCCATAGCACAATCAGAAGGCATCGGCCTCAACCCGACTGAGAAGGCCCATTACCCGGTCCCACATGGCGGCGCCCCGCTCGTCGCTATAGCGACCAGGCGAGTGCACCACCTCAACATCAACATCGCAAATCCTACCATGTCCGAGTACAAGCGTACTTGCCTTCCGCATGATGCCTTTAAGTTGCCAGACGTGCTCGTCGATAGCCTCGGTTGGCGCCTCCAGGAGCAAGGCATCATGCACCGGTGCGCAAATCTTTAGGCCGGACTCTGTGGCCTCACAACAGGCGAGGCGCATCATCTCGGCTCCGTTAGCCTGCATCGGCCAATTCAAGAGCGACCGCGTGTTGGCGGTCGAACCAGGCCCAAGCCGGATCGGCCAACCAAAGCGCGTATAAAGGGTGGCTCCAAGCAGGCCCGCGTTGACGTTCTGCTCAGCCCAGGCCCAGAAACAGCGGTAGGTTTCTCGATGTCTCAGCAACAACTCGCGGGCCTCCGCCTCGTGCAGGCCGGCGTTGTGGGCCATAGATTTGGCGGACATGCCGTATAGAAGGCCGAGGACGACAGTTTTGCACCGGTCGCGGGTTTGCTTATGGGTTTTCTTTGTTGCACTTGCCGGGGCAAGGCCAGCCTTGATGGCAAAAGCGATGTACGGGTCGCCCGTGGCGTAGCCATCCCAGAGCGCGTCATCGCCGGACAACGCGGCGGCGAGGGCTATTTCCTGGGATTGCCAATCGAGATAAGCCATCGATTGACCGGGGCCAGGTTTTATCAAGCCGCGTAGCCATACCGAGGGCCCAAATATGAAGCTCGCATTGCTTGGCTGATTGCGCCCGGTCTTGGACCGAAACGGTGAAAGTAAAGTCCGATTTCTGCCGTCACTACCGACCGAGAGACGATTGAGGCGGAGTTCTGATAGGGCATGACGAAGTTCGCGCAGTGGCGCAAGCAATGGATAAATTTTTATCTGTTGGCGGAATACATCATCGCCAAGGGCGAGGGCACCGCTTTCCAGGCGGGGCCATGGGATGCCCGCGCCGATCAAAAATTTTTCGAACCGTGCGGCACGGAAACTTGGACCGTCATAGACACCAAAATCCGAATCGATCTCACGGATAAGGGCTTCCTGTAGGTTCTGCCAATTGGCCCGCAGTCGTCTCAGGGTATCAACATCGATGGCTATGCCGTTCCGCTCCATCCGCGCAACTGCAGCCATATAACGGCCTCGCAGCAGGGCCCAGCCCAATCTTTGTGGGCTATCCGCTATCCGGGGGGCGACTTCCAGGAGTAGGCGGGAGAGGCCAAGGACATCGCTTTTGCAATACTTCAAAATTGCTGCCCGCTGGCTCTCGTCCCACGGCCCACCGCTCATCACCAATTGGCGCATGCCCTGTTTGTCTTCGCCGCTAGCGGTCGATAGGCCAAAATGGGCAAGCGCGCCAACAAGACTATTACCGGCGATAGTTTGGGTGCCGTTCGTCTCGGCCCGGAACTCTGTGAAGAGGTCGAGAATGCGTTCCGGAACCGGCCAACCCAGTGCCAGGAAGCAGCCAATCTCGGCAGAGGCGAAGTATGCAACGAATAGTGATCCCGGCCCCGTATCAAAGGGTGCTGCGCCTAGCGCCCGAAGCTCTTGACGCCATAGCTTTAGAAGACGCCCAGAGCGCAACTCGCGGGCCACCATGCAGACAGGCTCGGGTTGTTCCCCCGGCGGGGCCACAAACTCAAAATCGACTGCCCAGATCTCCCTAAAGGGCAGCGCCTTCAATGCGCCGAACATTTTCGCATCGTTCAGGCGCGCCCCATGAGCTGCTGGAGCACCGGGTGGTCCTCCCGGTCAATCAGCCTGCCGTTCCCGAATGCAATCTCGAGGAGTTTTTCGAAACTGTGGTCCGGCCAATCCGGGGCGGCAATGTCGGCCTCCGCTTCCCAGATATCGTAGGCGCCCGCCGCCATATTTGCGACAACGCGGACCCAGCAAGTGGTGGCGCGCTCGGCCGCCGCCCGGGCCGTCTGGTGCCAGGCAATTTGACGCCCGTCGGGCGCCGGCAGTGGGACCGGCCATAGGAATAAATTCCCCTGCCGGGTGATGGCGGTCCTGAGGGTAACCGACCTCGTCTCACCGGGAATTGCGAGGGCAACTTCAGGCAAAACGGCGTAGATTTCGCCTTCCGTTTTCAACTCCAGGATGGCGATCTGCATCTGGTACTCCGGCGCCCGGTGTACTTGCACAAATTCTTGCCGATTAGGCTTGCGCACTGGCAGCCGAACGAGAGCGCGGCGGACGCCAAC
>JAYGEA010000188.1:0-8715 GCA_046582635.1 Alphaproteobacteria bacterium
ATAAAGGTCGGGCGGCATGTCGGGCATCGCAACCTTGGGGTCAATGCCGCCAACCCGTTTCGCGACATGCTCCGCCGACAACAGAGTCTCGAGACCCACATCGACGAAAAGCGGATCGCCATAATAATATTCACGGTCAGCAAAGGCGCCTTTGAGGGTTTCCGTTATCAGGTGGATGTAATCGGTCTCGTTGTGTTTAAGGCCATCGAGCCCGGCGCGTTCCACCATCAGCAACGCCTGCGCCAGCATTGGGCCCTGACACCAGGGCCCGCACGTGAGGACCTGGAAGTCGCGCCAGCGGGTGATGACCGCCTCTTCATAACGGGAATGAAAGTTCGCCAGATCTTCGAAAGACAGATAGCCGCCCTCCGCCTTTTGATGTTCGGCAATCCGCTCGGCGATATCACCGGCGTAGAATGCCCCCCGCGCCGCCGCCAGGCCGGCCTCGCGCCCTTTCGTCGCGGCGGCGCGTTCCTCGTCGACCATGTACTGGATCGTTGCCGCCAGATCGCTCTGGACGAAACGCTCGTTCAGCCTGACCGCGCGGCCATTCGGTTGAAACACCTCCACGTTCGACGGCCAGCGGCGGTAATCCTCCTCATGCTTGGCAAATTCATTGGCCAGAAATTCGCCCACCGCGAAGCCCTCCTTGGCAAAACGGATCGCGGCGGCGGCCACGTCGCCGAACGACATGGTGCCGTAATCACGCAACGCGGTGATCCAGGCATCGGGGGCGGCGGGCACCACGGTTCGCAAGACACCCAAGGGCTGGGTGCCGTTGTACTCCCGCATGAACAGGTCCTTGGGAAAGGTCTTCGGCCAATAACCGAGCCCGGCAATGGTCACAACCTTGCCCGCGCCGGTTCTGATCATGATGGGCGCAACGCCGGCGAAGTTTACTTCGTCCGGATGCAGCACGGCAAGCGCCATGCCGGCGCAGCATCCGGCATCGATGGCATTGCCGCCAGCTTCAAGGATTGAAAACGCGGCGGCACTGGCAAGATAATGCCCCGCGGAAACAGCATGTCGGCTGCCGTATAATGTTGGGCGCATTCCATATTCTCTGGTCGTTCGTGACAAAAATTCCAAAATGAATATAGCAGAGATGCCAAAGCAAAAATCCAATGAATGAAATCGGCATGTGTTTCCAGCTGCTACTATTGATCTAAGCGGGACAAAGGCAGCCAACATTGCGCTTATTAAGCCGGGCACCTATCCTGGCGACCGTCTGTAGGCTTTTGCGTTGGGTACCTTTTTCTTGAGCACCGAAACCATTTCTGAAATTGTCACGTTCTGGCTCGGCGCCAGCCTCGAGAGCCCCGACGCCGCGGCCGCCCGTCGGGACTGGTGGTATAAGGGCGGTGCGGCCGTGGACGAAGACATACGCGCCCGGTTCGGCCACCTCATGCCACAAGCCTGCGCGGGTGAACTCATGGCATGGCAAGCCACGCCCAACGGCGCGCTGGCGCTGATCCTGCTGCTCGACCAATTCACGCGAAACATTTATCGCAATACACAACAGGCCTATGGGGGTGATGCCCGTGCCTTCGAAGTGGTTACCAGGGCCATCGAACTGAAGCTCGACCGCGCCCTCCCCCCGGTCTCCCGGATTTGGCTCTATCACCCCTTCCATCATTCCGAAGACGTCGGGGAACAGGATAGGGGGATCGGTCTGCTCAACGGGCTGCGGCGGGATGCTGCTTCGGAATGGCAGCCTTATGTGGAACGCAGTATCGAGGGATGGTCCCGCCACAGGGATATCGTCGTGCGCTTTGGCCGCTTTCCCCATCGCAACGCGGTGCTTTCCCGGCGCTCGACCGGGGCGGAAGATGAATTTCTCAAAACCAATGGCGAGGCGTTCGGGCAGGGCCCGAAACCAACGCCGCCATGATAAAAAGAAAACCGGCGCGCCGGTTTGATCTACGTCCTACCCCGCCGCCCTAGCCCATTATCAAGATTGCTCCGAGGAAATTTCACCATGCCCGTCTTTGAACGCGACAACATTCGAATTTACTACGAGGTTCATGGCGAAGGGTTTCCTGATTTGCTACTGGCACCGGGCGGCATGCGGTCGGCCATCCCCATTTGGGAAAATGTGCCCTATAACCCTATCGAACGCCTGACGCCGCATTTTCAGGTTATCGCCATGGACCAGCGCAATGCCGGCCAGTCAGCCTGGACAGCAGGGGCGCGGCCCTGGCCAAGACGTTGTTGGCGGCGTATTTGGACAACTCACAATTGGAACAGGCCCGGCGGCGGGCACGGATTTGGCGGTCCACCATGCCGGACGAGGATCTGGGCCAGCAACGGGAACAGGAGCAGGTTTTGCTCAACGCCGCGGCCCAAGGCAACCTTGTCGCGGTGCAAGAGCTGTTGGCGGACGGCGTTGATGCCAATGCGATCAGCGAGGCGGGGCGCACCGCCCTGATCGTCGCCGCCTGGCGCGGGCATTACAAAGTGCTGCAAACACTTGTCGCCGCCGGGGTGGATATGGATGCCGCGTATCACGAGGGCCGCACGGCCCTGTCCTGGGCCGCCATCAACGGCTATTCGCAGGTCGCCCAGCTGTTGTTGCGGGAAAAAGTGGTGGTCGAGGTGCGGGACACGAGCGGCCTGACCCCCTTGATACGGGCCGGCTGGAATGGTCATGAAGAGATCGTCAAGGCCCTGATCGCGCAACAGGCCGACGTCAACGCCGCCGATAAACGCGGCGTCACGGCCTTGCAACGGGCCAGGGCGGGCAATGAAACCGCCATCATCGCCCACCTACGCGCCGCCGGCGCCCGCTAGACCTTTTTCGATATTCATCGAGTCAGGTCTAGCTTTCTTCGCTCACGCTTGTGCGCGAGAGCGCACCACTCCGCCAAGGACGATGGGTGGCGGCACATCAGCGCCGGGTCGCCGTCGGGACCTTGATTGACCATTTCATTCCGGAAAATGGTCTAAAGCCGGGACCCGCCCGCGATCACGGATAGCTTCATGGAACGTCCGCCGTTACACTCTCCCCCTGACCAAGAGAATCCACGGCAAATTGGTTTCGGTGAGACCGGAACCACTTAGAACAACGAGAAACTTTGAATAACGAGAAACCGGCCCGGCTTCCGCCGGCGCCTCATACCAAGGTACGGTGATAGAGGAGGAAACATCGATGGCTGTCCGAATGGACAAATCCTGGCTTCCATTAAGCGGCAAGAACGTTGCCAAACTGGCGGCCCATCTGGGCGTCTACCAGCTTGCCAACGACGATGGCGAGATCCTCTACATCGGCATGGCGGGCGGGCGTACCTTGTTCGGCCTGAAAGGCGAGCTGCAAAAGGCGCTTGATGAACCCCCCCAGGGCGTCACCCAATTCCGTATCGAAGTCAACATGGCCTACCGCACCCGCCGCATGGAGTTGTTGGCGGCCCATGTCAGCGACCACGGCGGGTTGCCCATCGCCAACACCGATATCGACGAAAGCAGCCTTGGCCGCATTCGCCCCGGCTGAACCCCGGCTGAACCCCGGCTAAACCATTGCCGCGACGGTGGCGGGCCCCGTGCGACGATTATTCGGGGCAACGCTGAATTGCCGCAAAACAGGATTTACGAAAGGAAATGGGGATGGACCTCGCCCTCACGGAAGAACAGCAACTGATCGTCGACATGGTGCGGCGCTTCGTTCGGGAAGAAATTGTGCCGCTTGAAGCCAAGCTTGACCCCGACGCCGATGAACTGCCGGAAGAAGACTTTGATCGCCTGGTCGCAATGGTCAAGGACATGGGTCTTTATGGCTTGGACACGCCACCCGAATGGGGCGGCCCGGACATTAATCTGGTCACCCGTTGTCTGATTGCCATCGAATGCGGCCAGCATCGCGCCGGGCTGTATGCGCCGTGTTATTACGTGTTCGGCGGCGCCCGGCAGGCCCAGCTGTTCGAAGCAACGGAGGCGCAAAAGGACAAATACCTCCTCCCCATGCTGCGCGGCGAGAGGAAGGTTTTTTTTGGTTTGTCCGAACCCTCGGGCGGCAGCGACCCGGCCCGCGCCATCCAAACCCGTGCCGTGCGCGACGGCGATGACTGGGTGCTTAACGGCACCAAGCTGTGGATCAGCGGTGCCGACCGGGCCGACTACGGTCTGCTCTTCGCCCGCACCGGGGGCCCGGGGCGCGGCGGGGTGACCGCCTTTATCGTCGAGACGGAATGGGAAGGCTTCAACGTACGGCGCGCCGTGCACACCCTGCGCTCCGCCAAATACGCCACCGAGATCGAGCTTAAGGACCTGCGCGTGCCGCACGAAAATATCCTCGGCGCGGAGGGGGGCGGCTTCGCCATCGCCAACGACCGCCTGATGCGCCAACGCATACCCTACGCCGCCGAATGCATCGGCATCGCCATCAAGGCGAACGAAATGGCGGTGGAATATTCCAAGGTCCGCGAAACTTTCGGCGCGCCGCTATCTGAACGTCAGGGCATCCAATGGATGCTGGTGGAAAACGAGATCGATATCCGCGCCATGAAATGGCTGACCTTCGATGCCGCCTGCAAGGCCGACCGGGGCGATTCATTTCGCATGGAATCGGCCATCGCTAAGCTGCAATGCAGCGAACTGGGTGGCAAGGTGGTCGACCGCTCCATGCAAATTCATGGCGGCCTCGGCGTCGCCAAGGACCTGCCCCTGGAACGCTGGTATCGCGAGATCCGTATCCGGCGCATTGGCGAGGGGCCCAGCGAAGTTCAGAAACACGTCATTGCCCGCGACATCCTTGGCGCCGGCCTACGGTAATTTGGGAATATCACCATGGACCTCTCACTCACCGAAGAACAACAACTGATTGTCGATATGGTCAAGCGCTTCGTCCGCGAAGAAGTCGTGCCCCTGGAGGACAGCCTTGATCCGGACGAAGACACGCTGCCCCCCGATCAGTTCGCCAAATTGGTCGCCAAGACCAAGGAAATGGGCCTCTACGGCCTGGGCATCCCGCCTGAATACGGCGGCCCGGACGTTGACATCATGACCAGATCCCTGATCGCCATGGAAAACAGCCAGCACCGCGCCGGGCTGTATGCGCCTTGTTACGGCGCCTTTGGCGGCGCCGGTCTGGCCCAGCTGTACGAGGCGACCGAAGAACAGAAGGAAAAATACCTCTACCCCACGCTGCGGGGCGAGAAGAAGGCTTTTTTCGGCCTGTCCGAACCCTCTGGCGGCAGCGACCCGGCCCGCGCCATCCAGACCCGCGCCGTGCGCGACGGCGATGACTGGGTTATCAATGGCGCCAAGCTTTGGATCAGCGGCGCCGACCGCGCCGATTACGGCCTGCTGTTCGCACGCACGGGGGGCCCGGGGCGCGGCGGGGTGACCGCCTTCATCATCGAGACGCAGTGGGAGGGTTTCAACGTCCGGCGCATCGTCCACACCTTGCGTCAGGCCCTGCATGCCACCGAAATTCAGATCGAGGACTTGCGCGTGCCCCACGACAACATCCTCGGCACGGAGGGCGGCGGCTTCGCCATCGCCAACGACCGCCTGACCCGCCAACGCATACCCTACGCCGCCTCGTGCCTGGGCCCGGCGTACAAGGCGCATGAATTGGCCATTGAATATTCTCAGATACGCGAGACCTTCGGCGCCCCGCTGTCTTCGCGCCAGGGTATCCAGTGGATGCTGGTGGAGAGCGAGATCGATCTGCGCACCGCGCGCTGGTTCGTGCTGGATGCCGCCGCCAAGGCCGACCGGGGCGACGGCTTCCGCACCGAGGCGGCGATTTGCAAGCTGTTCGCCTCCGAGGCGGCGGGCCGGGTGATCGATCGGTCCATGCAAATTCACGGCGGCCTGGGCGTCGCCAAGGACCTGCCGTTCGAACGCTGGTACCGCGAGATCCGCATCCGCCGCATCGGCGAAGGCCCCAGCGAGGTGCAAAAGCACATCATTGCCAGGGATATCCTTGGCGCCGGGTTGCGATGACAGCCGAGCGGAGCCATTTAGCCGATCTAACCGGCCACCCCCTCGAAGGCGTCAAGGTCCTCGACCTGGGGCAAATCTATAACGGCCCCTATGCCGGGTTCCTCCTGGCCATGGCCGGGGCCGATGTGATCAAGGTGGAGCCGATCAATGGTGAAGCCATACGCGACCGCAGCGGCCGCGGCGGAGTATCCTTCGCCTTTGGCATGCTGAATTCCAACAAGCGGGACATCGCCATCGATCTCAAAACGGCGAACGGCCGGGCGCTGTTGGTGGAGCTGGCGAAAGAGGCCGATATCCTGCTGGAAAACTTCGCGCCCGGCGCCCTCGACCGCCTCGGCGTCGGGGCGGCCGTGCTGCAGGCGGCCAACCCCCGCCTGATCTACGCCTCCTCCACCGGCTACGGCCTGTCGGGTCCCAGCATAGACAACCTGGCCATGGATCTGACCATCCAGGCCAATGCCGGCATCATGAGCGTCAACGGCCCCGGCGACGGCCCGCCCATGAAGGCGGGCGTGGCGCTGTGCGATTTTTTCGGCGGCGTGCATCTCTATTGCGGCATCCTCACCGCGCTTTACGAACGGGGCCAAACCGGGCGCGGACGGATTGTCGAGATCGCCATGCTGGAGGCCGTCTATCCCGTCCTGGCGTCCAACCTCACCGCCATGCACCAGGGCGGCGGGGTGCAGCCGCCGCGCCGGGGCAACCAGCATCCGGTGGGGTCCTCGGCGCCTTACGGTGTCTACGAGACCACGGATGGCCACGTGGCCATCATTTGCGTGCGCGAGGTGCATTGGGAAAACCTGCTCAAATTAATGGACCGGGTCGACCTGAAGGATGATCCCCGCTTTGTTGATCAGGCCACCCGTGGCGAGAACAGCCGGCTGGTGGACAGCGTCGTCCAGGCCTGGACCTGCGCCTTGAGCAAGGACCAGGTCAGCGAACGCCTGCGCGCCCACCAGATTCCAGGTGCCGCGGTGCGGCAGCTGGGGGAAGTGATCGAGGACGCCCATATGCATGAACGCGGCATGTTGCACCGCATGGACCACCCGGAATTCGGCCCCGTTGTCCTGCCCCACAGCCCCCTGCGCTTTCATGGCGAGGAACGCGTTGCGCTGATCCCCAGCCCGAACCTGGGCCAGCACAGCCGCGAGGTTCTGGCCGACTGGCTGGACTATGACGAGGCCCGGGTCGATGATCTGATCAAGTCCGGCGCGGTCGGCGAGCAGGCTATTTGAACTGGGTCGCCGGGGAGCGGCGCAGATCCAATCAGTCAATCCAATTGTGGCCAAGTGGCGCCAAGCCCGCGAATGACCTATACCAACTAAAATTCACAGGGAGCGAAACCGATGACCGACACCAAGAAAACAATCGCGCAGTGTCTGCGGGACGGGGAATTCGTGCTGGCGCCGGGGATCTTTGATCTGATCTCGGCCCGCATGGCCGACAGCCTGGGCTTCAACGCCATTTATATGACCGGTTATGGCATTGCCGCCTCATACCTTGGGCGTCCCGATGCAGGCTATGCCACCTATACGGACATGGTGGGGCGCGCCTCTCAGGTGGTGGAGCGGACCACAACTCCCCTGATCGCCGATGCGGATACGGGTTTCGGCGGCCCGTTGAATGTGCAACATGCGGTACGCGGCTATGAAAAAGCCGGCGTGCAGGCAATCCAGATCGAGGATCAACAGTTCCCCAAGAAATGCGGCCATACCCTGGGCCGCCTGGTGGTCCCGTTGGAAGACATGGTGACCAAGATCAAGGTCGCGGTGGAAGCGCGCGAGAGCAAGGATTTCCTGATCATCGCCCGCACCGACAGCCGCACCACCTTGGGCATGGACGAGGCCATGCGCCGGGGCGAGGCCTTCGCCAAGGCCGGCGCCGACGTGATTTTCATCGAAAGCCCCGAGACCGTGGACGAGATGAAAACCATCTGCGCCAATTTTGATAAACCATGTTTTGCCAACATGGTGGAAGGCGGGCGCACGCCGTTGCTGTCGGCGGAAGAACTGGAAGACGTGGGCTTCTCCATCGCCATTTTTCCCGGCACCGGGTTCCTGGCCACGGCCAAGGCCCTGCACGATGCTTACGGCGCCCTGAAGGCGGACGGCATCACCACAAAGGTCGCCGACCGGCTGTACCCGTTCGAGGACATGAACATTCTCATGGGCTTCGAAGAGGTCTGGGAATTCGACAAAACCTACGGTGAGTAGTCCGAGAAGATGGCAACGATTTCTGACCGAGAGGCCTACATCAATCTATCCACCCGAAAGAGGGATGGCAGTTTTGTCCATACGCCCGTGTGGTTCGCCCAAGAGTTGGATGGGGCAGGCGAGGCAAATTGCTATTACATTTACTCTCTCAAAAAGGCCGGAAAGGTCAAACGGATCAGGAATTTTCCCGACATCAAAATCGCCCCCTGCACTTACAGCGGCAAATTGAAGGGTGATTGGCTGGACACGGAGGCGAACCTGGTCGATGACGCCGCCGATATCGAAAATGCCTATAGGTATTTGAGATCCAAATACGGCCTGAAGTTCCGCATCGGCGATTTTTTCTCATGGCTTGCCGGCAACTACCATCGCCGGCAAATCATAAAGCTCAGCTTGAAAGTCACCGACTGAATTCCAAATAGAGGCAAAAATAAAAACGGACGCAACACCTTTATGTCAATGCGGGGCACAAAAAGGGGCAATATGGATAATCCTCCATTTGTCGGCTATGCTGAGAAAATCCACAATTCAAGATCTGATCCCGGTCTCCTTCCGTTGT
>JAYGEA010000234.1:0-29312 GCA_046582635.1 Alphaproteobacteria bacterium
CGGCGCCAGCCTCGACCCCGGCACCAGCCCCCACCCCGGCACGAGCCCCGGCGGCGGTCGATAAACCACCCTCATTCGATATTGTCCGTATTGCCAAGGACCGTACCGCCGTGGTGGCGGGTCGGGCGCCGGCGGGTTCCATCGTGAAGCTGTCGGTGGACGGCAAGGTGGTCGCCGAGGCGTCCGCCTCCCGTCGCGGCGAATGGGTGGCGGTGATCGATAAGCCGTTGCCCAGCGGTCAGGCGGAATTGGATCTGCAGGCCACCCTGCCCGATGGCCGCACCATTGCCTCCGATGCCGTGGTCGCCGTCATTGTCCCCAGCGACAAGCCAACCTCATCCCGGCCAGCGGCCGAAACCACCGCGAAGCTGGCACTGGCTGAACCTAAACCGGTTGCCGACAAGGAGGCGCTAAAACCCGCATTGGCCGTACTGCTGCCGAAAAGCGGCGATGCCCCGGCCCGGCTGTTGCAAAAGCCCGAGCCCAAGGGCGGTCCGTCTTCGAACAAACTTAGCGTCGATACGGTGGAATATGACAAAAAGGGCAATGTGGTGGTCAGTGGCAGCGCACCCGAGGGCGCCCGGGTGCGGACCTATGTGGACAACAAGCCCGTGGGCGTGGCCCAGGCCGACAAGGACAAGGGCTGGCAGCTAAAGCCGAAGGATGAAGTCGCGCCCGGCATCCATACCCTGCGCGTCGATCAGATCGACAAGGCCGGCCGCGTGGTCAGCCGCATTGAATTGCCCTTCGTCCGGGTTGCACGGGCGGAAATTCTGGCCACGACGACGGCCCGCTACCGGGTCATCGTACAGCCCGGCAACAGCCTGTGGCGCATTGCCCGTCGGGTCTATGGTTCGGGCATCCGCTACACGACGATCTATCAGGCCAACGACGATCAGATCCGCGACCCGCACATGATTTTCCCCGGCCAAGTCTTCAATCTGCCGGGCGAAAATTGAAATTTGGTTATGTTTGCCATGCCCAATCCAGGGCAGGAGCAGATAACCGCATCTTGAAAAAATTCTTATTTGAAACATCATCGGACTGGAGTGAACCATGACAAGAATGCCGGCAATAAGCCTGGCCGCCGTGCCCGGCCGCCGCAAGGCCACGTTGGAGTTGGCTACGGAGATCGAACGCCGGGGCTTCGCCGGTATTTATTGCCCTTCCACCGTGGCCAATATGACGCTGTGCGCGGCGCTGGCCCAATGCACCAACGAAATCCCCTTCGGCACCTCGATTGCGCCAATTTATTCGCGCACGGTGCTGGATTATGCCCAGACCGCCTCCTTCATTCATGAAGTCTCGGGCGGGCGCTTCCGCTTTGGCGTCGGGGTCAGCCATGGCCCGTCTCTCAAACGCATGGGCGTCACGGCGGGCAAGCCGCTGGGCGATATCCGCAACTTTGTCGCCGACCTGAAGGTGGTGGAGCGGGTGGGCGAACTGCCGCCCATCATTCTGGCCACCATGCGGCGCAAAATGATCGCCGTGGCGGGCGAGATCGGCGACGGCATGGTGTTCGCCAACGCCTCCCGCAGCTTCATGGCGCAGTCTCTCGCCGCCTTGCCGGAAGCACAACGCAACAGCGATGATTTCTATATCGGCAATATGATCCCCACCTGCATCGATGATGATGTGGAGGCCTGCAAGGCCGTTAACCGCCGCACCCTGACCTCGTACGCGCAACTGCCGAACTACCGCAATTATTGGAAAGAGTCCGGCTATGAAGAGGAAATGGCCGGGGTCGAGGCCGCCATGGCCGCCGGAGAGCCCGAAAAAGTCGCCGATCATCTAAGCGATAAATGGCTGGCTGACAATACTTTATTAGGCAGCATCGCCCAGGTCCGCGAGGGTTTGGAGGCCTGGTTCGACGCCGGCATTCACACGCCGATTTTGGTGCCGTCATCGGCCAACGGCAATCAGTTAGTGGCAATGCAGGAGATGTTCGACGCTTTCAGTTAGGACACTTAGCGGGACGGCCCGAACACATTAGGGGGACTGCTAACAAGTACATCTCCCCCGAATACGCCGTTATCCAAATTTATGGTTTTTTGGAAAGCCTTTCGGTGCCAGGCGGCCGGCCTGGCTGCGTTTGCCCAGCCACATCTCGAGGTCCAGTTCCGTGCGGGTCCGGCCGCCGGCCTGGCGCCAGGTCAGGCCCTGGCTGGGGACAAGGGTCTTGGCGTCGGCCAGGCCGCCGTCCTTGTAGCGTTGCAGGACAACGCCGCGGCCGCGGTTCATCTCGGGCAGCTCGGACAGGGGGAAGATCAGCAGCTTGTGGTTTTCGCCCATCACGGCCAGATGATCGCCCCGGACCTCGGCGCAGACCACGGCCTCCACATCGCCCGAGACGTTGAGAACCTGGCGGCCGCCACGGGTTTGCGCCACGAGGGCCTTTTCCGCCACCACGAAGCCGCGTCCATCGGAGGATGCGACCACCAGCTTGCGTTCGGGATCATGCACCATGAGGTCGACAACTTCCTTGTCATTACCCAAATCCAGCAGCAGGCGCACCGGTTCGCCATTGCCCCGCCCGCCGGGCAGTTTATCGCAGGCCAGGGTGTAGAAGCGGCCGTTGGTGGCGAACAGCACCAACTTGTCCGTGGTCTGGGCATGCAGCCAGAAACGGCCCTTGTCGCCGTCCTTGTATTTGAAGTCGTGGCCTTCCTCCACATGGCCGCGCAGGGCGCGCAGCCAGCCCTTGTCGGAACAGACCACGGTAATGGGTTCCTTTTCCACCGTGGCCTCGATGGGCATCAATTCACCCGTGGGGGCATCGGCGAAGGTGCTGCGGCGCGGGCCCAGCACGGGATCGTTGCCGAAGGTCTTGCGCATCTCGCGCACTTCTTCGGTGATCGCGGCCCAACGTTTGTCATTCGATCCCAGCAGCGCGTTCAGGGTCTTGCGCTCGTCCGCCAAGGCCTTGTCCTCGGCCCGGATTTCCATCTCCTCCAACCGTCGCAGGGCGCGCAGGCGCATGTTCAGGATGGCCTCGGCCTGTACGTCGCTCAAACCAAAGGCCCGCATCAGGGACGGCTTGGCCGCGTCTTCCTCGCGGATGATGCGGATCACCTCGTCCAGGTTCAGATAGCAGATCAGATAGGCGCCCAAAATTTCCAGGCGCCGCTCAATCTGGCCCAGACGGTGTTCCGTACGGCGTACCAGGACCACATGGCGGTGGTCGAGAAAGGCCTGCAGGGCCTCCCGCAGGTTCATGACTTTTGGCGTTTGGTCCGCATCCAGCACATTCAGGTTCAGGCTGATCCGGACCTCCAGATCGCTGAGCCGGAACAGGTGTTCCATCAGCATCTCCGGCTCCACCCGGCCTGTCTTGGGTTCCAGCACGAGGCGGATGTCCTCGGCCGATTCATCGCGGATATCGGCCAGCAGGGGCAGCTTCTTTTGGTGCAACAGCTCCGCAATTTTCTCGATCACCCGCCCCTTGGGCACCTGGTAAGGGATCTCGGTGACGATAATGTTGTAGGTGCCCCGTTTGCCCTTTTCCACCTCCCACCTGGCGCGCAGGCGAAAGCCGCCCCGCCCGGTCTTGTAGGCCTCCAGGATCGAGGCGCGGTCCTCCACAATTACCCCGCCGGTGGGGAAATCCGGGCCGGGGATCAGTTGCACCAGCTTTTCCAGGCCGGCATTGGGGGACTTGATCAGATGCAGCAGGGCGGCGCACAGCTCTGATATATTGTGCGGCGGGATGGACGTCGCCATGCCCACGGCGATGCCCGTGGCGCCGTTGGCCAGCAGATTGGGGAAGGCCGCCGGCAGGACCATTGGCTCCTTGTCTTCACCGTCATAAGTCTCGCGAAAATCAACCGTGTCCAGGTCGATGCCTTGCAGCAACGCCTCGGCGACGGAGGTCATGCGCGCCTCGGTGTAGCGCATGGCGGCGGCGTTATCGCCGTCCACGTTGCCGAAATTGCCCTGGCCGTCCACAAGTGGATAGCGCTGGGCGAATTCCTGGGCTAAACGCACCAGGGCGTCATAGATGGCCTGGTCGCCGTGGGGGTGAAACTTACCCATGACGTCGCCGACGATGCGGGCGCATTTCTTGAAGCCGGTGTCCGGGTTCAGCTTCAACTGCCGCATGGCGAACAGAATGCGCCGGTGCACCGGCTTCATGCCGTCGCGCACGTCCGGCAGGGAGCGGGACATGATGGTGGAGAGGGCATAGGAGAGGTAGCGTTCGCCCAGTGCCTCGGCCAATGGCGTATCGCGGATTTCACCGCCGTCGAGAATCTCTGTCATGGCGCTATTGTACCATTTGTCGATTTGTCTGTACGGGAAATGCGATTTAGCAAACGCGCCACCAGGCGGTCACGGGGGCCGGGCAGGGGCTTGTTGTGGGGGGCGAAGACCGAGCGGTCCAGAAAATAGCCGGTCAGTTTCAGGCCATCGAGGACATCCTGGGTCGATAAGTCCTCGGGCGCATTCGGCAGCAGGAACGGGGGCAGGGACAGCAGGCGTTCCTTGTACGGCGCCGCCGCGGCCCGGCTGACGGCGCGGGCGGTGCGGGGGGAGACAAAGGCGAGATCCTCCGCACCGCCCGTTACCGCGCATTGGCTCAGATCCAGGCCAAAGCCAAGCTCCGCCAGCAAACCAAGTTCGAATCGCACATAGACGGCGGCCCAAACCGATGAATTCGCCAGGGCATCCAGCAGCGAGGCAAAGGCGTCATGCACGGGGAGGTGCGGCTCCCGCTCCGGCAGTGCCGCCTCCACCACCGCCGTGGCGGCGGTCAGGCCGGCCAGACGGTCACCATTCGAGAGCAATCCGGCCGCATGATCGCGGATGCCCTCGACCGTATAGCTGCCCAAATGCTCCGCCAGCCGCCCCCGCCAGTCGGCCGCGACCCGGTTACCCGGCTGCAGCACCCCGCGCAGGCGCCGTCCCATGCCGCCCCGCACCAGGCCCGCGTGACGGCCATGCTCCCGGGTCAACAGATTGACGATCGCCGCAGCCTCGCCGTGGCGGCGGACCGAGAGCACGTAACCTTCATCGGACCAGTTCATGGGGGCAATGTAGCAGGTGCTTGCGCCCTCCGTTTGCCAATTGCGTGGGAATTGGCCACAATCCTGCCCATGACAGAACCGAAAGACCTACCCTACAAAATCAAGCGCCGTGAAGAGATCGCCCGCGCCGAGGGCCTGCGCGTGCAAATCCTGACCCTGGCGGCGGGGGAGGAAATTCCCTGGCACAGCCATTCCATCATCGACGATGATTTCTTCTGCATGGAAGGCCCCATGGTGGTGGAAACGCGGCGGCCCGATGCCGCCAACAGGCTGGTACCGGGCGAAACGTTGAAAGTCTCCGTCGGCCAGCCTCATCGCGTCACTGGGGAGGGCGGCGGGCCCTGTCGGTTCCTATTGGTGCAGGGCGTCGGCGAGCACGACTTTGTGCCGGAATAGGGCGCTCGCTGATTGCGCCATTGCCGTCATCCCGGCATGAGACACGACCCATCGTTATCTCCGGGCGTAGCGAAGCGCAGACCCCCAAGGTTTCGTGTGGATCCTGAGCCGCAAACTCCTGCACCTGTTGCCCAGGATTACCGGGTCAAGCCCGGCAATGACGCAAAAAGAGGCTATACGTCATGACGGTCGCTCAGATCATAAGGGAATTTATATGACCGGGCTGATCCTGCATCATTATGACTTCTCCAACTATTCCGAGAAGGTGCGCCTGGCGCTGGGTTACAAGGGCCTGGCCTGGCAGTCGGTCATCATCCCGCCCATTGCGCCAAAGCCGGACCTGTTGCCCCTGACGGGCGGCTACCGCCGCACGCCGGTGTTGCAAATTGGCGCCGACATATACTGCGACACCAGCCTGATCGTGCGCGAGCTGGAGCGCCGCTTCCCAACCCCCACCCTGTTTCCCGCCGAGCTGACCGCCGCCGCCGATGCCATCACGTATTGGGCCGAGAACCGTTTGTTCCGGCCCATTTCCCTTTACGTCTCTGGTTCAAACCTGGCGCATCTGCCGGAGGGTTTGCAGGCTGACCGGTCAAAAATGCGCGGCCTGCCCCCACCCAGCGCGGCAGCCATGGCGCGGGCGGTTGAACGGAATGCGCCCTTGGTCCGCCTGCAACTGCAACAGGTCGAAGCCTTGTTTGGTGATGGCCGAACCTGGATCGCCGGCGAGGCCGTGACGGTGGCCGATCTCGCCATCTATCATGCGCTGTGGTTCTTCACCGCGCGCACGGAACTGTTGCGGCCCGACATCGCGCCCTTTGCCCGCATCAACGAATGGATGGGCCGCGTCCGCGCTTTCGGCCACGGCAGCCCAACGCCGCTCAGCGCGGCGGAGGCCCTGCGCGCGGCGGCGGCGGACCCCGTGGCGCCAAGACCATCGCGCCGCTTTGATGAAGATCTTGAATTGGGCGCAATGGTGCGCATGCGGGCCGATGATTACGGCCAGGACCCGGTCGAGGGCCGACTGATCTTCCTCGACAACAATGAAGCCGCGCTCAGCCGGGACGACGCGCAAGTTGGTACTGTGGCCGTGCATTTCCCGCGCCTGGGCTATGACCTTCGTCCCCTGCGCGGCGCCAAAATCGGATAGTCGTCACGCGAACAGATATTCAACTTCGCCCCAGGTATCCGTCGGGAACACCCACATCAGCGTCAACGGCGTCTCGCCGATGTTTGCGATGCCATGGATGTGATTTTCAGGGATGTAGATAATGGAGTTGGGGCCGACGGTCTGCTTGCGGCCGTCGATCAGCAGTTCGCCCGTGCCTTCGCGGATCCAGTAAACTTCCTGGGGGCCGTGGCGATGGGGCGCCAGAGTGGTGCCGGGGGGAAATTGCAGCACGCCCAGGGAGAGGCCGTGGCTGGGCGTGCGGTCATGATCGATCAACAGTTTCCAACGTACCCCGTCGGTTCGGCCGGGGCGGGTTTCCCAAGGAATGTCGTCAAGGTGGTGGACGTGGGGCTTGTCGGTCATGTGCAGGCGATGGGGTAGAGATAGACGACTAAGTTAGATCCTTCGATTTCCCACAGATATTCGATCTCGTGGTCGTCTTTGTAGCGTTCGGTGCGGCGAACCATTTCAACAATCCGAGGGCGCGCGGGTGTTAATTTTGCGCCACTACATCGTTCGCCAGGCACCTGTTAGAACAGCGGTCCACTATCTGTATCCAGACAAATATCGTTCTGGCGCCAATAGGCCCGGCCGTCGCTGGCCATGGCTAGTTTGTCGCGAAAAAAATGGCTCTGCCATTCCGGCGTTGCCCGCCTGCTCTCGTTTAGCGTCGTGCCGTCGATTACCTTCAACGAGCTTCGAATGCCCACATCGACTGTGGGATCGGTGATTTGCAGCGCGCCTTGATTGGTTAAAATCGTGCCCTGGCCGCCGTCGTCTACGCCGATCGTCGCGGCCTGCGAATCTAGACAAACCATTTCGCTGCCCCGGCCATCGGGAAAAGCCACGCGATGCATTTTTTCCGGCGCGCCGTTCAGCCGGCCAAGTAATCGACGACAATAGGCACGTCAACATTGTCGTATTTGTCAGGGTCTTCCGAGATGATCTTCGTGTAGGGCGGACGGTCATCGATCCTGACTCCCGGAGTTTTTAGATAGATATCGAATAACATGCACGCCGGGTGCGAGGCCGGGCATTCGGTTAACGGATCGAGGATGTCGGGGCCGCCGGCTGATGCGAGGCCAAATGGAAACAGGAATGGGATGAAAAACCAAAGTAGTCTCGTTGTTTGCAAAATTGATGCTTCCATTGGCCGTAAATTGGCTCGTGATAATTGGTTCAACTATATGAATTTTGTCTGGAAAATATGGCCAAATTTGGACGGGTCGACCAGACTTTAGTTCCGACACCCCGGCGCGTCGTAGCGACAGGTCAATTCTTGCCATTCAGGAAAACGCCGTGGCTGGGCGTGCAGTCACGATCGATCAACAATTTCCAGCGCACCCCGTCAGTGCGGCCGAGCCGCGTTTCCCAAGGAATGTCGTCAAGGTGGTGGACGTGGGGGGCGCTGGCCATCAGCGATCAAACGGCACCCGTTCCCAACCGTTGGGGCCATGTGCCTCCAAGGGCCGGAAGCGCGCCTTGTAGGCCATCTTGCGGCTTTCCTCGATCCAATAGCCCAGATAGACGTGGGGCAGGCCGCGCCGCTTGGCCTCTTCGATGTGCCACAGGATGATGTATTTGCCGGGACTGTCGCCGGCGACCTCCGGGTCAAAAAAGCTGTAGACCAGGGACAGGCCGTCATCCAGGGGGTCGGTCAGGCAGACGCCGTACAATTCGCCGCTCTCCGTGCGGAATTCGATTAATTCGGACGGCACCGGGGTATCTTGCACCATGGCCAGGTAGTCATCGAAATTCATCCCCGCCATGCCGCCGTCGCCGTGGCGCGAGCGGACATAGCGGTGGAACAGGGCAAAATGTTCGCCCCGGCCCTTGGCCGGCATAACCTTGGCCGTCACGGCGCCATTGCGGCGGGCGATACGTTGCAGGCTGCGCGTGGGTTTGAATTCCGCCACCGGCACGCGGACGGCGCGGCAGGCCTGGCAGTCCGGGCAGCTGGGTTTATAGGCCACGCCCTGGCTGCGGCGGAAACCGGCGCGGGAAAGCTGGTCGTGCAATTCCCGCGGCTCGCCGGCCGAGGACAGATCCGTGAACACCATCTGCTCCACCCGGTTCGGCAAATAAGGGCAGGCCGACGCGCGGGAGAGGAAAAAATAGGTCAGGGATTGCGGCGAAAACGGTTTCATGAGACAGAATTACGTCCAATTTCCTCATATTTCGTAAACTATATTCCGTAATACCACGGCGCGAGCAGGAAAAAAACAAGCCAAATCAACACGATTAGCGGCGCCCCGCCGCGCAGATAATCGCCAAACTTATAATGTCCCGGTCCCATCACCAACAGATTTGTCTGGTAACCCATGGGCGTGGCGAAGGAGCAATTGGCGGCGAAGATGACCCCGTGGACAAACGCCGTGGGCTCCACCCCCAGGGCCAGGGCGGTGTTGATGGCGATGGGTGTGAACAGCACCGCCGTGGCGGCGTTGGACAGCAAATTGGTCATCACGGCGACCAGGGCGAACATGGCGGACAGCACTATGGCCGGGCTGGCCCCATCCAGGGCCTGGATCATGTGCTGCGCCAAAAAGACCGCGCCCCCCGTGGCCTGCAAGGCGCTGCCCATGGCCAGGGCGGCGGCCACCAGAAAGGCCACCTGGCGGTCAACGGCGCGGGCCGCCTGGCGCACGTTCAGACAGCCCAGGGTGATCATGCCCAGGGCCCCGGCCAGGGCGGCCACTGCGATGGGCACGAAACCGGTGGCGGCCACGGCGACCACGGCGGCAAAGATGCCCAGGGCGCGTTTGGCATGATGGCGTGCGGGCAATTCCAGCACCGACCATTCGATCAACAATACCTCGCGGCTGAAGCGCAAATCCTCGACCCGCTCGCGGGGCCCCAGCACCAACAGCACATCGCCCGCCTCCAGGCGGATATTTTCCATTCTGCCCCGAACCATGCGGGACCGCCGCTGCACGCCCATGATGACGCAGCCGGTGTGATAATGGAAACCCACCAGACGCAGGTTGCGCCCAATGACCCGGCTGGCCGGTGTCACCATGGCCTCGGCCAGCATGTTGTCGCCGGGCGCGCCGCTCCCGGTCTGACCCGAAGTTTCGCCGTCGCCGGTTTCGACCAATTCTGGCGTCCGGGCCAGCGCTTCCGTCAGCATGGCCCTGGTGGCGGCCACCACGACCGCATCGCCCGGCCGCAGCACCACATCCTCGAAGGGGGGCAAATGGCTTTCCTCGCCGCGCTGGATCAGGCGTACGGTCATGCCCTGAAGATGCGCGATCATGCCGCTATCGGCGGATTGACCCACCAGGGGGCTGCCGTGGCGAACCTCAATCTGG
Organism: Alphaproteobacteria bacterium; assembly: GCA_046582635.1. Taxonomy (GTDB): domain Bacteria; phylum Pseudomonadota; class Alphaproteobacteria. Next base: position 9,900 of record JAYGEA010000234.1, read on the forward strand.
GCGATGAACTGTTTGCCGTCGCCCGAGACCTGACTGGCCATGGACTGACGCTCCGGCAACAGCCGGGGCAATAGCCAGATGACATAGGCCAGGCCGATCATTGCCAACAGGATGCCCAGATCAGCAAAATCGAAAAACCTGATCGCCGGCTGCCCCATGCCCACGGCGGCGCCGGCTACCAGCAGGTTGGTGGAGGAGCCGATCAAGGTCACCATGCCACCCAGAATGGTGGCGAAGCTCAATGGCATCATCAGCCGCGAGGGCCCCTTGTTCAGGCGTTCGGCAATGGTCGCCATGACGGGAATGAAGATCACCACAATGGGCGTGTTGTTGATAAAGGCGCTGAGCGCGGCGATCACGGCCAGGGTCAGGCCCAGGGCCAGGGCCAGGGCCAGGGCGGGGCTGCGTTGAAAGCGCCGGGTCATGATGCGGATAGATTCGTCCAGGGCGCCGTTACGGATCAGACCCTGCCCGACCACCATCAGGGCCAGGACGGCGATCAGGGCGGGATCGGCGAAGCCGGCCAACAGGGCGCGGGCACCCAGCATCCGGCCTGTTTCCCGGACTGTCTCCCCGACTCTTGCAATGCCGGAAATCTCAAGCGGTGCAAAATGGAACAACAACAATGCCGCCAGCAACCCCAGGAAGTCTGTTCAAGGGGAAAGCGTTCCGTGGCATAGAGAACAATCGTGCCGGCGATCAGCGCGAAGGTTGCCCACATTTGCCGGCTGGGTTCCAGGGCCATCATGAGGCTATCATGGCCGGCAATGGGACAAATGTCCAAATCGAGAGAGAGGCCGATGCAAGCCATCAACATTGACGATATCCGCAAGGCCCAGGCATTGCTGGCCGGCGTGGTGGTGCGGACGCCCTGCGCCAAGTCTCAGACCCTGTCGAAGATCACCGGGGCGGAGGTCTACCTGAAGTTCGAGAACCTGCAGTTCACCGGCTCCTTCAAGGACCGGGGCGCCTATATCAAGCTGCTGCGTCTGGACCCCGGGCAGCGGGCCCGCGGCGTGATCGCCAATTCCGCCGGTAACCATGCCCAGGGCGTGGCCTATCATGCCCAGCGCCTGGATATTCCCGCCACCATCGTCATGCCCGTGGGTACGCCCAACGTGAAGGTCAGCCAGACCCGCGACCTGGGCGCCGAGATCATCTTAAGCGGCGACACGGTGGATGATGCGGCCGTCGCCGCGCGGGCCATTTGCGAGGCTGAAAATCTGACTTTCATCCATCCCTACGACGACCCCGACATCATCGCGGGGCAGGGCACCGTGGCCCTGGAAATGCTGGCCGACGCGCCTGATATCGATACCCTGGTGATCCCCATCGGCGGCGGCGGACTAATCTGTGGCAACGCCATTGCCGCCCGCGCCATCAATCCGGACCTGCAAATCATCGGCGTCGAAAGCCAGCTCTACCCCTCCGCCTATCAGGCCCGCCATGGTCAGGACAACGATTGCGGCGGCCAGACCATTGCCGAGGGTATTGCCGTGGCTCAGCCCGGCACTCTCAATCTGTCGATCATGGATGAATTGGTCAGCGACATCGTGCTGGTCTCGGAAGAAGATATCGAGCGCGCCATCGATCTTCTCATCACCATTGAAAAAACCGTGGTCGAAGGGGCAGGCGCCGCCGGCCTGGCCGCCCTGTTGGCGCATCCAGGGCGTTTTCAGGGCCGGACCATCGGTTTGATCCTGTGCGGCGGCAACATCGACACCCGCATGCTGTCTTCGATCCTCATGCGCGGTTTGATCCGGGAGGGCAAGGTCACCCGCATGCGGGTGGAAATCACCGACCGGCCCGGCACCCTGGCAAAGGTGGCGCAGCTGGTCGGCGATGTGGGCGGCAATATTCTGGAAGTGCAGCACCAGCGCAATTTTCCCGGCGTGCCGGCGAAACTGGCGGAACTGGACTTGGTCCTGGAAACCCGCGACCGCCACCATATCCACGAAATCACCGCCGCCCTCAGCGGCGCCGGCTATAAAGTGCGGGAGCTGATCGACACGCCGGATGCGGGTTAGGGCAGCTTCAGGCGGCCAGGGGGTCTGTCAGGGGATCTGGCAGGGGGTCTAAAGGCTGACTTCGCTGTATTTACCGCGGTAGTACAGCAGGGGGTGGCCGTCGGGGTCGTGGCGCAATTCGTTGACCCGGCCGATCAGGATGACGTGGTCGCCGCCGTCGTGTACCGCCTCCGTCTGGCAATCGAACATGGCCAGGGCGTCGGGGATCAGGGGATTGCCCAGGGCGGAATGGCCATTTTCCATGGTTTGGAAAAAATTGGCGCCGTCGGCGGCAAAGCCGTTGGATATGCCGTCCTGCCCCTGGCGCAGGATATTCACGGTGAAGCGGCCCGCGGCCAGGAAATGATCAAAATTGGTCGACTCCCGGCCCAGGCAAAACAGCACCAGGGGAGGGTCCAACGACACGGAATTAAAGGAATTGACCGTCACGCCGACCGCCTGACCATCTTCCGTGGTGGTGGTAATGACCGTGACGGCGGAGGCGAAACAGCCCATGGCGTCACGGAAAGCCCGCTGGTCGATACTCATTGATCGTTACGCATGAAAACGACGTCTCCCCATCCTCAACATACCGCCCCGCGCGGGCCGCGCCACCCGAGCGCCACAAGCGATACTCCGAATTTAGAACATAGTTGGCGAAAGGGCACGAAAAATTGCCGGCTCCGGCGGTTAAATGCACCCCGGATGACATTCGGTCTAACGTAATATTAACCTTATATCTGCAGCATCCCCTGTCATGGACATGGTCGTCTGGACCGAGGCCCGTAATGCCCGCGTTGGGGCGCAAGATTGATAGGCGAGATATGTTTTTCATTATTGGAATAGTCATCGTGTTTGGCTCCGTCGCGGGCGGTTACGCCCCCCATGGCGACTTGCGCGTGCTATGGCAGCCGCTAGAGTATTTGATCATTCTGGGCGCCGCCCTTGGCGGTTTCATCATCTCCAACCCCAAGGACGTGACTTTGGCCACGGGCAAGCATCTCGCCCGCTTGCTCAAGTCCGCCCCCTACAGCAAACAGGATTACGTGGATTTGTTGTGCCTCCAATTCTCGCTGTTCAAGCTGGCGAAGAGCAAGGGCGCCTTGGCCTTGGAAGCGCATATCGAAAATCCCGAGGAAAGCTCGATCTTTACCAATTATCCCGCCTTTTTGAAGAACCACGATGGCAGCGACTTTTTGTGCGACACCCTGCGCCTGATCACCATGGGCACGGAAAACCCCCACGAACTGGAAGCCATGATGGACGAGGATATTGAATCCCGGAAGCACGAGGCCCATGCGGTCACCGGCCTGGGCGAGGGTTTGCCCGCCTTCGGCATCGTCGCCGCGGTGCTGGGCGTGATTGTCACCATGGGCAGTATTTCCGAGCCGCCGGAAGTGCTGGGCGCCCTAATCGGCGGCGCGCTGGTGGAGACGTTTTTTGGTATTTTGATCTCCTACGGCGTCGTCGGGCCCATGGGTGCCTATCTGACAGCCTATTGCGAAGCGGAGTTCAAATACCTCGAATGCATGCGTTCGGGCATTTTAGCCCATGTGCAAGGCTATGCACCGGCGATTTCCGTGGAATTCGCACGCAAGACTTTAGCCGGTCACGACCGGCCCAGTTTCCTGGAATTGGAGGACGCGACCTCGGAACTGGCGCCCGCTTAGCCGGGCAAGGGCACGGGCGCGAAAACTTTAGGTCATAGATCATGGCGAAGGGCGAAGGCACAATTGTCATAAAGAAGGTCATCAAGGTTAGTGGTGGCCATCATGGTGGCGCGTGGAAAGTTGCCTATGCCGATTTCGTGACGGCCATGATGGCGTTCTTTCTGCTGCTTTGGCTGTTGAACGTGACGACCGACGAGCAGAAACATGGCGTGGCGGACTATTTCGCGCCGTCGGCGGCATCGAAGTCCACCTCCGGCTCGGGCGGTATCCTGGGCGGCACGGCCATGTCCACGGAAGGCGCGCGGGTTTCGAACTCCTCGCCGCCCACGGTGGTCATGGAATTGGCCCCGCCCCGGCAGCGTAATCCGGCCGAAGCTGACGAAGAGGTCAAGGAGGGCCAGGCCGCGGGGGACGGTGAAGCCCAGCAATTGGCGGAAGAAGAGCTGTTGCGGCAAATGGCCGAGCTTGAGCAGGAAGAGTTCGAAAAGGCCGAGCAAGCCCTGCGCGACGCCATTCAGGATTCCCCGGGCCTGGCCGACATGGCGCAAAATCTGGTGATCGACAATACGCCCGAAGGTTTGCGCATCCAGTTGGTGGACCAGGAAAAGGCTTCCATGTCCCCCTCCGGCGGCGCCAAGATGAATGAAAATCTGAAGAAAATTCTGGAAAAGGTGGCAGATATCGTCCACCGCATGCCCAATCAGATCGCCATCTCGGGGCATACCGACTCGGTGCAATTCCGCGGCCGGAATAATTACGGCAACTGGGAGGTTTCCGCCGAGCGCGCCAATGCCTCGCGCCGCGCCCTGGTCGAATACGGCGTCCCCGTCTCTCGTATTGCATCCGTTTCCGGCAAGGCGGATACTGATCCCCTGGTGCCAGAAGATCCGACCTTGCCCACCAACCGGCGTATTTCCATGTCCTGCTGCGTGAAGCCGCCCTGGTGCCGTCCGCACCGCCCGGTCCGGCTAATTAGGAGCGTCCGGACTTCCCAGCCCTTTCTCCGCCTGGCAGTACTGCCCAATCGATCCCATTTGTTCTAGTATCGACATTGCAATTGGGGAGATTGAACGGTGCGCGCGGTTTTATCACCGAAAGATAGTGACTATCACAGCCAAGCCAGGGCTTGGGCCCATGAAGCGCCTGACCCGCTGGAGGCGCCGGAGCTTTACGATGGCATCCGGGTCAAACGCCTGATCGCCTACGGCATCGACTTCATCGTCATCTCAATGCTGTTGGTTGCAGTCTGGGTAATCGGCAGTTTTTTCGCGATCATCACCTTGGGCCTGTTATTTCCCGTCCTGGCCTTGGCGGCCTTTGTTCTGCCGTTTGCCTACCACATCCTGTTGATCGGCGGCGCGTCGAATGCCACGTTAGGCATGCGAATAATGGATCTGCGCGTCGTCGCCTGGAACGGACATCGACCCGGCTACCCCCAGGCCGCCCTGCAGATACTGCTGTTTTTTGGCAGCATCTCCATCGCAACCCCATTGGTTCTGGCCCTGTCGTTCTTCAATCCCCGCGGCCGCTGCCTGCATGATTTTCTGGCCGGAACGGTGACGGTCAATAATTTGTACCTGGCCCGTTTGCGGGCGCCGCGACAGCTCTAGGCCAGCAGACCGATCAGTCCGGCGGCGGTCAAGAACAGGTAGGCGATCCAGCGATAGGTATGCTCGGCCGCCTTGCCGGCCAGGCGGCTGCCCAGCCAGGACGTCACCAGAATGACCGGCAACAGGACGGCGGCGTCGATCACGGCGGCCAGGCCCGAGGGCGCGGCGCTGACCACCATGGCGACGAGGACGAAACCGGTCAACAGATAGTAGGTGACGATATTGGCGCGGATGGTGACCGCCGGCATGTTTGCCGCCAGCATGTAAAGTAATACGGGCGGCCCGCCGACCGACGTCGTCGCCATCATGGCCCCCGAAATGGCGCCGATGCCCCAGGTCAATGCTTTTGGACGCGGCCCCTGGTAGCGCCAGCCCGTGGCCAGCACGGCGACGAACAACAGCACGATGATGGAGACGGCCTTGGTGATCATGGCCGCGTCCAGAGAGATCAAGAGCCAGACGCCGAGGGGCATGGCGATCATGGCGACGGCCGCAAGGGGGGCGACGAAACGCCATTCCACATCCCGCCGGGCGCCCAGAAACAGCATCAAGCTCATGGGCAGCTCCACCGCCGCCACCATGGGCACCATATGCACCGGTCCCAGCAGGACGGCAAAGATCGGCGCCATGAGAATGGCCGAACCAAAACCGGCAAAGCCGCGCATAAGCCCGGCCTCGGCCGCCGTGATCGCCGCCAGTATCAGTACCCCGCCCGGATCGGCGAGCAGAAGGGAGCCGTGCATGTTGTTGAATTTCCTCCGCCGTTCCGATTTAGAATGCTTTTCGCCAGCGTTTAATCTGGCCCAGGGCCGCCTGGATTTTCAATCTCAGAAAGATCTGTCCCAATGGCGCCGTGGCGCCGCTGGGATCACCCATGACGCCCTGTTCATCCCCGGGCTCACCCTTATTGCCGATTTTGCTCCGGCGCACGCCGCCCGGATAAACCGCCATCAGCTCCGCGCTATCCCGCAGGTCCGCGTGGCCCGGCCCCGCCGCGGCTTCCCTGCCGTTGGCCCGCAGCCAGGCAAACTGGCCATTTCGTTCCGGATCGTAATAATCGGCGACATGCAGGACCCTGGCCGCCCCGCCGGCCCATTCCCGGTTCAAATTGTCCGCCACGGCTTGCTGGCTTTTTTGATTGCCGCCGCTGTCGCCCAGCAACAGAATTTGCGTGAAGCCATGGGCCTTGAAGCTGCGGGCGATGTTTTCCAGCACCGCCCTGAAGACCGCTTCGGGCATGCTGATGGTGCCGGGATAGCGCATATGGCCGCTGGGCGGCGCAATGGCACCCTGGGGCGTGTAGACCACGACAGGGGCCACCAGCGCGTCGCCCAGGGCCATGGCGACGGCATTCGCGGTCGGGCGAACGATGTGATTATGCTTGCCGATCACCAGATGCGGGCCGCCCTGTTCGATGCCGCCCGTGGGCACGATCACCGTGCGCGTGCCCCTGGCCAGGGCATCGCGGACCTCCGGCCAGGTCATTTCGGCCACAAATACGGTATTGGCGATGGTATCGGCGGCGATGCCGGCGGTGGTATTGGCCCGGGCAGGCCCGAAGCATAGTGCCAGGAGGACAACGACAAACCTAAACACAGGCGATGGCATAGACGCCTTGCACGCCATGGGGCAGTTGGTGGCTTTGCCAGGACTTGCCCCCGTCCTCGGTACCGTAAATCTTGCCGTGGCGGGCGGCGCAATAGACCCGGTCTGGAGAGGCGGCGCCCTCGGCCACCGCCATCAGGGTGCTGTCGATTTCCACTCCATGGTCGAAGCGGCTCCAACTCCGGCCGAAATCATCGCTGCGGTATAAACTGCCTTCATCACACACCGCCGCCACCGAAAGGGCGGCATAGATGCGTTCGGGCTGGTGCCCTGAAACCCGGACATCCCGGGCATAGGTGAGGGGCGAGAACCGCCCGATGCCGAACTCGGACCAATGGCCGCCGCCGTCCTCGCTGCGGAACAGACCCATGCGGTTGGCCAGCCAGACCGTATCGGGGTGGTTCGGGCTTTGGGTCAGGGCGTGGCTGTCCATCATGCCCTCGATCAGCTGATCCGAAACGATGGCGCTCCGCAGATGCTCCTGCTCCGCCAGGCTCAACAGATCGCTGTTGCAGCTCTGCCAGGTCGCACCGCCGTCCCGGCTGCGAACCAGGCCGCCGATCTCGAAGGCGACCAGGATATGGTTGGGATCATGGGCTGCGACGCTAATGCGGATCACGCGCATGGCAAAGCTGGCGCAGACCGCGCCATCGGGCTCGGGAATGGTCAGGCGCTGAAAACTTGCACCGCCGTCACGGCTGCGAAACACCGACGTGTTCTGGGTTCCCACATAAATCGTTGCCGGGTCGGTGGGGTCCAGGCACAGGGACCAGACCACGCTGTCCTCGGCCGTGGTGCCGTCCGGCAATGCCAAAGCCTGCCAGCTTTCCCCGCCATCAAGGGAACGGTAGGGGCCCATCTGGGTGCCGGCGTAGACCGTTTGTGGCTGGGCGGGATGCAGGGTGATGCAACGAACCTCGACCCGCTCCGGCAGGCCATGGGACAAGGGTTGCCATTCACCCTGTTCGGGGTCATAGCCAAAAAAACCTTGGGTCGCGGCATCCCCCGCCGCCGCCTGCCACTGTCCCGCGCCAACAAAGACTGTATAAGCCATAATCCACCTCCCAGTTTCCGATTGGCTGTAAACTTAGCCCCTTGCGCCCTTGCCCGCCAGGGTTCTGCTTTTGATTGCGGGCGAAGGCGTGTAGAACAGCTTCGGAATTTTTTTTATCGGTTTGGGAGATGGGCATGAATGAGACGGTCGCATTTATCGGCTTGGGCGTGATGGGCTACCCCATGGCGGGGCATCTGGCGGCCAAGGGCCATGACGTGACGGTGTACAACCGCAACAGCGCCAAGGCCGAGGCCTGGGTGGCGGAACATGGCGGCGCCAGTGCGGCCAGCCCACGGGAGGCGGCCAGCGGTGCCGCCATCGTCTTCGCCTGTGTCGGGGCCGACAACGATCTGCGCGAAGTGACTTATGGCGAGGACGGCATCTTTGCCGGCATGGCGCCGGGCGCGGTTTTTGTCGATCACACCACGGCTTCGGCCGACGTGGCCCGCGAGATGCATGCCGCGGCCAAGGAACGGGGCCTGGGCTTTATCGATGGCCCGGTATCGGGCGGCCAGGCGGGGGCCGAGAACGGCGCCCTGACGGTGATGTGCGGCGGCGAACAGAGTGATTTCGACAAGGTCTCGGGCGCCATCGACAGCTATGCCAAGATGTGTCAGCTGATGGGTCCGGCGGGGGCCGGGCAATTGACCAAGATGGTCAATCAGATCTGCATCGCCGGTGTGGTCCAAGGCCTGGCCGAGGGTTTGAACCTGGCGCTCAAGGCGGGTCTGGACGGGGCCCAGGTGGTCGATGTCATCTCCAAGGGCGCGGCGCAATCCTGGCAGATGGAAAACCGCTATCAGACCATGCTGGCGGATGAATACGAGCATGGCTTCGCCGTGCAATGGATGCGCAAGGATCTTTCAATCTGTATGCAGGAAGCCAAGAACCAGGGCATCTCCCTGCCCATGGCGGCGCTGGTGGATCAGTTCTATGCCGAGGTCGAGGGCATGGGCGGGGCCCGTTGGGACACCTCCGCCCTGTTGGCCCGCATGGTATCATTGCGGCCCAAAACGTAGTCGTCAGGGCGTCTAGCCCAGGGCCACGCCGGCGGCACTATAGCTCCCGCCGGTGACATGAAACTGGGCCCCGACCTCGCCGACATTGCTGCTGGCCCCACGCATGAAGGCGCCTTGAAGGCTGCCGCTGCGTCCCGCGCCGGAAATGGGGCCTTGGAATTCCGCACCGCCGCTGCCCGACACATTGCTGATGCTGCCGGAGTAGGTTGCGCCATCCAAATTGGAAATTGTCGCCGTGCCGGTACGGCTGGAGAAATTCCAGCTCTGCGCGTAGTTGCCAAAGGCCACGTATTGCTGACCGCTGGCGTTCGAGATGTTTGCCGCCACATGGCCGGAATAGGTTGCCGAGCCGGTCAAGGGTGAGGTGACGGACGAGCCCGAAAGACGGCCTGCGACCCAGGGCATCAAGTGCAGGCGCTGGCGTTCGGAAAAATCATCCGTGCGCACTTCGCCCGAAATAAAACCCCATTTTGTGTAAGCACAGGCGCAGAAACTGACGCCGGAGGTTAGGGCGCTCGACAGGCTGGTGAAGGCGGAGGTGACCAGCGCAATTCTGGCAATGCTTGCCGCCCCGTTGATGGTGCTTGCGAGGGAGGTGGAGGCCCGGATGCCAAATATATTGTCGTCGATGAAGGCTTGCCGCGCGCTCGAATTGCCAGAGGGATTGCCGAAATTGACCAACATGGCCGATTGTGAGCCAACGGCGTCCTGGGTCCTGAATACGGCGGTGGCCCGGTTGTTGGCCGGGTTGGTGGTGATACTGAAATTCTCCGGCGTGTCATTCTTGGTCGTGGCGATGTAGGTGGAAATCGTACCGCTGACCCTGGTCGTCACGATCCCGGCGCCGTAGCCCTTCAGGGTTTGCGACGTGCGTGAGGTACCGACACCGCTAGGGAGGGGCGCGGGGCGGCTATAGCTCTCGTGAAATAAGACCAGCGCCGTCACGGAGGGTTTTCCAGTGTCTGGGTAAAACCGGCCGCGTCAAACAACGTTCCACCTTGCGTGAAATCGGAACTGATGACGAAGTGATCGGGGCCGCTAAGACTGAAAATGGAACGCCCAAGGTCGTCCCGAGAGGTGGTGCCGCCGCCGCCGCCGACGCGGATTGGGGTGCCGCCGGACGACAGGCGCACCGAACCGTCATTGAAGCCCGTCAAGAAGATATTGTTGTTGCTGCCCGCATCACCGATATAGACGCCCGTGTAGGTGGTCATGGCCGATTTCTGGCTGGCGCCAACACCGTCGATAGCAATAACGGCATAAAGCGCGACCGCCCGGTCTTCATTTGGGAAGGTGGTCAGATTGGGTGAATAGGCGCTGTATAACAAGGCCTTGGATGCGCCGCTGAAATTACCGCCGTAGTCCACGGGCGGCATGGGGATCAGGGTTTTGCCCGGAAATTCGGGGAAGAGGTCGTGGGCGTTGATGCCGGAGGTGGGAAACGGACCGGTATAGGCCACCCCGACGAATAAACTGGATGGGTTGTTGGCGGCGTTCGCCTCGCGCAAATTGAAATAATAGAACGATTGGTCCGGCGAGCCAAAACCGCTGCCGCTGACCGGCCCAAAGTCGGTGAAGGCGTCGTTGGCGTTAAAACTATAAAATCCTGATTGGGCCGGCAGTTTGAAGCTGTTGCCGCCAAAACTATTTGACGCCGTAAGAAATCCGTTCTCGATCCTGCCGCCGCTGCCACGGTTGTTGCGCTGGGAGACGGCCGTGGTCTTGAGTGTATTGAAATCGAAACCGATGAAGGGCGTCTGGCTCAGGAACCGTCCGCTATAGCTGAGGCTACTGCTGCTAACGGTAATCCGCATGCCGTCCGTGGTGCCGGCGGTTGTGTCCAATGTATTGTTTTGCTCCGCGATGATCGTATTCCTGCCGATCAGCAACAGCTTCTTGCCGACCTTCACAACACCGCCCGGCGGCGGCGGTGGCGGGGCATCGCTGAATTTGGGCGCCACGACAATGCTCTGTGGTTGGATGTTGGAACCCATCCGCGAGATTTGGGTTTCGGCCACATCCTCGTTGGTCGGGGCCTCGGGCGCGCCGCCGGTACTGTCGCCGCCCGGGCCTTCCAGTCCGGACAGTTTATCTCCCAGACCGCCATCCGGCGGGGCCGGGGCCGGCCGGCTGGGCGCCACCACTGCGCTGACCGAGACGACTTGAAATCCCGGCGTCGTAATGGCCCGGGTGACGCCACCGGATTCCACGGTCATCTGGCCAAAGGCCAATTGCGCCGTCGTCACCACGTTGGTCGCCGTGCCGGTCTGGGCCAGACGCAAAGTGCCCGCGGACGACGGACGATCAGCGCCGGTGCCGGCGGTCAAGCCGCCGCCCAGGCGCGCCTGGCGTTTGCGTTCCCGTATTGAAATGATGCCGATACCGCCGCGAATACCGATGATCGCCGTGGGGGTCTTGAAAATGACCGCTCGTTTTTTGGAGATTTTGCCACCCACCAGACGGAACAGCCCCTTGGTGGCGCTGAAGGCCAATTTTCCCAACTTGGTATTTGGGTCATAGACGAATTCGTCCAGCACAACGGAAGAATTCGGCCCGATCGTCAAAGCCGTGCCGTCGATAAACAACAATTGCGTGCGGCCCCGGTCGGAGGTCTCGATGCGTTTGTTGTGCAGCATATTATCGCCCACCACGATCACACGGTCGCGGCCACCTTGCGGCCGACCCGTTGTCGCCGGATTTACCGCCGCCGCGACGCCGACCTTAGGCATGGCGGCCTGGGCCGTTGTCATGACCAGCGGGTTCATCCCGCTGGCGAAAACGCTAAGGCTCAAGGTTCCTGGGATGAGTAGGTTCCGGCAACACTTTGATAACATGAAGACTTCGCCCTCAGTCAGATGATCCGATAACATAGTGACTGGCGTCGGGGGGACAGCCAATCCATATGCACCCTGTATAAAAGCAAATTTTGCTTAAAATCTCTCTAACAATAAAATTGGCGAAATGTCTGGCGAACCATGGCGGTTGTCCAGCCTCGTCACCGGCGGCTCGCCCGCCGCCGCGAGGTCATCCGACATGACTGTCTTATCGCCACAAGTCGATGCGCTATCCCCCGCCTAATATGGCGGCCGCCTTGGGGGCGAAATAGGTCAGGACGCCGTTCGCGCCGGCCCGTTTGAAGCCCAGCAGGCTTTCCATCATGACCCGCTCTCCATCCAGCCAGCCGCGCTCCGCCGCGCCGACCAGCATGGAATATTCGCCGCTGACCTGATAGGCGAATGTCGGCACGCCGAATTCATCCTTCACGCGCCGGACGATATCCAGATACGGCATGCCCGGCTTGACCATGACCATGTCCGCCCCTTCGGCGATATCCAGGGCGATTTCCCGCAAGGCTTCGTCGGAATTACCGGGATCCATCTGATAGGTTTTTTTGTCCGCCTTGCCCAAATAGGTGCCCGAACCCACCGCCTCGCGGAACGGGCCGTAAAAGGCCGAGGCGTATTTGGCCGAATAGGCCATGATCCGCACGTCGTCGAAGCCGTTCTCGTCCAGACAATCGCGGATGGCGCCAATGCGGCCATCCATCATGTCGGAAGGCGAGATGATGTTGCAGCCGGCCTGGGCCTGGATCAGAGACTGCTGGCACAGCACCGCCACCGTCTCGTCGTTGACCACATAGTCATCCCGGATCAGGCCGTCATGGCCGTGGGAGGTGTAGGGATCCAGCGCGGCATCGCACATGATGCCGATGTCGGGCACGGCATCGGCAATGGCGCGGACCGTGCGGCAAACAATGTTGTTGGGATTGCTGGCTTCACTGCCTTCGGAATTTTTCAGCGCCGCCTCCACCGCCGGGAACACGGCGATCACCGGAATGCCCAGATCGACGGCTTGCTTGGCGGCATCGACGGCGCTATTGATGCCGAGGCGAAAAACACCCGGCATGGCGTCGACCGCCATGGCCCGGTCATGGTCGTGCACGAAGAGGGGCCAGATCAGGTCGTTTACACTCAAGGCGTTCTCCGAGACCAGCCGGCGGTTCCAGTCATCCCGGCGGTTTCGGCGCATGCGGGTCCGGGGGTACTGGCCGTGCGTCCGCGAAGGGGTCGCGGCTGCGTCCCGCCGCTGTTTTGCCGGATTAACCTTGGCGATCTCTGCCATCAATGCGCCCTCATGGTGATTGCTCGTTGCTAATAGTCTACTTCGGCCTTGGTTAATGATCTAGGCGTGCAATAGTGCGCTGCGGCATGTTATGTAGATATTCTGGTCAGTATGGAAGCGGAGACAATGCGGTGGACGGCATAAGTGTGGATGCGGGCGATTTGGTGAAGACAAAGGCCGGTGCGGGTGGCGCGGATGACGCGTCCGCCGGGAAATCCAAAAAAGCCGCCAGGAAAGGCCTGCAACTGAAAAATCACCTGCGCTTCATCACGGCCACGTCACTATTCGACGGTCACGACGCGGCTATCAATGTGATGCGCCGGATGATCCAGGCCGCGGGGGCGGAGGTCATTCATCTGGGCCATAACCGTTCGGTCGAGGAGATAATTTCCGCCGCCATTGATGAAGACGTCCAGGCCATCGCCATCTCTTCCTACCAGGGCGGACATATCGAATTTTTCGAATATATGATTGATTTGCTGAAGCAGCGGGGCGCCGGCCATATCAAGGTGTTCGGCGGCGGCGGTGGCGTCATCGTTCCGGAGGAGATCCGCGCCCTGCACAAATACGGCGTCTGCCGCATCTATACGCCGGAGGACGGCCAGGCCATGGGGCTGCCCGGCATGATCGAGGATCTGGTGAAGCGGGCCGATTTTGATCTGTCGAAGAAAATGCCCAAGTCCCTGGCGAAGTTAAAAAAAGGCGACCGAGGCACCCTGTCCCGCCTGATTACCGGTCTTGAGGCCGGTACATTGTCTAAAACCATGGCAAGGGATCTCACGGCCCTGGCCAAGAAAAAGAGTACCGTGCCCGTGGTGGGTATTACTGGCACGGGCGGGGCCGGCAAGTCATCGTTGACGGATGAATTGGTGCGCCGCCTGCGCACGGACCAGCCGGATATGAAGATCGCCATTATCGCGGTCGATCCCTCGCGGCGGAAATCAGGCGGCGCCTTGCTGGGCGACCGCATCCGCATGAACGCCATCGACAAATTCGCCGGCAATGGTTCGGTCTATCTCCGCTCTCTCGCCACGCGCGGGTCGGGCAGCGAGCTGGCCGCCTGTCTGCCAGGCGCCATTACCGCCTGCAAGGCGGCCGGTTATGACGTGGTCCTGGTGGAAACGTCCGGTATTGGCCAGGGTGATGCGGCCATCGTGCCGTTCGTTGATCTGACCATTTATGCCATGACGCCGGAATATGGTGCCGCCAGCCAGTTGGAAAAGATCGACATGCTGGATTTCGCCGATCTGGTGGCCATCAACAAGTTCGACCGCAAGGGCGCCAAGGATGCCTTCCGCGACGTGCGCAAACAATATCAGCGCAACCACGAACTTTTCACCACGCCCGTGGCGGAGATGCCCGTGTACGGCACCATCGCCTCTAAATTCAACGATGATGGCGTCACGGCGCTGTACCACGGCATTTTGGCTGCGCTGGCGGAACGTGGTCTGGCGCAATGGTCCTCGAACCTGCCTGAAAACCCGGACCGCACATCTTCCAGCCATGACTTCATCGTGCCTTCGGACCGGATTCAGTATCTCGCGGACATTGCCCGTGGCGTGCGCGGTTACCGTTCTGAAACGGCGAGGCGGGCCGGGGCCGCGCGGGAGCGGCAGCAACTCCTGGCCTCCCGCGATATGTTGTCCCAGGGCGGGGCGCCGAAAGCGCAGCTGGGCCGCATGGAAAAGCTGGCCGGCGTCCGTGCCGAGGCGGTCGGCAAGGACGGCATGGCCCTGCTGGCGTCCTGGCCCGAGACCAAGGCGGCCTATGGTCGGGAGGAATTCGTTACCAAGGTGCGCGGCAAGGAAATCCGCAGCCGCCTCACCACCATCACCATTTGCGGCACGGCGATCCCCAAGGTGGCGCTGCCCCGTTACGAGGACGAAGGTGATTTGTTGCGCTGGATGATGCTGGAAAATCTGCCCGGCCACTTTCCCTTTACCGCCGGCGTGTTTCCGTTCCGCCGCGAGGGCGAGGACCCGACGCGCATGTTCGCCGGCGAGGGCGATCCGTTCCGTACCAACAAGCGCTTTAAATTCGTCTCCAGGGAAAGCCCGGCCAAGCGTTTGTCGACGGCCTTCGATTCCGTGACCCTGTACGGCAATGATCCCGACCTGCGCCCGGACATATACGGCAAGGTGGGCAATTCGGGCGTCTCCATCGCCACCTTGGATGACATGAAGGTTCTGTACGACGGCTTTGAACTTTGCCAGCCCACGACCTCCGTCTCCATGACCATCAACGGCCCCGCGCCGACCATTCTGGCCATGTTCATCAATACGGCCATCGATCAGCAGGTCGCGGAATGCGAAGCTGACAAAGGCCGCAAGCCGACCGCCAAGGAGGCCGCGAAGCTGCGTGCCTGGGTGCATGAAAACGTGCGCGGCACGGTGCAGGCGGATATTCTAAAAGAGGATCAGGGCCAGAACACCTGCCTGTTCTCCACCGAATTCAGCCTCAAGGTGATGGCCGATATTCAGGAATATTTTGTCCAGAACCAGGTGCGTAATTTCTATTCCGTCTCCATCTCCGGCTATCACATCGCCGAAGCCGGCGCCAACCCCATCTCGCAACTGGCCTTTACGCTGGCCAATGGTTTCACCTATGTGGAGAGCTATCTGGCCCGGGGCATGAAGGTGGATGATTTCGCGCCCAATCTCTCCTTCTTCCTCTCCGCCGGCATGGACCCGGAGTATAGTGTTCTGGGCCGGGTGGCGCGGCGCATCTGGGCCGTGACCATGCGGGACCGCTATGGTGCCGCCGAACGCAGCCAGAAGCTGAAATACCACACCCAAACCTCGGGCCGCTCGTTGCATGCCCAGGAGTTTGCCTTTAACGATATCCGCACGACGTTGCAGGCCCTGGTCGCCAGTTACGACAACACCAACAGCCTGCACACCAACGCCTATGACGAGGCGATCACAACGCCGTCGGAGGAAAGCGTGCGCCGGGCCATGGCGATCCAAATGATCATCGGCAAGGAATGGGGCCTGGCCAAGAACGAGAATCCCAACCAGGGTTCCTTTATCATCGAGGAACTGACCGACCTGGTGGAAGAAGCCGTGTTGCAGGAGTTCGAGCGGATCTCGGACCGGGGCGGCGTCCTGGGCGCCATGGAGACGGGCTATCAGCGCGGCAAGATCCAGGACGAGAGCCTGTATTACGAAACCCTGAAACATGACGGCAGCTATCCCATCATCGGCGTCAACACCTTCATCAATCCCGAACCGCCGGCGGAGAATTCCACCCTGGAGCTGGCGCGATCCTCGGAGCGGGAAAAGAAATCGCAGCTCAAGCGCCTGGCCGCCTTCCACAAACGCCACAACAAGACGGCCCCTGCCATGCTAGAACGTCTGAAGGACGCCGCGCGCAGCGACGACAATGTCTTCGCCGTGCTGATGGATGCGGTGCGGGTCTGCTCCCTGGGCCAGATCACCAACGCATTGTTCGAGGTCGGCGGGCAGTACCGCCGCAACATGTAGGCTTGCATGCGCAACCTATTGATAATTATGGCACTGTTGGTGCTCAGCGCGCCTGTTCTGGCGGCGCCGCATCGCTGCGCCGGCGCCGTCGTGGAGGCCTTGGACAATCTTGGCGTCACGCCAGAGCAAGTTAAGCGCACCGTTTTTATCAGTCAGACCGACGACGGACAGGGCCGCTCCATTGTTACCGGCTATGAAGCCTGGATTGATTTGAAATCGTGCAAGGGAACTCTGGTCGCCAAGATGTACCGGCAATGCGGGATTTGGGAAATTTATTCCAGAGGTGCCTGCGACTTCTCAGGCCTGAAGAATTATCGCTAGCCGAAAGCGATGACATTCTCAAAACGAGCGTGGGACCGGATCGCACCCATTTATGGCGCTATTCTAGAGCATCCGTTCATCACCGAGCTGACCGCCGGCAGTTTGAGCCGGGACCGGTTCAAATTCTACATGCAGCAAGACGCCCTCTACCTCGGTGATTTCTCCCGCGCCTTGGGCATCATCGCCGGCCGCGTCGCGGACCCCCAAATCGCGAAGCAGTTTGCAGAATCCTCACAAAACGCCCTGGCAGTCGAGGGTGTGCTGCATGCCACCTTTTTGCGCGATTTCGCCCCTGCCGAAGCTGCCGGTGCCAAGGCGGAAAAGACCGCGACCTGTTTCTCCTACACCAACTACCTCCTCGCCACGGCGCATGGGAAACCTGTTGAGGTTGCGGTCGCCTCGGTGCTGCCGTGTTTCTGGATCTATTGGCAGGTCGGGCGGCATATCCAGGCCCAGGCCGGGCCAGCAAACCCTTACGAGCGGTGGATCGAAACATACGGCGACGAGGTCTTTGGCGGCCGTGTCCGCAGCGTGATCGCCATCGCCGATGGGATGGCGGCGGCGGCGGGATCAAAAGTCCGGGAAGATATGCTGGCCGCCTTCCAACGGGCCGCGCAGTTGGAGTGGATGTTCTGGGACAGCGCCTATCACCGCGAGTCCTGGCCGGTCTGACCTTAAGTTTCGTCGCCCCCGACATGGTTATAATCGTCCATATGGCCGAGATGCTCGTGGTGGAAAAAGCGTGAAATGAAGATACGGACCGGGACGCACAAGGCGATGAAGAAGGGAAAGAAGATCCCCAGGGCGGACGACTTCACCACCCAGAGGATGACCAGACAGCTGCCTTGCAGAAAGGTATAGCGGTTGCGCACATGGCGCGAGACCTGGGCGTCGCCAGGATTGCCATGGACGATCATGGCGGGGATGATCATTGCCATGGTCCGGATAAAAAAAGCATTCCCCCAAAGCGACATAAAGCCCATGTAGACGAACAGCCCCAGCAGCACGGCCATGGGAATTACCGCGACCAGATGCAGCGCCAGTAAAGAAGCGGCGATGGCAAGGTGGATCGCCAGGGCTGAAACCCGCGTCTCCACCACGGCCAGGGTTGGCGCGTCGGGATTGGCCAGGTCGTCGATGCTCAGGCTTTTCAGGTGATTGACCGAATGCACCGTCGCCGCAACGATCCAGGGCAGGCCGAACAGGGAAAATGCAAGGGTGAACAGGCCGATCAACAATAAATCCAGGTGATAGCCGTGGCCCTTCACCATCGGTGCATCGCCTTCGTTGATGATGCGCGAGGTGATGTTCTGATCCAGGAACAACAGCGTCGCGGCAAAGGTCGCGGGCAGTACGCAGGCCAGCTTGATCCACTGGGGCAGGGCCATGATCTCCACCAGCCAGGGCCTGCCCGTGGAAGTCGTGGCGTAGTCAGCCGGCACGGCGGGGCCTTCGACGTGGCCGGTCCACATGGTCATGGCCAGTGCCGTCATGGCGACGATGGCCAACGTTGGGGCGAATTCCATCAAAAGCGGCGTGTCGGGCAAGGGACGTCTGCCGATCCGCACCGCCGAACGCAAGCCGAAGGCGATGACGCAGGTGCCCGCCGCCAACAGCACGGCGAACCAGGCATCGCCCGGGCTCAATTGGGGGCTCAAACGGTCATTAAACAGACCCCCACCCACCTTTCGAACCGCTTCGATAACGAAAATCAGGGACACTAGGGCAGCAAAGATGTCGTCCGTGAAGCGGGAGAAAAATCGCATCAGGTTGGAGGCGTTGGTGACCGCCAATACAATCAGGATCAGGCCCGCCCAAATGCCGGTCCAGGCATACACCGCGATGAAGTCGAGGCCGAGATCCTGACAGGCGGCATAAAGCAGCGCCGTGAAGATCACGATCGGCCCGGTACCCCCCAACAAGGTAATGGGCTGGGCCGAGAACAGGGCATAGGCGGTGCCGCCGATGGCGGTGGCGATCAACATTTCATAATGCCGATTTCGCCGCCCGTCAGGACGCTGGACAGGGCGCCAAAGGCAATAGCGTTGGCCAGGCAGGCAAAGAACAGATAAAAGCCGGCGCTCAAGACTTTGATGCTGAAAACAGCGGAAAAATCGCTGAAATAATGTGGCCGGCGGGTATCTATATCCTTGGCAATACCATGGAACAATTTCATCAAAACACCACATGTACATTGGTACTGGGCAACCAAGGCCGCACGGCGACCGGGCCAGCCGCAACAGAAAGCCAAGATGTCCAAGGGAGCCGTCGACTTGGAGGGAAGCTGTTATTCAACCGGAATACTATGGCAAACCGCCCGCCCATGAAAGCATGGCGATCCAGGTGCGTCGGTGCCAGGACGCAGGCAACCGCGCCATGGAGCGCCGTCAGGTCACGACGGTGGGTGGTATGGTCTCCAAAATCCAGCGGGCGATCGCCGTCATTTTTGCATCCTGATGTTGCTGACCCATGACCTGGGCACCCACCGGCATGCCGCTGACGGCCATCAGGGGCATGGTGACGC
>JAYGEA010000243.1:0-5758 GCA_046582635.1 Alphaproteobacteria bacterium
CGCTATATAAAGATGCCATGACCTCGGAAGTCCTGGCCTGGGATGACCGTAACAACAACGTGTGTTTGAATTCCGGTAAGTGCAGCATGATCCTGAACCCGATCTCTGCCTATCGTTCGGCGGTCAAGGCCAAGACAATGATCGAGGGCACCGATCGGCTGGTGCATCATTCGATACAGCACATCATGCCGCCCGAGGGACCGGCAGGCCGCCATATGGCCGCGTCCTTCAACAACGTTGGGGTGTGGAAGTTCGCCAAGGAAACGGAATTGGCCAAAGAGTTTCTTGCCTTCCATTTCTCGAAAGAGAACTCCGAGAAGCATTTGACGGCCAGTAAGGGTTACAACCAGCCGGTGCTTGCCGGAAACGCGCTGCATCCTCTCTACGCGTCGAATTCGAAGTACTATTTCGCGCCGTTTATCGGCTGGTACACCCATGCCATTGGCTGGCCTGGCGTGCCGACCGCGGCTGTGCAGACAGTCGTTGATCAGTACCTATTGCCTGATGCCATGGCGTCCGTGGCTGTTGGCAAAGCCACGGCTGAAGACGCAGTCAAGAAGTTGGAAAAGCAAATGACGCGGATCTACAAACGGGCTGCCAAGCGCGAGGGGTAGCCGGCGTGCAGTCTGTCAATAGAGAAACTTGGTTTGTTAACGATCCACGGGTGATAGACAAGCCATGGTAAGTGTACCTCAAGTCGAGCGGGCGGTGATCGTATCACCGCCCGCCACCTTCCGTTCACGGATGAAGAAGCGCGTCGGCCCGGATATCGACGGCTACGGTTTTCTGCTGCCGGCAATCATCGTGATGATTTCGCTGGTGTTTTATCCGTTCTGCCTGGCCGTTTGGTTCAGCGTCTCGGATGCTTTTGTCGGCGAGCCGGCATCGTATGTCGGTCTGGAGAATTTTATCTATATCCTGACCGAAGACGACATCTTTCTTATGACAATATGGAACACCTTGCTGTTTGCCTTTTGGTCGGTCTTTTTCAAGGTTTTGCTGGGTCTTACATGCGCGCTGTTGTTGCAGCGTATTCTGAAGTTAAGACGCTTTCTTCGCGGCTCCGTGCTACTGCCGTTCGTGGCGCCAACAGCGCTCTCCACGCTGGGTTGGTGGCTGATCCTGGACCCGACCTACAGCCATATTAACTGGATTCTGGAGAACTTCTGGCCGATTTCCCTGCTTGGCGTTGGACCCTATAATTTTCTCGGCGATCCGACCCTGGCCATGGCTTCGGTGATCTTCGTCAATATCTGGCGCGGCATTCCGTTTTTCATTATCACCATCCTGGCCGGACTGATGTCAATTCCGGAGCATCTTTACGACGCCGCCGAGATCGACGGGGCCTCGACATGGCGGAAATTCTACTCCATAACCCTGCCGTTGTTGCGGCCGGTGCTGGCCATCATCATCCTGTTTTCGACCATCTTCACGCTGGGCGAATTCAACATTATTTATGTGCTGACCAGGGGCGGTCCGATGAACTCGACGCACCTGTTCTCCACCTACTCCTTCACCTACGGCATTCTCAATCACGAAATCGCATTGGGCGCGGCCGTCGCGCTGTTCCTGTTCCCGATTTTGGTATTGATCGTGATCTTTTTGCTGCGGATGGTGAGAAGGGATACCTCACATGAGCTCTAGTACCACAACGTTAACCAGCAGCGACGGCCGGGAGGCGACCCTTAACAAGGTCCCGATCTGGCGGCAGCGTAAAGCGGCGTTAAACTATGTCGCGCTGCTGCCGTATGTATTCTTCGCGCTGTTTCCCTTCTACATCATGTTTATCACTTCGATTAAGACGGATCAGGAGATCAATAATCTGGGTAACTCGCCGTTCTGGGCGACCGGCATCGCCACCGAGCATTATGTCTATCTAGCCACCAACACCTCTTTTTTCCAACACTGGTTCGTCAACACCCTGATCGTTACGGTGGCGGTGACCATCATCTCGGTCTTGATCGGGACACTCGCCGCCTATGCTTTGGCGCGTTTGCGTTTTCGCGGCGTGGAAATATTCGGCGTTGCCGTCTTCATTACCTATCTGATACCGCAGACACTGCTCTTTATTCCACTGATCGATGTCATCAATACCATCGATGACTATGTCCCGATCCGGGATACTTATTGGTCGTTAATTCTGACCTATCCAACATTCTTGATCCCGTTCGTGACTTGGCTGCTGATGGGCTATTTCAAGACTATCCCGGTGGAGATCGAGGAATGCGCCTATCTCGACGGCTGCTCGCGCCTCGGCGCGCTGTGGCGGGTCGTCTTGCCCATGGCGATCCCGGGCATCATGTGCGCGATCCTGTTTTCCATCACGCTCAGTTGGAACGAGTTGCTTTATTCCCTGGTATTTATTCAGGACGAGACCGCGAAGACCATATCCGTCGGTGTGATAACCGAATTGATCCGTGGTGACATCTACTATTGGGGTTCATTGATGGCGGCCTGCTTCATTGGCGCGCTACCAATCATCATAATCTATGGCTTCTTCATGGACTACTTCACTTCCGGCCTGACCGCCGGTGCGATCAAGTAGATGCCGTAATCGGTCATTATACAGGGCGGGCGGCTGGAGCGATCAATCCTGGCAGCCCAAGGTACGAACAAAGCGAAGAAAGAAGAGTGCAAAGATGGCCGATATTCTGTTGAGGGATCTCTGGAAATACTATGACGACGTTCCGGCGGTGCGCGGCATCAATCTGGATATCGAGCATAATGAATTCATCGCCCTGGTCGGCCCCTCGGGCTGTGGCAAGACCACAACCTTGCGCATGATCGCGGGACTGGAAGACATCACCGCCGGCGATATCGTGGTCGGTGATCGTGTCATTAACGAGGTCGCGCCCAAGGACCGCGACATCGCCATGGTGTTCCAGAATTACGCCCTCTACCCCCATATGAGCGTCTATCAGAACATGGCCTTCGGGTTAAAACTTCGCAAGACACCAAAGGCGGAAATAGAACGCCGCGTCAACGACGCCGCGGATATCCTGAACATCAGCGAGCTTTTGGAACGCCGGCCGAAACAACTTTCCGGCGGCCAGCGTCAGCGCGTCGCCATGGGCCGCGCCATTGTCCGCGATCCCCAGGTCTTCCTGTTCGATGAGCCCTTGTCCAACCTGGATGCCAAGCTGCGCGTGCAGATGCGCACCGAAATCAAAAAGATCCATCAACGGGTCAAGACCACGGTGGTCTACGTCACCCACGATCAGGTCGAGGCGATGACCCTGGCCGACCGGATTGTCGTGATGAACAACGGCATTATCGAGCAGGTCGGCTCACCGGAGGAGATGTACGACGATCCCAAGACCTTATTCGTGGCCTCCTTCATCGGCTCGCCTTCAATGAACTTCCTACCCTGCCATGTCGAAGCCGCGAACGGCGGTCTGTCGATCCGGCTGACGGATGATCTGTCCTTTGCCGTGCCGGCGGACCGTGTGGACCGTTATGGCCCCGCTGTCGGCAAAGAGTTGCTGTTCGGCATTCGACCCGAACATGTGACCGACCAACGCCCACATACCGATCCCACATATCACGATTTCACTTCGGATGTTGTCGTCCTCGAACCCATGGGCATAGACACCATGGTGTTTATTCAGATCGGCGAGACCGAAATCACCACCCGGTCGCGGCCACGGGCGGTCAGCCAGGTTGACGAGCCGATGGACTTTACCATTGACATGGCGCATATGCATCTGATCGACACGGAATCTGATAACGTTATATGATGGCCCGCAGCGGCACCTGATATAACTCAACGACGGCACCAGAACAGGTACATACTGTTAAAGGTTTGCGGGTTGTCCCGTTCGAACGCCGACCAATGATCGAGCGTGCCCGGCGGCGGATCGCCGGGGAAGGCGTCCGCATAGGCCCGCAAGGTTTCGTCCGGCAGGTTAAAACCATGAAATTCAAGCCCGTGAGCGGTCATGAAGTCACTCATATCCGGGATCGTGCATGGCCGTTCGCTGACATGCAGGGCGAGATCGCGGAAGCCGCTCTTGGTAAAGAAGTCGGCTGAACTGGTGAGTGCGAAGCCATCTTCGCCGGATGCGCGGTTCATCAGCTTTTGGCGGTAGGCGCGCAATTCTTCATCGTCCGCGCCCGGACCCGGCCAATCCGGGTCTTCGGACAGCGCCTGAATAACCCGGCGCGAAACAACGCTGTAGAGCCCGATCAGCATCAGCCCGCCGGGACGGAGCCGGTCGAGCAGCGCCCGCCACCCTTCATAAGGGTCCGCCATGTGATGCAGGACGCCGACGCATTCGATCACATCGAAGCGGTCGCCGATCTTATCGAGGCACAGGATATCACCAATCGCGAAGCGCAGGTTCACCACCCCCAGCGCTTCGGCCATACGCGCGCCGTAGGCCAGGCTCGGCGCGCTCAGATCGATCGCCAAGACCCGGCTGTCGGCGCCATAACCAATGGCCGAATGTACCGCCTGACGGCCGGTTCCAGCGCCGGCGATCAGAACATCGCACGGGCCGTCGATGACGGCGAGCGCATCGGCGGAAAAATGGCCGCGCATGGCATCCTTGGCGCCTCCCCGTTGCGGCGCCTGCAGGCTGAGCCAACGCGGATACGGGTCGTTGGTATATTGGCCAGCGACCTGTTGGGACGTTTCGTCCGTGACCGTCGTTAACCAC
Organism: Alphaproteobacteria bacterium; assembly: GCA_046582635.1. Taxonomy (GTDB): domain Bacteria; phylum Pseudomonadota; class Alphaproteobacteria. The sequence goes on from JAYGEA010000243.1 coordinate 4,659, forward strand.
GGCAGGCTGTCCGCGTGCCCGGCCTCCAGCCGGCGGGCGTCCAGTTCGTCGCGCAGCAAGGCGCGCAGGGCCTGGGGCGACACCTTGTCGGCGACGCGCACTGTATGACCAAGCGTTTCGTGAAACGGGTGGTACAGTGACCACAGCAGGAACGTGCCGCCCGCCGCCCCGCCGCCTTCGAACACCGCATCGATATCCACCTTCAGTTCGCCCAGGCGAGCCCTTTCGTCTGCATCGGCAAAGAAAACGTACTCATTGTTCAGGCACTGCCGGATCAGTACACAAGCGAATTGATAGACCGGGCGCTCCATGAGTAGCTGCGGCGACAGCAGCAGGCGCCGCCGCAGCGCGCTCAGCAGAAATTCGATCTCAATATCGGCGACGACGCCATGGGTTAGGGCGGCGGTGAATAATTTGTCGCGAAACAGCCGCGCGCCCTTGCGGGTGAGCAGTGCAGCCGCTGCGTCCCAGCCGTCGGTCCGGCCGCGCGCCAGCACATCGGCGAGTGGCGGGCGGCATTTCAGAAAGGCAAGTGCACCGTTGCACAGCGCTTGGCGATCGACATTCGCGAACGCGAACGCGGCTACCAGACCGCGCGGCGAAACGTCGGTCTGGACATTGAATTCATAGCGCTGCAGCAGCCCCGCCAGCAGCCGCGCGGCCTCCGGATAATCCGGCCGAACCGCCAGCGCGTGCGAGCACCGCACGACCGCTTCCGCCGCCTCCGCTCCCGTCAAAGGTTTATTCACCTTCAACAACCCCCTCCCAGAGATCGACTGCATGGCGAGGCCGGCAGTTTATCGTCTTGTCCATCTGCCACGCAATCTCGAAGAATTCGGCACCCGCCGCTACTCCTCGCGTTGTCCCGGTACCGGGGTCGCCGCCTTCGGGCCCAGGTGGATGGCTTTCTCCCGGCCGCCGTGTTTGGCGATCAGGGCATTCTGCATATCCTTCGCCGTGCGGTCGGTGGCGACGGGATCGCAAATAGCGCGCAGGTGGCGTTCGTATTCGGCCACAACGTCGCCATAGTCCGCATCACCGGCAAGATTGCGGGTTTCCTCCGGATCGGCGACGAGATCGTAAAGCTCCGCCTCATATTC
>JAYGEA010000005.1:0-19869 GCA_046582635.1 Alphaproteobacteria bacterium
AGTGCTGCCGCGCACCGCGCCGTCGTGCCGGCAACAAAATGTTCCATTAACCGGTACTGTTTTGCCTGGCTCAATCTGCTCTTCCGCATGCGGACCATAATAACACCTCATTGGCGTTATCTGGGTCAGCCCCTAATATTAATAGGGCGGCGGGCAGTGAGAATCGCAATATCAACCGTCTTCGCCGCCCCTCAACCAAGATTTGATGCGTGTGTCTCAATGGCCCTGCTTTCGGTAAGGCGATGAAATCGCCGTCATCCTTGACCGATATCGTGCAAGTCCCGTGCCAATTTGAATGAGCCAGAAATCAAGGGGTTAGCAGTGCCGGGATGCACGTCTGTCTCATTTAGTTAACAATCCTTAAGGTATTCGTCCCGATTTGAAACGCAAATCACCAATTTGGCACCGGGTGGCCGGATCGACCCGTTCATTGTGGCGGGTTATGAGGGGGACGGAGCGTTCATTTCTGACCGCGCAAAATTCATTCTCTAACGTTCAACGAAGTGACCATTGGCGCGGATCGTAAACCGGGCGAAAGGCATCGGTTGCGTTTCGGACACATCTCTGGCATTTATCGCCCGCATTTGCGCCCCAAGGCGCAAAAGCGGGGTGTTTTGACCCACATTTCATTTATTTGACTATCGACAAGATCCAACGAAAAGGAAGTGACCTATGTCAGCGGGATTGGCTTTTGCCATCGTGTGCGGATTGCTCGCACTAGTATACGGTATCTGGGCGGTACGCTCGGTAATGTCTGAGAGCGCCGGTAACGAGCGCATGCAGGAAATCGCGGCGGCGGTGCAGCTTGGCGCCAAGGCCTATCTGAACCGGCAGTACCTGACGATCGGCGCGGTGGGCGTGGTGATCTTCTTTATTCTGCTGTTTCTCTTTAATATCTCCGTGGCGCTGGCCTTTTTGACCGGTTCCGTGCTGTCGGGCGCGGCCGGTTATATCGGCATGAACGTCTCGGTCCGGGCCAATGTCCGCACCGCCGAGGGCGCCCGCAAAAGCTTGGCCAAGGGCCTGGAAATCGCCTTCAAGTCGGGCGCCATCACCGGCATGTTGGTGGCTGGTCTGGCCCTGCTGTCGGTTGCCGTGACCTATGCGGTGCTGCTGAAAATGGGTGTCCAGGGCCGTGATATGATCGACCCCCTGGTGGGCTTGGGCTTTGGCGCCTCGCTGATCTCCATCTTTGCCCGTCTGGGCGGTGGCATCTTCACCAAGGGCGCCGATGTTGGCGGCGACCTGGTTGGCAAGGTTGAGGCCGGCATTCCCGAGGATGACCCCCGCAACCCCGCCACTATCGCCGACAACGTGGGCGACAACGTAGGCGATTGCGCCGGCATGGCCGCTGACCTGTTCGAGACATATGCGGTGACAGTGGTGGCGACCATGGTTCTGGCCTCGATCTTCTTTGCCGGCGACGCGGCGTTGTCTGCCAAGATGATGCTGTATCCCCTGGTCATCGGCGGCGCCTGCATTATCACGTCGGTAATCGGGACCTTCTTCGTCAAGCTGGGTGCCTCCAACAATATCATGGGCGCGATGTATAAAGGTTTCATCGTCTCCGCCGTCCTTTCCGCCATCGTCATATATCCCGTGACCGACTGGATCATCGGCATGGGCGAAATCGGCGACAAGGGCTTTTCCGGAATGGACCTGTACTTTTGCGGCCTGGTTGGACTGGCCATTACGGGGCTGTTGATTTGGGTCACCGAATACTACACATCGACCGAATACCGCCCCGTGCGCAGTATTGCGCAAGCTTCGACCACGGGCCATGGCACCAACGTCATTCAAGGTCTGGCCATTGGCATGGAATCCACGGCCATTCCCGCCATTATCATCATCGCCGGCATCCTGAGTTCCCATAATCTGGCCGGTCTGATGGGCATTGCCATCGCCGTGACCACCATGCTGGCCCTGGCCGGCATGGTCGTGGCGCTTGATGCCTATGGCCCGGTGACCGATAACGCCGGCGGCATCGCCGAAATGGCGGACATGGAAGAGGACGTGCGTAAAACCACCGATGCCCTCGACGCGGTCGGCAACACCACCAAGGCGGTGACCAAGGGTTATGCCATCGGTTCCGCCGGTTTGGGCGCCCTGGTGCTGTTCGCGGCCTATACGGAGGATCTGAAGTACTTCGCGGCCAATGCGGACCAGTACACCTACTTCAAGGGCGTTGTGGTCGATTTTGCCTTGTCCAACCCTTATGTGGTTGTCGGCCTGATCTTCGGCGGTCTGCTGCCCTTCGTCTTTAGCGCCATGTCCATGACGGCCGTCGGCCGGGCGGCGGGCACGGTGGTCGAGGAAGTGCGCAGCCAATTCGCCAATGATCCGGGTATCATGAAGGGGACTTCAAAGCCTGATTACGGCCGTACGGTTGACCTTTTGACCAAGGCGGCGATCAAGGAGATGATTATCCCCTCCATGCTGCCGGTACTGGCGCCCATCGTTCTGTACTTCGTCATGGTGGCGATCGGCGGCAAGGGCGAGGCCTTCGCGGCCGTCGGTGCCATGCTGCTGGGCGTCATCGTCACGGGGCTTTATCTGGCCATCTCCATGACGGTCGGCGGCGGCGCCTGGGACAACGCCAAGAAATATATCGAGGACGGCAATCTTGGCGGCAAGGGATCGGAAACCCACAAGGCAGCCATCACCGGCGATACGGTCGGCGATCCCTACAAGGATACCGCCGGCCCGGCCGTAAACCCGATGATCAAGATCACCAACATCATGGCATTGCTGCTGTTGGGCGTTCTGTCGCACTGGAACTAGCGCGGGATCATCAAGCCATAAGTTGGACCCCGCCGGCCATGGGCGGCGGGGTTTTTCTTATTGCTATTACTGGCTTGAAAAACGGCCGATGTTGCCGAACAATTGCTCGATCACGGTTATTTCGCGACCCCGGGTCGGCGTTTTTCGTTCGACCAAGGCCAGGATTTTGCCATCGGCCATGGAATAACGTCGGATGTCGGTAAGCAGGCCGTCCTTGTCGAAGTGCACTGCCAGGACATCCTGATTCAGCAATTTTTCTTCGAAGAATGCGATCTGTTCCGAATCCCGTTTCACATACAACCAGGTCTCGCCGTTGAAATCGGCGACGGTTGCGGGCGAACCGAACAGGGCGGTCACGGAATCACGATCATGCACGCCCGGACGCAGCTTATCCACCAACTCCTGGTCGGGGATGAAACCATGGCTGTTGTGCATGGGCGAGCAGCCCAGCAGGGCGGCCACGGTCACGACGGTCACGGCGGCCACGATGGCCAGCGTGCGCCGGCCAGCGTGGTGTATAGTAGGTTTGAACAGTCTGAACATCGGTCGCGAACATGCCATTGTTGCCAATTCGGGTCAATCTGGTGATCGCATTATGAGGGGTGATAAGTGAAAAACTGGTTCCGCCGACGTGACAAGGGCGAGGATATCGCACATGCGCTGTATCTCGCCGCTGTGGCTCAGGCCCGTCAGCCGGTCTTTTACGCCGCGCATGGGGTGCCCGATTCCGTGGATGGCCGTTTCGACCTGATCGTCTTGCATGTCTATTTGCTGTTGCAGCCACTGCATCGGTTGGCCCAGGGCGAGGATCTGGGCGAGGATCTGGGCGATGGGCGGGATGCCGCCGCGATCCGTGCCGGCGGAATTGCCCAGGCCTTGTTTGATACCATGTTCGGCGATATGGACCGGTCCCTGCGCGAGATGGGGGTCTCGGATATTTCCGTTGGCAAGCGGGTGAAGCATATGGCGAAATCCTTCTACGGCCGGGTGGCGGCCTATGACGAGGGTTTGGCGGGATCGGGCGAAATTTTGGCCGCGGCATTGGAGCGGAATCTGTTTGGCACTGTCAGCCCATTGCCCGAGCATGTGGCCGCTATGGCCGACTATTTGTGCCGTCAGGCTGAACAGATGACAACATTTGGCGCCGAGGATGTCCTGGCGGGCCGGATGTTATTCGCGCCTTGGTCTGGAAAAGGCGTTGACCACTGAATTCGATGTCTCTATTTTGCGCCCGCGTTTGCCTCGGCCCTGTTTTGCGCAAAGGTCGGCGGCGCCGCGCCCTGCCAGCCATGAAAGTGGAGATATTGCGTTGACCGAGAAACGGCCAATGCCGGAATTTAGCCGACCCGTGCAGATCGACGCCTGTCCCGCCGACGGCGCGTCTATGGTGCTGCGCGCGGGGCAAGAGGAATGCGCCGCGCTGGCCCGCCGTCTGGGTCTGCTGGGCCTTTCCGGCTTGCTGGCGAAGGTTGGCATCCGGCGCACCGTGGCGGGATTGGTGCGGTTGAATGTAGATTTCTCGGCGAATGTGGTACAATCCTGCGTCGCCTCGTTGGAGGCGGTGCCGGGCGTGGTTTCCGATCGTTTCTCCGTGCTGTGTGAAAGTGGGGAACAGCGTTCTGGGCGACACAAAAAAAAGGGTGCGGACGAGGCGGAGGTCTTCGTGGACCCGTTTGGTGACGATCCGGTCGAACCCCTGGAAGACGGCAAGATTGATTTGGGGGAATTGGTCGCGCAGCATTTGTCCCTGTCCTTGGATCCCTATCCCCGCGCTTTCGGAGATGAGGGGGAAATGGATGTGACCAGCGCCGGCGGCGAGGACGCTCAATTCGACGGCAGTTCCGATGGTAGTGGGGATGGCAGTGGCGACGGCAGTACTGACGGCGGCTTCGGCAGCAGCATCGACGGCGCCAAAACCAATGTTGGCGGCGGCGATGAAGCGGTCGAAAGAAAAAACCCGTTTGCGGCTCTGCGGGAATGGCGGGCGGAAAAAACGGCATAAGGGGGCGCGCCATTCATTGGTATTATGGTCGCCTGGAAATTGTTATTCGAAGGTAAGTGAAGAAAATTGGGGCCTCGCGGTTAAACCAAACCGTGTTATGTACCGCGTTGGCCTGGACAACTTGGATGAAAATGTGAAGTTATGGCAGTACCTAAAAAGAAGATCTCAACCTCCCGCCGCGGCCAGCGCCGCTCCCACGACGCCCTGAAGCCGTCGGCCTATGCCGAATGTCAAAATTGCGGTGAGCTGAAGCGGCCGCACCATGTTTGCCCGGCGTGCGGCTATTACAATGATCGCGAGGTCAGCGAACCGTCAAGCGCGGCTTAGTGCTGGCCATGTTTGACATCGCGGCGCCTGGTCCACGCGCGTGACAGCCAATATAACAATTTCGCTGGATGCCATGGGGGGCGATAACGCGCCCGGCATGGTGATTGACGGCGCCGCCCTGGCGCGCAAACGTCATCCCAATTTGCGTTTTTTGCTGTTTGGCGACGAGGCGGTGATTGCGCCCCTATTGTCGCGCCACCGCGCCCTTCGCGATGTGGTCGAGGTGCGGCACACGGATGTGCAGGTCAGCTCCAACGACCGGCCCAGCCGGGCCTTGCGCCACGGTCGGCAATCCAGCATGCGTTTGGCCATCAATGCGGTCCGCGAGGGGGAGGCGGGCGGTATCGTCTCGGCTGGTAATACCGGCGCCCTGATGGCCATGTCGAAGTTCGTGTTTAAGACCATGCCGGGCATCGACCGGCCCGCAATCTGTAGCTTTCTGCCCACCTTGCGGGGGGAAAGCGTGATGCTCGATCTAGGCGCCAATGTGCAATGCGGCCAAGATAATCTGGTGCAATTCGCCATCATGGGCGCCGCCTTCGCGCGCACCATTCTTGGCTTGCCCCTGCCCACGGTTGGCTTGTTGAACGTGGGCGAGGAAGAGATGAAGGGCAACGAGGCGGTCAAGGGTGCGGCCGCGGTGCTTAATCAGGCGGATCTGCCCCTGCGGTTCCACGGCTTTATCGAGGGCGATGATATTGCCAAGGGCACCACCGACGTGGTGGTCACCGATGGCTTCACCGGCAATGTCGCGTTGAAGACGGTCGAGGGGACGGCGACATTGTTTTCGCAGTTCCTGAGCACCGCATTCCGTCAATCAACCCTGTCGCGCCTGGGCTATCTTTTGGCCAAACCGTCCATGAAGGCACTGCGCGACCGCATCGACCCGCGCCATCACAACGGCGGCGTCCTGCTGGGCCTGAACGGCGTCAGCGTGAAAAGCCATGGCGGCATGGATGACGTGGGCTTTGCCACGGCCATCGGCTTGACGGCGGATATGGTGGCGGACGATCTTATTGGCCGCATCATCGCGGATATGGCACACTTCTCAGATTCGGATGACGTTACCGATGACCGTCCCAATGATGACCGTCCCGATGAAACAGAGGACCGGGCCGTGGCCCGCTAGAGCACGCCAAAAATATGATATCGAAAATATGATACCGGGAAAATGATGAAGTCCGTTTTTATAGGATGCGGCGCGTATTTGCCGCAACGCAGCCTCTCCAACGCGGAATTGGCCAAGACGGTCGATACCTCGGATGAGTGGATCGTGTCCCGCACGGGTATCTCCAACCGGCATATCGCGGCCGAAGGCGAGCTGACTTCGGACCTGGCCTATAACGCCGCCGTCGAGGCATTGGCCGCCGCCGGGATGGCGGCGACCGAGTTGGATCTGATTGTACTGGCCACGGCAACGCCGGATGAAACCTTCCCAGCCACGGCGACAACGGTGCAGGCCCGGTTGGGCGTCGCCGGTATTCCCGCCTTTGATGTTCAGGCGGTCTGCTCCGGCTTCATCTACGCTCTCGCGGTGGCGGATAACTTTATCAAGGCGGGACAGGCCCGCAATGTCCTGGTCATCGGGGCGGAGACCTTTTCGCGCATCCTCGATTGGGAGGACCGGACCACCTGCGTGCTGTTTGGCGACGGCGCCGGCGCGGTGGTGTTGCGGGCGGAGCCCACGAATGATGATGCGGGAACAGCGCAGCGCGGCATCATGTCAACGCATTTACACGCGGATGGGCGTCATCACGACATGTTGTATGTGGATGGCGGGCCCTCGTCCACGGGCACGGCGGGATTCCTGCGCATGCGGGGCAAGGAAGTCTTTCGCCACGCCGTGGGCAATCTGGCCAGTGTTGTTGGCGAGGCGCTGGAGGCCAATGATCTAGACGCCGATGCCATTGATTGGCTGGTGCCCCATCAGGCCAATCGGCGGATTATCGACCATACCGTCAAAAAACTGAAGCTGCCGGCGGACAAAGTTGTGTTGACCGTGGCGCAGCATGGCAATACCTCGGCCGCTTCCGTGCCCCTCGCCCTGAACGTGGCGGTTTCCGACGGCCGGATCAAGCAGGGTGACGTGATTTTGATGGAAGCCATGGGCGGCGGCTTCACCTGGGGGGCCGTGCTGGCCCGCTGGTAGGTTTTACAGCCCGATTTCGCGCGGCGAGAGGCTCCCCCCTACCGCGCACCCGAGTGTTCGGCGCTGATTGTCCGTGGCGAATTTGTCATCAGAATCGTTAAATTACATAAACTGCGTCCCGCATCCCTTTGATATTGACTGTAAACTTCCAATTTGTTAGGTTTCCGTCCCGGGTCCTACGATCAGATGTACGAGGGGGTGGCAGTGGCAGGCAATACTGTAACACGAGCACAATTGAGTGAGGCCGTGTACCAAGAGGTTGGGCTGTCGCGCAATGAATCCGCCCAGTTGGTTGAATCCGTACTTGCTGAAATTTGTGATAGTTTGGTTGAGGGAGAAACCGTAAAGGTTTCTTCTTTCGGCAGTTTTTCCGTTCGGCAAAAGGGCGGAAGGATCGGCAGAAACCCCAAAACCGGTGAAGAAGTACCGATCGCGCCACGCCGTGTTCTGGTCTTTCGCCCCAGCCATGTGTTGAAGGAACAAGTAAACCGCAACCTGACCGGTTCAGCTGCCGGCGCGGCCCTGTCGGCTGGCACCGATGGCTGAAATAGATCCGGGAATAGCAGCGGTCGCCGCGAGTGGACGGCGACGTAGAAGCAAGGCGCCCGGCGCCTTTCGTACGATCAGCGAAGTTGCGACGGTGCTGGAGGTTCCCCAGCATGTGCTGCGGTTTTGGGAAAGCAAATTCACGCAGGTAAAGCCTTTGAAACGCGGCGGCGGCCGGCGCTATTATCGGCCGGAAGATGTGGATTTGCTGCGCGGCATTCGTCACCTGCTTTATTCCGACGGCTATACCATCAAGGGCGTGCAAAAATTATTTCGCGAGATCGGTTCGAAAACCATCATGGAATCCGGGCGGTCCCTTTCCGGTACCGCCGGTACAATTGGCGCCGTCGGTACAATCGGTGCCGCCGGCGTGGCCGCCGCGCGCACACGGCGGCAAAGCGGCGTTGAACGGGTGCAGGCCCAACAAGCACCGGAATTACCCCTGTCCGCGCCGACGTCTTCACAGCTGTCAGCGATGTCGGGGACCGAAGGTGGCGCGGCCCTGTCATCCGGACAACGGGACAAATTGCTTGGACTGGCGGCGGAATTGGGCGAGCTGCGGGATATCTTGCGCCGTTCAGGCGCAAAGACTTGAATAGATGTCGCCGTTCAGGCGCAATGCCATAAATAATTTGCGCCGTTCAGGCGCAATACCTTTGTTTTTTTAATATTTCGCGTGATAGCAATTGTCTCCCAAGGCCGTCGTGGTTATATTCCACCCGAATTCGCGCTGGCTGGTATTGTTGGCGTGAACCTGTCGGAGCGTAGCGCAGCCTGGTAGCGCATCACACTGGGGGTGTGGGGGTCGGTGGTTCGAATCCACTCGCTCCGACCAATTATTTGTTCGAGAATTGGGATCGGTTCCAGTGGGATCGATCCCAATTCTTTTTATTCATTAGTTAAGTTAGATAATATAATTAACTTATTGTAATGAAGAAAAATTCGATCTCTGAATTTGGTGGGATGCGGGCCGCTGGCGCCCGTCCCTTGGTGGCTGGCTGGTTGTGGGCGGTGGCCGCCATGGTCGGGACAATGGTGCTGCTGGGCGGGGCCACGCGGTTGACCCATTCCGGGCTGTCCATGGTGCAATGGCAACCCCTCATGGGTATCCTGCCGCCCTTGAATGCGATTGCCTGGGGTCAGGTGTTCGATCTCTATAAAGACTACCCCGAATACCGGGAAATCAATCAGGGCATGACCCTGGATGAATTCAAAAGTATTTTCTATTTCGAATATGCCCATCGGCTGTTGGGGCGGACCGTCGGCTTGGTATTCGCGCTGCCGTTTTTCTGGTTTCTGTTCACCGGCCGCCTGGAACGGCGGCGGCGTTTACCGCTGGCGGGGCTGTTGCTGCTTGGCGGGTTGCAGGGCTTGATCGGCTGGTGGATGGTGAAAAGCGGCCTGGTGGATCATCCCGACGTCAGCCAATATCGCCTGGCGGTGCATCTGGGCCTGGCCTTTGCCATTCTCGCCGGCTTAATCTGGCTCGCGCTCGACCTCTCATCCAGACCGGCACGCGGCCGGTCCTTCCATGGATACCGTCTGGCAAGCCTGCTGGCCATCGCTGTTTTCCTGCAAGTGCTCTCGGGCGCCCTGGTGGCGGGCCTGGATGGCGGCCTCGTTTACAACAGCTTTCCCATGATGAATGAATATTGGCTGCCGCCGGAGCTGTCCACGCTTCGCCCCGCCTGGCGCAATTTGTTTGAAAATCCCGTCACGGCGCAATTCGATCACCGGATCGGCGCCTACATTTGCACCGCGCTGGTTGCCGGGCTGTGGTGGCGACTGCGGCAAGCGGCCCACCGTCCGGCCGTCCGCCTGGCCTTGTACCTGACCACCGCCGCCCTGGTGCTGCAATTGGCCTTGGGCATCACGACCCTGTTATGGGCCGTGCCCGTGCCCCTGGCCGTGCTGCATCAAGGGGGAGCCTTGTTGTTATTTTCCGCCAGCTTACTGCTGGCCCATCGCCTGCGGTAAGAATGAGAGGCAAGGGGTTATGGAAGAATTGACGTTGTTATACATGACGTGCGCCGATAGGGGGGAGGCCAAGGCGATTGCCCGGACCCTGGTCGATGAACGTCTGGTGGCCTGCGCCAATATTCTGGGGGAGATGACCTCCATCTATCAATGGCAAGGCGCCCTTGAGGAGCAAGAAGAGGTTGCCGTCCTGCTCAAGACCCGGCACGATCTGACCGTTGCGGTGACGGAGCGGATAAAAACCTTGCATTCCTATGATCTGCCGTGCGTGATCAGCCTGCCGATCCAGGGCGGCAATTCGAAATTTCTGTCCTGGTTAAAGAGTGAAGTCGGTTAGACCTTTTTCGATATTCATCGACTCAGGTCTAGCTTTCTTCGCTCACGCTTGTGCGCGAGAGCGCACCGCTCCGCCAAAGATGATGGGTGGCGGCGCATCAGCGCCGGGTCGCCGTCGCGACCTTGATCGACCATTTCATTCCCGAAAATGGTCTAGCAAACCGCTAATCATCGTTCCCCTCCGGCAGATCAGGCGCGATATTGCGCAGGGCGGGACGTTCGCCGTCGAATGACAAAGGCAATCCGGTCAGGCTGATGCCCGCGCCCGTATCCTGCAGCATGCCCAGGGCCTGGGTTTGCGGGTGGGCGATCACTTCGCCGGCATGCTGAATGGGGGCATTGGGCACCCCGGCTTGGTCCAGGCGTTCCTGCCAATGGGCCCGCGGCTGTTCCTTGAACAGGGGGATCAACAGCGCGTTAAGGTCTTCGCGGTTGCTGGCGCGGGCGGGATTGTCCGTGAAGCGGGGGTCGTCCAGCCATTCGGGATGTCCCAATTCCCGCGCCAGGTTGGCGAACAGACGGTCGTTGGATGCGGCCACCACCAGATAACCATCGGCGCAGTCATAGGCTTGATAGGGCGCGATGCCCCGCACGCCCGAGCCGTGCCGTTTTGGTGGTTCCCCCGTAACCTGGACATCCGCGTTGTAATAGGCCGTCCAGCCCAGGGCGGTTTCGAACAGCGAGGCATCGATCACGCCGCCCGTGCCGGTAAGATGGCGGCGGTTCAGGGCGGCCAGAATACCAATGGCGCACCACATGCCCGTACCCATGTCGACCACGGATATCCCCGCCCTGACCGGCGCCTGCCCCTCTTCGCCGGTTACCGCCATGATGCCGCCAAAGGCCTGCATCAAGGCATCAAAGCCCGGCCTCTCCGACAACGGGCCGGTGGCGCCAAAGGCCCACAGGTTGCAATAAATCAGCGCCGGTTTGAGGGCCCGCATGTCAGTTGCCCCCAGGCCCAAACCATCCGCGACCCCGGGGCGGAGGTTCTGCAAAACCACATCCGCTTTATCCGTAATGCGCCGGCGCAAATCGGCCAGGGCGATGGGGTCCTTATAATCGACGGTAATCGAACTTTTGTCCCGGTTGACGACCTGGAAAACCGTTGCCGCCTCGCGCCAGAACGGCGGCCCCCAGGCGCGCGCATCGTCGCCCGTGCCGGGCCGCTCTACCTTGATCACATCCGCGCCCAGAGCGGCCAGGATCCAGGTGCCGTAGGGGCCGGACAAATTGCTGCCCAATTCGAACACGCGCACGCCAGTCAATGGTAGAGGGTTGCTCATGGATTTACGGCTCTTGTTATGATGAATAGGAAATTTCGGTCACTTCGATCTCTTCGATGCCCGACGGCGTGCGCAGTTTGACCGCATCACCCACCGTCGCCTTGTGCAGGGCGCGGGCGATGGGGGAGATCCAGCTGACCTCGCCCTGATCATGGCGGGCCTCGTCGGCGCCGACAATGCGCACCGTGCGTTCGGCGCCCGTGCCGTCCTCGTAGGTGACCGTGGCGCCAAAGAAAACCTGTTCGCGGTTCTTTTGCCGCGCCACGTCGACCACTTCGGCGATTTCCAGACGTTTCATCAGGTAACGCACCCGCCGGTCGATCTCGCGCAGGCGTTTCTTGCCATAAAGGTAATCGCCATTCTCCGATCTGTCGCCGTTGCCCGCCGCCCAGGAAACCACTTCGACAATTCTGGGCCGTTCGACCTGGCGCAACTGGCGCAGTTCCTCCGCCAGGCGGGCATGGCCCCCCGGCGTCAGATAATTCTTGGTGCCCGCGGGCAGTGGGGCGGTGACCTCGGGCAGGTCCTCGTCCTCGCCATCGGTTTCCTTGGTGAAGGCCTTGCTCATGAGCGCATAATCCGATTTCTCCAGGGCTAAGAATGCCATATGCTTGCGCCCAAGGAAATTACAGATTCCATGAAGGGACGGGTTAGGTGGATTACGCCAGGGTTGAAGATGCGAAGGGCAAGGGCGGGCTGCGCCTGGCGCTGACCATGGGGGTGCCGGGGCCGTGGAGCCAGGCGGCGAAATACATCTTTGAATACAAGGCGATCCCCTTTCTGGCGGTGGGTCAGATGGGCGGGCGGGAAAATCCGGAACTGTTCGAATGGACCGGCCATCGCAATGCCCCGGTCGCGGTCTATGAAGAAGAGCGGCCGCGCGCGGGCTGGCACGAGATTATCATGCTGGCCGAACGCCTGGCACCCGAACCCGGCCTGTTGCCCACCAGTGTCCAGGCCAGGGCGGAAATGTTTGGTCTGATTACCGAGATCGCCTCCGAGGGCGGCTTTGCCTGGCTGCGCCGTTTGCGCCTGATCGATATACTGTATGGCGCCGCCGATGAGCCAAAGGCACGCCTGGGACCCGATATCCTGGCCAACCGCTATGGCCACGCCCCCGGCGCGGCGGCGGCGGCGGAGGAAGATTGCGCCCGGATTTTGGCCATGTTGTCGGATAGATTGCGGGATCAGGAGACACAGGGCAGTGATTATTTTGTCGGCAATGACTTTACCGCCGCCGATTTGTATTGGGCCTGTTTTTCCCAATTGCTGGTGCCCATGGGGGCCGATATGAACCCCATGCGGCCCTTGTTGCGAACGGCGTATGAGGCGCCCGCAAGCCTGTCCGTGGATCCGATCTTGATCGCCCATCGGGACAGGGTGTATGACCGGCACCTGAGTTTGCCGTTGGATTTTTAGTTAAACTGTTTGGAGGAACGACAACGTGAAGGTTTTGGGTATATCCGGCAGCCTGCGGAAGGGATCATTCAATTCCTCGCTGCTGAATATTGCCGCGCAAGTGGCCCCCGCTGGCATTGAAATCACCATCGCGGATATTTCCGCATTTTCCGTCTATGACGAAGATGTATATGCCAATGGTTTTCCGGCCGCCGTCGCCACCTTCCGGGAACAGATCAATGCCGCCGACGGCCTGTTGATCGCCACGCCGGAATATAACTACGGCATGTCGGGCGTGATCAAGAACGCCATCGACTGGGCCTCCCGTCCGCCCGATCAGCCCTTCAGCGGCAAGCCAATCGCCCTCATGGGGGCCAGCGCGGGCAAGCTGGGCACGGCCCTGGCGCAGCAGCAAGTGCGCCAGGCGCTGGTCGGCCTGAACGGTCGGATCGTCAGCCAGCCACAAATCTATGTTTCGGGCGCCACGCAGGCCTTCGATGAAAACGGCGACCTGAAGGATGAGGCAGCCAAGGGTTTGATCGGCCAATTGCTGGGCGCGCTCCAGGCCCTCGCCGGGTAAAGGATGTGAAGCTGCCGCTGGCCATCGCCTTGTTGATCGCCGCACAGATGCCCCTTGCGGCGGCAGCCTTTGACGAGGTGGAGCAGACCGACCAGAAGCGGTTCAAATCCATGAAAACCTGTGCGGGATGTCATTTATTGCAGCCACGCCAATCGGGCCCGTTGAAGATGATTGGGGCGAATTTGTTGGGCGCGGATCTGCGTCAGCTGGATTTACGTTCGGCGGATTTGCGCCGGGCCAATATGCGCGGCCTTGATCTGCGGCAAGTTAATTTGTCCCGCGCCCGCCTGAAGGGCGCGTTCCTGCGGGGCGCCGATTTGCGCCGGGCTAATCTGCGGGACGCCTCTCTGTGGGGCGCCGATTTGAGTGGTGCGGATTTGCGCCGGGCCGATCTTCGCGGCGCGGATTTAAGCCGGGCCAATCTGACCAAGGCGTCCTTGCAGGGCGCCGATCTTCGCGGCGTGACATATTGCCGAACCATTCTGCCCTCCGGTGATATGAAGGCGCCCGATTGCCAATTGTGGAATGCTGAACCGGTGCGGAACAAAGACCGGCCATTGCAGGCCAGATCCGTGCCGGAAAAAGCCAAGGTGGCGGCGCCCGACAAGGTTGAGCAACGGCCTTCCGATGGTGCGAATTTTGGCTCTTTTTTGAGCCGCCTGTTTTCGTTCAGCCTGACCCCGCCGGCCGAACCCAGAGAAAACTTCAACTAAACATCCGCACGGGCCCCGAAGAAGAACCTTTATTCAGCAAGGCAAACTCGCTAGCGTTACATTTCGTTACCGAAATGCCGGTGCAAGACGTCAATTTCATCGCACCAATGGCAGCCAATGACCACTCATAGCCGAGGTCCAGGCAATGGAATTCGCGATTTGTTTCAAGGGATTTGTGCAACCCGATCGGGCCCGCTATCTGGTCCGCCAAGCCGAAGCGGCGGGTTTCACCTATTGCTGGTTCTATGACAGTCACATTTTGTGGCGGGAAAGTTTCATGGCCATGGCCATGTGCATGGAACACACCACGACAATGCGATTTGGGCCTTGCGTGACCAATCCCAATACGCGGGATTGGTCGGTGGCGGCATCCATGTTCGCCTCCTTGGCGCATCAATCGGGGGGGCGGTTCGATGTCGGCCTGGGCCGGGGCGACAGCGCCGTTCGGGTCATGGGGCAAAAACCGGCGCCGCTTGGCCGGGTGGCCGAGTTCACCCATAAAGTGAAGGCCATGGTTCGCGGCGAAGAGGTCATGTATGGCGAATGCGCCGAGCCGGTGCGGTTTACTTGGGCCACGGGATATGAATTGCCGGTGTGGATTGCCGCCTATGGTCCCATGGCATTGAAATGCGCCGGCGAAAACGGTGATGGTCTGGTCCTGCAGATCGCTGAACCCGGCATTTGTAAATGGCTCGGCGATCAGGCCAAGGCGGCGGGCGTGGCGGCGGGCCGGGATATGTCGGATTTCCGCATCATGGCGGCGGCACCGGCGATGACCGGCGCCATGGATGATTGCGTTGAGCGGACGAAATGGTTCCCGGCCATGGTCGGCAACCACATTGCCGATATTGTCGAAAAATACGGCGCCGACAGCGATCTAATGCCCCAATCCCTGACCGCCTATATCGAAAAACGCCGGGGCTATGACTATTCCAAGCATGGCCAAAGCGACAACCCCTACCTGGATTTCATCACCGAGGATATCGTCAAGGGTTTCGCGGTGCTGGGCGAACCGGACAGCCATGTCGCCAAGCTGCGAAAGCTGGAGGCGGCCGGGGTCACCCAGTTCAACATCTATCTCGATAGCGGCCACGAAGAGAAAATCATCGCCGACTATGCGGAGCAGATCATTCCTGCCTTTGCGTCCTGATACCAAGCGGCACTCACTCTCGCTTAGTCGCCGTCGGGGGTCTTGGCGTCAATGGTGGGGTCGATCACGGCCAGAAGAGCCGGCCAATAGGCCTCCGCCAAGGGGCCCTTGGCAGCTTCCTCCAGGATCTCGATGGTGGTCCTGGCGCTTTTTATTTCGACGCCGGTTTCCTCTGCTAATTCAACAGCGTATTTCATGTCCTTGATCATATAGTTTATGGAAAACGCGCGCAGGGGAAAGACCCCGGACAGCATCGCCTTGACGCCATGGTTGCGCAGCACGAAGCTGTCGGCGGAGCCTTTTGTCAGGGTATCCAGCAACAGGGCATCGTCCAGCCCGGCGCGGCGCCCAATGGTCAGGGCTTCGGCCACCGCATTGACCGTCTCGGCCACGATCATGTTGTTGAGGATTTTCACCACCTGGCCGCTGCCCACGTCGCCGCACAGCGTGATGTCATTGGCATAACAGGCGATCAAGGGTTGGATACGCTCGAACACCGCCGGTTCGGCCCCGACCATTACCGCCAAGGTGCCGTCCCGGGCGGCCTGGCGGGTCCGCGCAATGGGAGCGTCGGCGTAATCGATACCCTTGGCCTTGAATTCCGCCGCGATTTCCTTAGTCAGGGCCACGGGCGCGGTGGTGGTATCGACGATGGTTTGGCCGGCCCTCATATGGGGCATCAAGCCTTCGCAGACCGCCGAGAGTTGCACGCCCGAGGGCATGGAAATGAAGACTGTGCCGCAGTTTTTCGCGATATCGGCCAGATCTTCGGCCACGCCCATGTTGGCCGCGCGGGCCCGGTCCAGGGGGTCTGGATTGATATCATGGGCGATCACCGTGCGTCCGGATTTAGTATGGAGGTTGTGGCACATGGGTTCCCCCATGACGCCCAGACCGATGAAACCGATGCTATCCATATTCATGACACTTGCCCTTTTGCAGCGCTGGCGCCGGCGATGCGGCCGAATACGGCGCCGGACATCAGGCCGGTGCCGCCGGGATAATTGAAATAGAACAGCCCCCCGACCATTTCGCCGGCCGCATACAGGCCCGGAATGGCCAGGCCGTCGGTGTCGATCACCTGGGCATCGTTGTCGATGCGGACGCCGCCAAAGGTGAAGGTAATGCCGCAGGTGACGCCGAACGCCAAGTAGGGCCCTTCGTCCAAGGTATTGGCCCAATTGGTTTTATTCAGCGCCAGACCTTCCGTGCGGCGGCCGTCCTTGACCGTGGGATTGAATTCGATATCGGTCTGTACGGCGGCGTTATACTCGGCCACGGTGCGCAGAAACTGCTCCTTGTCCACGCCTTCCATCTGATCGACGAGGCCCTCCAGAGTATCCGACTGCGCCTTGGTCACCTCGCGGATGCGGTATTCGGCCCGCAACAGATGCACGACCTTTTGGTCAAAGACCTGATAGGCGAATTGGCGCGGCTGGTCGAGAATTTCCCGGCCGTATTTGGCATAGGTGTAGTTGCGGAAATCGGCACCCTCGTCCACGAAGCGCTTGCCGTCCGCATTGATAATCAGACCAAAGGGATAGCTGTGTTTCTGAAAGCCGTCGCCGACCGCCAGATCGCCGAACTCCGGCGCGTTGCGGTCCCAGGCCACGGCATGACAGCCCGACCAGTTGCCCCGTGGCGAGGCACCCGCCGCCAAGGCCATCTGGATGCCGTCACCGGTGTTAAAGCGGGTGCCGCGCACCGGCGCCAATTCCCAGCCGGGGCCCAGATAGCGGGTGCGCATCTCTGCATTGGCTTCAAACCCACCGCAGGCCAGAACGACCGCTCTGCCTTTCAATTCAGCCGATTTTCCGTTCTCGCGCAAGCTCACGCCGTGGACGCCGTCATCATCCTTGAGCAGCGACAGCGCGCGGGCGTTGTAACGTATTTCTATGTCTTCCCGGCCGCAGACCTCCGTCAGGCCCTCGACCAGTCCCGGACCGCCGCCATAGGCTTCGACGGTCAAGCCGCCCCAGAACTTGAACTTGCCATCCACCTTGAAGGCCTGTTTTGCGAACAAGGGCATATAGCGCATGCCCTTGCCTTGCAGCCATTTCAAGGTTGGAAAAGATCGTGTGATCAACAACTCCGCCAGATCCGGATCCGTGCGGTAGTCGGTGACCTTGCCCATGTCATCAAAGAACTGCTCTTCCGTATAGGCGCCAAAATCGGAATTGCGTTCCTCGGGCGATAAATCCGGCATCAAATCCAAGATATCGTCGTCGCCGTTATATACCGTGCGGATGGCACCCGCGGTGAAGGCTGTGTTGCCCCCCGCTTCTTCCTTTGGGGCGCGTTCCAGCACGACGACGGAGGCGCCGCTTTCACGGGCGGAGAGGGCGGCGCACATGGCGGCATTTCCGCCGCCGACGACGATGACGTCATATTCAGACATATTCTAGGGTTTTCCTCTGATCTGATCCAAAACGGGCAGTATATAGCGGCGGAACCGGGCCGGGTCCTCGCACATGGGGAAATGGCCCAACCCTTCCATGATGGTGGCCTGGGCGCCATCGATCCGGGCGGCGGTGCGCAGAGTATCTTCCGGCGTGCAGGAGAAATCATATTCGCCGGTCAACAGATAGACCGGGCATTGTTTGGTGTCGATATCACCGACCCGGTCGCGGTAATCGCTGTCCACGCGATAAAAATGCAAATCGCCCTTGAAGACGCCGGGGCCGCCTTGCAGATAGCCCCACAGGGTCTCCCACCTGTACTCATCGGGGCTTTGCGGCGCCACTAGGCCGGAGACGAGTGCCGCGGATATTTCGCCGCCATGGACGTCCGGGCGGTGCAGCCATTCGGTATCGTACCAGGGCTCCTGATGGTCGGCGCCTTCCAGCCCGATCACCGCCCCCAACTCCGTCCCCCGGCTCAAGGCCAGTTGCAGCACGATGCGCCCGCCCATGGAACAGCCCATGATCACGGGTTGCTCCAGACCCAGGGCCTGGCAGACCGCCATGACCGTATCCACATACAATTCCGTGGTCAGGTTATAGTCTTCCAGATGATAGCCCACGGGCG
Organism: Alphaproteobacteria bacterium; assembly: GCA_046582635.1. GTDB lineage: Bacteria > Pseudomonadota > Alphaproteobacteria. The sequence goes on from JAYGEA010000005.1 coordinate 18,273, forward strand.
GCAGGCTCTTGCCGTGCCAGGGTAAATCAAAGGCGATGACCTGGTAGTGCCGGGTAATCGCGGCATCGTTCAGCAGGTGGCGGTACTGGGTGGCATCGGCGCCGACGGTGTGCAGGCAGACCAGGGGGATGCCCTGTCCGGCGGTCTCGAAATAGATACGGTTGGCGCGGCCCTGGATCTCAACAGCCATGTACCGGCCGATCGCGGCCTCGAAATTAGCGGCCATGGGCGAGCAGTTCCTTGAAGTAGCGCAAATTCGCCATCAGGGCGTGAATTTCACCCTCGATCCGGGCCTCGCCCAGCTTGCACATGGCGAAGAGGTCATGATAGCCGGGCCGGGGCAGGGGCTGGCGGAACTTCCGCCATGCCTCGGGCGCGATGTGAATGGCGAAACGCCAGGGTCGCATCAAGCCTCCGCCCGGCGTGATGGCGGCAACCCGTCCCTGGGTGATGGTCAGAAAATGGCTATCCGCGCCAATGCTCAGCAGAAAATCCAGGTCCACATAGCGGCCGCGATGCACCATGGCCGCATCACTGTTTACGGCGGCGGCAATCGTTTGCAAAATTTCGGTATTGGGGGCCATCGCCCCACCATAAGGGCGCAGCGGGGTGACGTCAAAAGGCAGTCCAAGTTACCTGGTAGAGTATGAATTTTTGGCCCAAATCCGCCGGCAGCGGGACCCCTCGCAGCCAGGAAGGCGGCTGCCCGGCCTCCAACCGCACCAGCAGGCCGCCATGGGTGCGGTAGTTGCTGGCCTCGGGGTCGGCGGGGCAGATCAGGACCAGATCGATCCGGCGCCTTTGGGCCAGGGCCTTGGCCGGGCCGTCTGTTTTGCTGCGTAAAAACCGAATAGTGTCCACAATGCCGGCTGTATTGCGATGATAAGGCGTGGCGACGACACTGTGATGGCTGCGATACAGCAATTCCGGGCCGGAATAGATAAAATTTAGGATGTTATGAGGGCGATCAGAATAATTTTCCGCCAAAAAGCGTGAAATTTGTGGCAAATCGCACGGTTTGCCGGTCTTTGGTATGGGCAGGGACTGGCGCAGCATGCCGCCGGCGATCAGGGGCCCCGTGGCCAGAACGATGACCGAGCCCACGCGCACCACCGCGCGTCCCAGGCCGGGCCCGCCAAAGCGTCCGAACAGGATTTGCAACAGCACGATACAGGGCGGCGGGACGAGAATTTGAAGGTAACCCACCCAGCGTGCCTCGCGCAGCGCCAACAACAGGCTAAGGCCCAGGAAAATCGCCAAAAGGCCCCAATTCAGGCGGTTCTTGTCGTGGCGAACCAGATAAATCAAGGCCGGCACGGCGAACAGCATCAGGCCCAGGTGCGCCAGGGTTTTTGGGCCCGTCCGGCGCAGGTCGTCGAATTGCAAAACAGGGCTGACCTCGGCATTATTGCTAAACCAGACCTCCGCCACCAACGGGGCCGTCCTGGCCATGGGTCCGTGGATAATGTCGGGCACCCACAGGGCAAAAACCATCACGATTGCCGTTGCGCCCGCCGACACCAAAATTAGACGATGCATTGGGCGCGTGGCGGCCATGGGGAACAGCCGGGCAGCTTGGGTAATCAGGGCTAAAAGC
>JAYGEA010000131.1:0-4485 GCA_046582635.1 Alphaproteobacteria bacterium
AAGCGGCAAAACCATGTGAATTTCTTCGTCAATATCTCCATCCATACCTTGAACGATGGGGAGTTCATGAACCAGTTCATCGATTGCATGGCCCATAATCCTCCCCTCGCCGCGCCTGATCTTCGAGATTACCCAGGCGGACGTAGCCGCCCTGTCGGAAACGGTCTGGCAGCAACTGGGCCGTCTGGGCGAATTAGGCTTCCGCTTTTCCATGGATCAGGTGGACGATCTGGATATTGATTTCAAATTCCTGTCCTTGACCAAATTCCGCTTTATCAAGGTGCCCATCAGCCTGATCGTGACCCTGCCCGAAGACGGCGTCGATTGGGTCCATCCCCGGACCCTGAAGGCCAAATCCGCGGTTTCCGAGGTCTCCCTGGTGGTGGAGCGCATCGAGAAAGAAGCGGACGTGATCGAGGTCCTGGAATACGGCTTCGACTACGGCCAGGGCACCTCTTCGGCACCCCCAAACCCAGCCGCGAAGAGGCTAACGCGGCGTAGGCGTCTTTGCGAGGTCCGCCGCGCCGGACGGCTCTGGATTGCCGGGTCAAGCCCGAACTTGGCGCATTCCTATTGAGATGGGCGCAAGAATAGTGGGGACGTAATCGCTTTTCGCGCCCCTTAAGAGCGCCGAAAGAGCGAATTACGTCCCCGATTTTCGTTCTCTCGGATTTCGGCAAGCCGTCATTTCTGCTCCGCCTCCCGCAGCGCCCGCAGCTTCGGAATAACCTCGCCGGCGAAACGCTCGATATAGTCCGGCCGAGGCCCGCCTGGCGGCGGTGTGGGCACCGGATGCGGCACGACCACATCGATATTGTGCCCAAGACTGAGCACCTGGTTCAATTGCGCCGCAATCATATCCGGCGTACCGAACAGCGCGAAGGCCTCGGCGATTTCGTCGGACAAAAACGAAACCAACCGGCCCGAAGCCGCCAGGTCGGCGACATGATGAAAATCCGGCCAGACTTGCTTTTTCAGCTCTTCGACGTCGGGCCCGTCCCAAACGAAATCAGCCTGATCGAAAAGAATCGGAGAATATTCGAAATACCCAGCGGCCATGGATCGGCTCATGAGCGCCGCACGTTCCGGATCGTCGGTCATGATGGTGTGAAATATCAAACCGATCTTCACCTCGTCAGGATCTCGTCCCGCCTCAAGGGCGCCGGTGCGCACGGCGTCGATGGATATCTCAAGGTTGGCCTTGTGCCGGCCGACGCGTATGAAGACGCCATCGGCAATCCTGCCCGCCATCCGCAGCGTCCTTGGGCCGCCGGCGGCAATCCACACCGGCACGGCGCGCGCATGACGCAAGAGGGCCGGCTTGGCGGCGCCGACGTCGACGCCGTCGCCTTTAAGCAAGCCACGGGTCAATCGCACGGCCGCCTCGAGCTCGGCAACGCGGGCCGGGCGCTTGCCCAATAACCGAACGGCGGTGTCGCCGAGGCCATAGGCAAGAATGGCGCGTCCCGGCGCCAGTTCGTCGATGGTGGCAATCGAAGACGCCAAGACCGCCGGGTGGCGCACCACGGGATTTTCCAGCAAGGGGCCGAGGACGATGCGCTCGGTCTCGAGGGCGGCAAAAGCAAGATTGACGTAGGGATCCTTCATAAGCAAAGGCGAGGACGGGATATAGGCGCAATCCCAGCCAAGCTCTTCCGCGCGCCGGGCGTCCTTGGCGAAAGCCCGCGGCGAGGAATAGTCGAACCGGTTCAATCCGAATTTCGGCAGTGCGGTTGCGGGTTTTTGCATGGCTCAAGTCTCTCCGGGTGCGGAAACTTCGATACTGAGATTAGGGGTCGGGTCTTGTTTTTTGCATTGGGTCCGTTCTGAAAGCACGAATTAGGGTGACATGAGCCGCTCTTTCACCCTGAAAATCGGGTGAAAAACGGTCAAGTCACCATAATTCTTGCGCTTGATTTCAGCGTCATGATAGATTAAAGGGACGCCGCCATGATGGCCCGCCACAGGCGTTCCGATGTCGCGGGCATGTCCATGTCGGTGATGCCCATGGGTTTCAGGGCGTCCAGCACCGCCGCCATGATGGTTTGCGGCGCGGCCATGCAGCCGGCCTGGCCGGAGCCCTTGACGCCCAGGGGATTGGCCGCCGTGGGGGTTTCCCGGAAATGCAGCTCAAACGACGGCAACTGGGCGGCGTGCGGCATCGTGTAATCCAGCCAGGTGCCGGAGAGCAATTGCGCCGTTTCCGGGTCATAGATCACATTTTCGAACAGGGCCTGGCCGATGCCCTGGGCGATGCCGCCGTGGACCTGGCCCTCGATCAGGCGGGGGTTAATGCGGCGGCCGTAATCATCCACCATGATATAGCTGATCAGGGCCGCGACCCCGGTCTCCCGGTCGATCTCCACCTCCGCCACATGACAGCCGCTGGGAAATGTAATGGGCGCATCTTCCCGCCGCTCGTAGCTGTCCAGGCCCGCCCCGCCGGCCACGTTGGGGTCACGGGCCGCCGCCGCCACATCAAGCAACGGCACCGACTGGGCGGTCCCCGCCACACGGAATTCCCCATGCGTGAATTCCAAGGTGTCTTCACCGGTTTGCAGCATCTGTGCCGCCACCGGGCGGGCCTTGGCCAGGGCCGCCGCCATGGCCGCGACCAGGGCGCTGCCCCCCATATGCATGGAGCGGGCCCCGCCGTGGCCGTTGCCGGCGCGGGTTTCCCGTGTATCGGCCTGGATATATCGGAAGGTTTCCAATGGCAGGCCGAAGGTCTCGGCGGCAATCTGGCTAAAAGCGGTTTCGTGGCCCTGGCCATTGGATTCCGTGCCTAGACGCAGATCAATACCGCCGTCCGCCCGGAAATTGACCTCCGCCCCCTCCGCGTTCGCCCCGCGCGCGGTTTCCAGGAAACAGGCGATACCCATCCCGCGCAATTGCCCCGCCTTAGCCGACGCCGCGCGCCGGGCTTCGAACCCGGCCCGGTCGGCGACGCCGACGGCGTGATGGATATTGCCCGCGAAATCACCGGTATCGATCTCGATACCCAGAGAGGTGGTATGGGGAAAGGTGGAAATGGCGTTCAATAGGCGCAGTTCCACCGGGTCCCAGCCGGTCTGTCGCGCCGCCGCCTCGATCAGGCGTTCGACGATATAGTTCGCCTCCGGCTTGCCGGCGCCGCGATAGGCATCGATGGGCACGGTGTTGGTGAAGGCGCCGGTGGAGCCTATGAAGATGTGGGGGATGTCGTAAATGCCGCTGATCGCCGTGGCGGCGGAATTAGTGGAAATGCCGGGGCCGAAGGATGACAGATAGGCCCCCATGTTGGCGGTCAGCTCTGCCCGTAGCGCCAGGATGCGGCCATCGCCGTCCAGGCCCAGATGGGCCGTGGTTTGGACATCCCGGCCTTGAATGCTGCTCATGAAATCTTCATTGCGGGTCGCCACCCAACCTACCGGACGGCCCAGTTTGCGCGCCGCCCACAACAACATGACCCATTCGGGATAAACGAAATTTTTCAACCCGAAGCCACCACCCACGTCGGGGGCGGAGACATGCAGCTTGTCCGTATCGACCTTGAATATAGCGCTGGCCAACTGGCCGCGAATGCCATGCACCCCCTGTCCGGTCAGGAACAAATGCAGGCTGTCGGTGGCCCCGTCATAACTGGCGATGGCCGCGCGCGGCTCCGTGGGCGCGGGGGAGACGCGGTTGTTGGTGATCTCCAGCGTGACCACATGGGCCGCGCCCGCCAGGGCAGCCTCGACGGCGGCGCTGTCGCCTTTCTCAAAACGAAAGGCATGGTTGCCGGGCGCCTCGGCCCACAGCTCCGGCGCGCCGGGGGCCAAGGCCGCCCGGCCGTTGGCGACGGCGGCCAGGTCCTGGTAATCGACCTCGATCAGGTCCAGGGCATCCAATGCGGTGTTGTGATCCATGGCGACAACAAAGGCCACGGGATCGCCCACGTGGCGCACCCGCCCGACGGCGAGGGCATGGCGCGGCGGCACGTTCATGGGCGCCACGGTTTGCACCACGGCGGCGGCGGCACAGGGCAGCGGGCCGATGCCATCGCCGATCAAATCCGCCGCCGTGTAGACCCCGACAACGCCGGGCAGTACCGCCGCCGCGCCGGTATCAATGGCGCCAAGGGCGGCATGGGCATGGGGAGAGCGCAGGACGGCGCAGTGCAACTGACCCTCCCGTTCGAAATCAGCGGTGTATTTCGCCGCCCCGGTGAGAAATCTCCCGTCTTCCCGGCGCGGTATGGATTGGCCCAAAATGCCGTCAGCCATCAGCGCCTCTCTCAATCCTGAATCTGTTCGCCAGTCTATAACACCTTCCACCCCGTGGTCATTGTGTTCTAGGGTTCTTCCGCATGAAGCGAAAGCGCCGAGCTGACCGCGTCTCGACATGGGTAACAGTTTTTGGTCATGACATAGGTTACAGTTTATCCGGCTTAGGCGTCATTTTCTTCCGTCTTTTTTGCTTGATGGGCATGATGCGAAGCATTTTGTTCTCTCCCTTGATGGT
>JAYGEA010000136.1:0-14036 GCA_046582635.1 Alphaproteobacteria bacterium
TCGCAGGCCTGATTTGCCTGTCCCTGGGCGCCTGCGTGACCACGGGCGAGGTCCAGACCACCTTCACCAATGCCGCCATCCGCTCGCCCGAAAATATCTTGGGTGCGCCGGGCCGGAAAATCAACGAGGCGGCCTTCCAGGCGGAGGCTGAGGCGTTTCAAGGCCACAAACGCCCAAACTATCCGCCCGGACAGTTGGCGGCGTTGGGCGCCGGCGTGCCGCCCGGCGTGAAGCTGCCGCTGATCGTTTATTTTCATGGCTGCGCGGGCATTTTGCGGGCCAGTATTCAACATCTGCGTTGGCTGGCCAGACTGGATGACATTGCCGTTATTGCCCCGGATTCATTCGCTTGGCCTCGGCCCGAATATTGTTTTCGCAATTTCACCGTAAACCTCTCCATCAGCGGTCAAATCAGGGCCATGCGCCTGACCGAATTAGATAATGCCATGGCGCAAACCGCCAAGCTGCCCTGGGTCGATCACGACAACATTTTTCTGATCGGCCATTCACAGGGGGGTGCCGTGGTTGCCTCTTACGATGGCCCGGTGAAAATTCGCGGCCGCATTATCCTCAACGGCTATTGCTCCGATCTGTGGGGCAACGGCATGGGTGATGACGAGGCCTTGCTGACCTTCGATAGCGGCAAGGATTTCTGGTTTCAGAGATATCCTTCCCATTGCCGCGCCTTTGTTCTGCGCCGCGCGAACGGGATATCCATCTACGAGGCTGACGGTATCAGCCTCGATCTGGTGGCAGAGAATTGGCCCCTGGTGCGGAGATTTCTAACCGAAAACCGCCGCTGAAGAAATTTTTGGGCGGCCAGATGACATCCCTGGCCAGTCGTGTATGTATGGCGCCTCCCGCCTGTTTTCAGTGAAGAAAAGTATCCCATCATCATGACGCAGCCGCAAAAACGCATCGCCGTTTTCGAAAAATTCGCTCATAACGTGACCGCCGAAATCCTTGCCACCGAGCCCTCGATCAAGGTGGATGTCCTGCAATTCAGCGACGGTGACGCTAGGAATTGGCAAGCCCTGTCCACGGTCCATGGCTATCAGATCCGCGCCGCCCGTGATGAATTACCCGAACAGTTCCACTGCACCGCGGACTTCCTTGCCCGCTGCCCAAATTTGCTTGCGGTATCGTCCATGGGCGCGGGCTTTGATCCGGTCGATGTGGACGCCTGTTCCCAGGCCGGCGTCATCGTCGTCAACCAGGCGGGCGGCAATGCCGAAGGCGTGGCCGAACATGCCCTGGGCATGATGTTGATGCTGTCCAAGCACGTGGGCGAGACGGACCAATACATGCGAGCCCGGGATGGCATCGGGCGCAACGACTTCATCGGCCACAATATCTAGGGCAAGACCCTCGGCATCATCGGTTTGGGCCATGTGGGCCGGCGAACGGCGGAACTTTGCGCGGGATTGTTCGGCATGCGGGTTCTGGCCTACGATCCCTATATCGAAGCGAACGATTTCGCCGAACGGAATGCTGTATCCGCATCTTGGGATGATCTGCTCGGTGCGTCCGACTTTATCTCCGTGCATTGTTCCCGCAATGAGGAGACCATGAATTTCCTCGACGCGACGGCGTTCGCCAAGATGAAAACCGGCGCCATTTTCATCAACACCGCCCGTGGCGGCATCCACGACGAAGGCGCCTTGCATGCGGCACTCAGCAGCGGCCATCTGGCCGCCGCCGGGCTTGACGTCTGGGCGGTGGAGCCGCCGTCGAAGGATCACCCCCTGCTCAGCTTGCCCAACGTCCTGGCCAGCCCGCATACAGCCGGCGTGACCCACGAATCCCGCCACATGGTGGCCAGCTACGCCGGCGAGCAATTGTTGGAGATATTCGCCGGCCGCCGGCCGCCGCGCCTGCTGAACCCGGAGGTCTGGCCGGTATTTCAAAAGCGCTACAAGGCTTTGTTTGGAGATTGATATGGCGGCCTGATCCCATGATTGCGATACGCATGTTGCGTCCTTCTACGTGATCTGCACGAACTGTTGAATGAGGGCCGAGACCGTCTCGGGCGCATCCTCCTGCAGGAAATGGCCGACACCGGGCAGGGTGACCACGGGACCATTTGGCCATAGGTCCTTGAAACAGCCGATGGTGAAAGCTTGGGGCAGGGCACGGTCGGCCTCGCCGAAGATCAACATGGCGGGCTTTTCCTTGACCGCTGCCGTCGCCTCGGGTGTACGGATGGATTTGAGGAAGGTAACGGTTTCCCGGTCGTTGATACATTGCGGGAAACGGTATGCTGCGATGCAGCTCTCCGGCGTCGGGAAGGCTGCCCCATAGGCGCGGACCCAGGTTTCATCCACTTGGGCGGTACTTTCAAAGCCAACCCGCTTCATCACGGACAGCGCCGTGGCCGAGAGGTTCTTGATGGTGGGTTCGAAGGCCGGGCCGTTGACCCATTGCAGCCAGGGCGGCATGCCAATTGATCCGGCACTGTCCGGCGCCCGGCCGCCGACAATGGCGTTCATCACACAAAGACGTTTGACCCGTTCGGGATGACGATAGGCGATGGCGCCGCCAATGGGCCCGCCCCAGTCCTGGATTACCAGGGTCAGATTGGTCAGATCCAGATCCAGCACCAGCCGGTCCAGATTGTCGCAATGCTCCTCAATTGTGTAGGCCCGGTCCTGGGGCGTTTCGCTTTTGCCGAACCCCATGTGGTCGGGCACCACGACGCGGCCATACCTGGCCAGACGGGGGATGATATTGCGGTAGAGGTAGCCCCATGTCGGCTCCCCATGGACGCACAGGAAGGTCTCTACGCCGTTTGGATTTTCGTCCACGTAATGCGTGGCGAAGCCGTTGCCATGGAAGAAGTGCGGCGTATGAGGCCAGGTGCCGTCAAAGGTTTCGTTCGCTTCGATCATCTCTGCCTCTCAGGTTTTGCTGGTATGTAAACATATCCGTTTCGCTGGGGGCAAGAAAAGACCCCGCCGTTGCTGACCTCCGTGACGATCTGCACCAAGCCGACATCCCGCTCTGAGTTACTTGCCATCCCGCCGCCGTCGTCGCATGCTAGATCTACAGGTTTATGACGGTTGGGCAAAATGACAGACGGATTGATTGAGATCAGAGCCGAGGCAACGGGTTTTGGGGCCGAAATTGGCGGTGTGGACCTGGCCGCCGAACCATCGGAGGCCGTTGTGGAACAAATCCGGACCGCGATAATCCGGCACAAGGTCCTGGTGTTCCGCGACCAACAGCTTGATGACCACAGCCATTATGCCTTCGCCCAGCGCTTTGGCCCGTTGGAGGGCCATGTCAACCGCTCAACCCGACTTGACGCCCTGCCCAAGTTGCAGGTTTTCGGCAACCTGGACGCGGACGGCAAGACCACCGGGGTGCATCCGGAAAAGGGCACCTTGGTCTGGCATACGGACAAATCATATATTGCCACGCCGTCGCTGTTCACGATCCTGCGCTCGCCATTCGTGGCCAAATTAGGCGGCGATACCTTGTTCGCCGATATGGCGCGGGCCTATGAAGCTTTGGAACCGGCCGCCTCAGCCCGGCTGGACGGCCTGCGCGCGGTGCACGATTGGAAGCGCAGCCGGGAAAAATCCCATGAACGCCCGGCCACGGCGGACGAAATCGCTGCCGCCCCGCCCGTGGATCATCCCTTGGTCCGCACGCATCCGGAAACCGACGCGCGCACCATCTATATCGGCAACCACGCCTCCCACATTCTGGATTGGGAGATTGCCGCGGGCGAGGCCTTGCTGGCGAATTTGGAACGCCATGCGACCCAGGATAAATTTATCTATCGTCACCGTTGGCGGGAAAATGATGTTCTGATGTGGGACAACCGCTGCACCATGCATTGCGTCACCGCCTATGACGCGGCGGCGGAACGGCGCGTCGTGCATCGGGCCGTGGTGCAAGGCGACCGGCCCTACTAGGGCAGTTCCGGCCTAAATCAAGGCGGCAAGCCCAACCGACAGTACCAGCAGCACCGCGAACAAAATATTGATCGCCCGCCCGGTTTTGGGATGGCGCAACAGCCGCGACAGGCCGGCGCCCAGAAACAGCCAGACAACATTCACGGCAACAACGACCGCGATCAGGACCGCCGCCTTGACCGTGGCGTCCAAAACCGGTTCGGCGGGCAGCAGCGTGAAACTTGCAAAGACCGCGCCGATGGCCGCTAAGGCCTTTGGATTGGCGATGGCGAGGAGAAAGCCGCCGGGCAGCGATGGCGCGGCCCGTTGACCGCCGCCCTCGGAGAGGATGGGTGCCGTGGCGATTTTGTAGGCCAGGAACAAGATGTAGGCCAAGGCCGCCAATGTCAGAATGGGCAGTACGCCGGGAATTGTGAACAGCAGACCGGTGACGCCGGTGGCGATCAAGACGACGACCCCCGAAGTGCCCATGACAATGCCCATGAGGTAGGGAATGCCGCGCACCACGCCAAAGACCGATCCCGTGGCGGCGATGCTCAAAGTGGCGGGTCCCGGGCTGCCCATCAACGGCAGGGCCGCGAGTAGGAGCAGGATAAGAGGCTCAACCATTTTGTTCTGCCACGCTACGGTAGGTTCCGGTATCATTTTTCTGGAAGATACGTTGAATGAACGAGGAATGAACCATGAAGCCGACCTGGAAGCTATTCTTCTCCCTGCAGCTGTTGCTGGCCGTTTGCGCCACGTCATCGGGCCGGGCGCAAAGCCTGGATTTGACCTTGCTGCACATCAACGATGTCTACCAGATTTCGGCCCAGCGCGGCGTCGGTGGATTTCCCCAACTGATGACGCTGCTGAAGCGGGAACGGGCCAAGGCGAAATATCACCTGACCACCTTCGGCGGTGATCTGATCTCGCCCTCGGTCATGTCCGGCCTGACCAAGGGCAGCCAGATGATCACGCTGATGAACGCCATCGGCGTGGACGCGGCGGGCTTGGGCAATCACGAATTCGATTTCGGCGATGGTGTCTTGAAGCAACGCATGATGGCCTCGAAATTTACCTGGCTGGCCAGCAATACGCGTGGTCCCGACGGCAAGCCGTTCGGCGGCGCCCTTGCGGTGAAGGTCCGACAGATGGGTGACCTTAAAATCGGACTGTTCTCGCTGCTGACACCCGAAACAAGCCATCTTTCCAGTCCCGGCCAACAGGTCAGCTTCACCCCGCCCCTTGCCGCCGCCCGCCAGGCGGTTGGCGAATTGAAGGCGGCTGGAGCGGACCTGATCATCGCCATTACCCATCTCGACATTGCCCGGGACCGTGCCTTGGCTGCCCAGGTCAAGGGTATCAACGTGATCCTGGGCGGCCATGATCACGACCCCATTCTGTTCTATGAAGGCGGCACCCTGATCATGAAGGCCGGCCACGACGCCCACTACCTGGCCGTGGCCGAGCTGCGGATCGAAAAGAAAAACACCAGGCGCGGCACCAAGGTGTCCATGCGGCCGCAATGGCGCTTTCTCTCGACCGCCGGCGTTGCGCCGGACAGGGCGGTGGGGGAGATTGTGCAACGCTTTGAAGCGGACCTGGATGACAGGCTGGCGGCCGCGGTCGGCAAAACGTCGGTGGCCCTGGACAGCCGCCGCGCCACCGTGCGGAGCCGGGAAAGCAACATGGGCAACCTGATCGCGGATGCCATGCGCCAGGCCACGGGCGCGGACATTGCCCTGACCAACGGCGGCGGCATTCGCGGCAACCGCACCTACGAGGCCGGCGCCACCCTGACCCGCAAGGATATTTTGAGCGAGCTGCCGTTCGGCAACGTCACCGTCGTGATTTCCCTGTCTGGCGCGGAGCTTTGGGCCGCCCTGGAAAATGCCGTCAGCCGGATTGAAGACAAAGCCGGCCGCTTCGCCCAGGTGTCGGGCATGACATTCATTTATGATCCGGTAAAACCCAGGGGCGGCCGCGTCATCTCGGCAACGGTCGGCGGCAAGGCCTTGGAGCGGGCGGCGTCCTACACCGTGGCGACCAACGACTATATCGCCAGAGGCGGCGATGGTTATACGGCCTTCAAGGGCGGCAAGCTGATTTTGGATGCGGTGGGGGCGACCTTGATGGCCTCGCAGGTGATGGATTACATTACCGCCCTGGGCACCATCGAACCCAAGATTGAGGGACGGATCAAAACCAATTAGCGGCCGGCTAGAGCGTGTCGCGGCTAATCTTTGCGAAACTGATCCAGGGTCACGACGTTGTCGCCGCCGTCGTTGGTTTGATCGCCTTCGGATAATGGCTTTTCCGGCGCCGGTTCCGGCTTTTCCGCCTTTGGTTCCGAGGCTGTTTGCTGGCCAACGTCTGTCTGATCGCCATTCCGGCTAAATTGCAGGCCGAACTGCACGCTGGGGTCGAGGAACGAGGTCATGGCCGAGTAGGGGACGAACAGGCGCTGTCCCTGGCCGTTGAAGCTCAAGGTGATCTCGAAGGCGTCCTCGCCCACTTCCAGCCCCCAGAATTTGTGCTGGATGACGATGGTCATTTCCTCCGGGTATTGCAGGCCCAGATGATCGGGTATTTCAACGCCGGGGAACTGGGTCTTGAAGCCGATATAGAAATGATGCTCGCCCAACAGGCCGTCCGTCGCGGTGCGTTCGAGAACCGATCGCACCAAGCCGCGCAGGCTGTCTTCGACCATCTGGCTGTATTGCATGAGATCGTGGGCCATGTCCCCAAACCGTTCTTTTGTTGTTATTTTGCCCACTTAAACCAAGGCCGTTGGCGGGTCTACTAAATTAGTGGGGGGCTTCTGTTGCCCGGTGCCCCCCGAAACCGCGCTTGCTTGTTCAATTAAGCAGCGAGCACCATTTCATTATCATTGGCACTTGTAGAAATAGCCCGATATCGGTGGAGCCATGCCGAACGCAAACCGTGCCTTTATTACGCGCGTCGATCCTATTTCGCCCCCATCAGCAGTGCATCTGCAAAAGCATCTGGAAAACATGATTCGCTTCCTGATGCACTCCTGGTGGAGGCGCCGGGTACCGCCCCCGGGTCCGCAACGTTTATTCCGCAAAGCGTTTAGCGTCATAGCCGGACAAGCCGGCAGGACATATATAGACTCTATCGGTTAATTTTTAAAGAGCGTCCGGGCAAATGCCCCGCGCGCCTTTGCAATGCGTACAGAGACACAGTTCAAAAACATGGAGACCCCAATGCCGGTCAGTGAAGCCCAGAAACAAGAAATCGATCAGCTTCGTGGCCAAACCAATGGCACCTTGAGGGCCACAGTGACCGCCATCGAAGAGCTGTTATATCGCCCCATTCCCGTGCTCGATCAGGGTTTTGTCCGCGTGGTGGATTATATGGGAGACGATGCCGCCGTGGTCCAGGCCGCCAGGGTTTCCTACGGCAAGGGTACGCGCCAGGTCTCCGAGGACCGGGGCTTGCTGCGCTATCTGATGCGCCACCGCCACACCACCCCGTTTGAGATGTGTGAGATCAAATTCCACGTCAAACTGCCGGTGTTCGTGGCCCGGCAATGGATCCGCCACCGCACCGCCTCGATCAATGAATATTCCGCCCGTTACTCCATTTTGAACCGGGAATTTTATATTCCGGAGCCGGAGCAACTATCGGCCCAGTCCCAGGACAACCGACAGGGCCGGGGCGACGTTCTACAGGGCGAGGAGGCGGCCCGTGTGCTGGACATTTTGCGCGAGGATTCCGCCCGCAACTACGCCGACTACCAGGAGATGCTGAACGAAGACGACGAAGGCAACGTCATCGACCCGAACCGCCAGGGTCTGGCGCGGGAGTTGGCCCGCATGAACCTGCCGTTGAATATCTATACTGAGTGGTACTGGAAATGTAATCTCCATAATCTGTTGCATTTCCTCAGCTTACGGGCAGATGCTCATGCACAATATGAGATACGGGTGTATGCGGACGCCATGATGGAAGCCTTGCACGCGTGGGTCCCCCTCACGGCGGAGGCGTTCGAGGATTATCGCATGGGCGGCGTGCATCTGTCCCGCGCCGGGCTGGAGGCGGTCAAGCGCATGCTGGCCGGCGAAGAAGTCAGTGCCAAGGATTGCGGCATCCCGCCCCGCGAATGGCGGGAGTTGATGGCCTCGCTGGGGCGGGAGGCCTGAGCGCCGGTCCTAACCCTGGCATTCATCACCGATGCCCTGGCCAGCCTCTACGTCCAGGGCTCAACATATGTGGGGCAGGTGGGTACGGGCGTACGCCCACCTGATTTAACCCTGCCAGCCGACCGCCTTGCTTTCGGTCAGGGCGGCGATGTCGTCGCCGCTCAGGCCCCAGGCTGCCAGCCCCTCGGCCGTGTTGGCGCCCATCTCGGGCGGGGATGATTTGGTCCGCGACGGCGTCCGGCTGAATTTCGGCGCCGGGCCCGGTTGCGGCACGCCGCCCACATCGATAAAGCTGCCGCGCGCCTTGTTGTGGGGATGCTCCAGGGCTTCGGAAAAATTCAGCACCGGGGCAAAACAAATGTCGGTGCCTTCCATGATCCCGCACCATTCATCGCGGGTCTTTTGCGCAAACAGCCCCTCGAACTTCACGGCCATCTCGGGCCAGGTATCCCGGTCCATCTGTTCCGGAATATCGGCCGGGTCCACGCCCAGTTTGTCCAGCAGGATGGCGTAGAATTTCGCTTCGATGGAGGCGATGGAGACGTACTTGCCGTCCGACGTTTCGTAGCAGCGATAGAAATGCGCCCCGCCGTCGAGAATATTGGCTTGCCTCTCATGCTTCCAGGTGCCGGCGGCCAGGGAGCCGAAGGCGCCCATGCCGAGGAACGCCGAGCCTTCGGTCATGGCAGTATCGACCACCTGGCCCTGGCCCGATTGCCGGGCCTCGATCACCGCCGCCAGGATGCCCACGGCCAGGAACATGGCGCCCCCGCCCATGTCCGCCACCACGTTCAGGGGCGGCGTGGGAAGCTCCTTGGGGCCAATAGCGTGCAGGACGCCGGTCAGGGCCAGATAGTTCAGATCGTGGCCGGCGGCCTGGCTCAACGGGCCGTCCTGGCCCCAGCCGGTCATGCGGCCATAGACGATTTTGGGATTGCGGGCGGCGCACTCATCAGGGCCCAGGCCGAGGCGTTCGGTGACGCCGGGGCGGAAGGGATCGATGATCACATCGGCCTGTTCGACCAGGCGCAGCAAAGTAGCGATGCCGTCGGGATGCTTCATATCGACCGAGATGGAGGGGCGGCCCCGGCGCGTCACGTCCGTCGCCGTGGTGCGCGGCGAGCCCAGGCCGGAAGGGGCATTGCGGTCCACGCGCAGCAGATCGGCGCCCATGTCGGAGAGCAGGGTACAACACAGCGGCGCCGGGCCGATGCCCGCCAGTTCAATGACTTTTACGCCCACCAGGGGGCCGGTATTTTCGTTACTCATGAGGTTTCCTCGTATCTTTCAGATTTAATCAGAATTTTTTCCGGCCGGTCCCACTTGCTGACCCATGGCGGCTTCGTAGACTTTCAAAATGGCGGTGACGTTTTCGCCGCCCTGATCCTTGCTGCGCGCCATGCGCATGATGTTGTGAACCTGGGGCCCCAACATCAACGGCATGTTCAGTTCGTCCGCCAGCTCCAGGGCCAGGCGCAGATCCTTGTAGGCCAGGTCCACGGTGAAGGCAGGTTCGAAATCCCGCTCCAGGGCGCTTTTCGCCACACCGCGATAGCCCATGGAATTGCCCGAGCTGTTGCGCACAATCTCGTTCAAGATGACGGGATCCATGCCGGCGGCGACGCCCATCATCAGCCCCTCGGCGCCGGCCACCATGTTGGTGAAGGCGATCATGTTGTTGACCAGTTTGGCGATGCAGCCGGTGCCCAATTCGCCCGTGTGGACGATGGTCTTGCCGAAGGATTGAAAGATCGGCATGCAGGCATCAAAGGCGCCCTTGTCGCCACCCACCATGATGGCGATGGTGGCTTTCTCCGCCCCCACGACGCCGCCCGAAACGGGGCCGTCCAGGGTGACGATATCCTTGTCGGCCAGACGGTGGGCAATTTTTTTCATCACGGCCGGGGAGTTGGTGGACAGATCGATATAGATGGTGCCCGGCTTGGCATGTTCGATGATGCCATCCGCTCCCAGGGCCACCGCCTCGACATCCTTCGGCATGGGCAGGGAGGTCATCACCACCTCCACCTGGCCGGCAATGTTGGCGACGGAGCCACCGGCGGTGCCACCCACGTCAACGCAGGCCTGCACGGCCCCCTCCGACAGATCGTGGACCAGCACCTCGTGCCCGCCCTTGATGATATTGCGGCACATGGGCCCGCCCATATGGCCCAGGCCGATAAATCCAACCTTCATGATTTCCTCCCAGATTACTTATCTTTTATTGGTCATTTTGATCGAGTTTGTCCAGCAATGCCAATCCGGCGTCGGCGTTGCCACGGGCAGCCCGGGCACTGAAACGGGTTTCGGCGTCAAATTCCGTCAGCGCAATGGTAGAAAATTCCTCAAACAGTTTATTTAAACTCACACCGCGCCGCGCGGCCAGGGCTTTCAGGCGTGTGTGTTTATCATCCGGAAGCCGGATCGTCATCGTGCCCATTATGCCATCTCCCAATTCTTGATAAAAATTCCGGGTGTAACTGCATTAATATTCAGGAACCGCATTTGTTCGCCATCAAAATCACGCACGTTATTGGATATTATGATTGTCGAAGCCGCCGCCGCCGCCAATTCCACAAGGTGATTATCCGCTTCATCCGGCAAGTTCGGCCGCCACAAAAAATACACGGATACCCATCTGCTAACGTTCAGAAACGAATCCAGCAAGTCGGCGCGTTCTCCCGAATCCAGCCGACAATCGACGAACAGGCCGCGCCTAGACATGACGCTTTCATACTCTTTAAACAAAGCCGTTCCCATGACTGGTTCAAGACGCCGCTCCAAACAAAGTCGGATGACCTGGCGATTTGCAGCACCGGGAGCGCCCATCAGAGCGCCGATAAAGACGTTTGTATCGATCACCACTGGCATTGTTGACATGCAATAACGATAGCATATGTGCTATCAATTCAGCAATAGCTTGAAGACCGGGTCGTCTGGAGAATGATCGGTCAATGAAAAACCCCCATCCGAACATCAAGAACAACCGCGCCGACGACGCCGGGCACCGAATGAAGCGGGGTGCGGGGTTGGTCAACCGGGTTGACCCTGCACTGGGTTATTGATCAGAATGGCAACGTTAAGTTTTGTGGAGGCGGCACCGCGTCATGGCGACAGATAAATTAGGCCTGGAATTCACCGCCGCATTGCCGGAAACCGCCCAGGCCTTCAACGACGCCATGGACGATTACATGGTTTTCGATGGCGAGCCCGTGGGCCATTTGCTGGCCACGGCGGAGGTCGACCCGGATTTCGCCATGGGCTATTGCCTCACGGGCTGTTTGCGCCTGTTTGGCGGGGTCAGCGCGGCGCATCCGCGCATCAACCTGGAACTGCGCGCCGCCCAGGCCCGGCGCAGCCGCGTCTCGTCTCGCGAGCAGGCCCATATCGACGCATTCGAGCGGGCGGCGGGGGGCGAGATGTGCCAGGCGGGCCAGATGTGGGACGCCATCCTGGTGGATTTCCCCCACGACATGATGGCCGCCAAATGCGCCCATGAAGCCTATTATCTGGTGGGCGAGGCGGGCCGCATGCGCCAATCGGTACAGAACATTCTGCCCGCCTGGCATGACGGGGTGCCATATTACGGCTTCCTCCTCGGGATGGGCGCTTTCGGGCTGGAGGAGGCGGGCGAATACCGCGCGGCGGAGGAGATGGGGCGGAGGGCGGTCGAAATGGACCCCCGCGATTGCTGGGCCGTGCATGCGGTCGGCCACGTCATGGAGATGGAGGGGCGCGGCGAGGAAGGCATTGCCTGGCTGCGCCAGACCAACGACCATTGGGACCACGCCAAATGGCTGCGCGGCCATCTGTGGTGGCATATGTGCCTGCCCCTCATGGCCCAGGGTGATTTCGACCGGGTGCTGGCCATTTTCGACCGCCATGTCTCCGATTGTGACAAGGACATGGTCACCCGCCTGAACGATTGCACCTCGTTGTTGTGGCGGTTGGAGCTCAACGGCATCGATGTGGAGGACCGCTGGGACCAATTGGTGGATTTGTGGGCCGACCACATCAACGACCACGCTTTTGCTCTCGCCGATACCCACATCGCCATGACCATGGTCTCGGCGGGCGGCGAAAAAAAGCTCGGCCGTTTCCTGGAAAGCCAGCATGCTTACATTGAGGGCGAGAGCAACACCAACGGCCAGATCATGGAACAGGTGGGCCGCGCCCTGTGCGAAGGCATCATCGCCTTTAGACGCGGCGACCACGCCCTGGCGGCGGCAAAGATCGGCGCCGTCCAGGACCAGATCCATCGCATCGGCGGCTCCAACGCGCAACGGGATCTGTTCCGCATGACCCTGGAAACGGCGCGGGCACATACCGGCGCGGGTTGATTTGCTGGCTGTCGCCGTATTTGCGAGAAAAGTAAAACGTCCCCGATTTTCGTTCTTGCAGACTAAGATTGACTGTCATTTCAAGGCCTGTGGCTAGCCATTATACTAACTTGCGACGGGTGACAAACCGGGTAGAAAAGGGATACTTTCGGTCATGGCCGGCGCAGCTTCCCCTGGTGACGTGGCATTGGCTTAGTCACCGGAAAATCGCGATATTTCAACAGTTTAATCTATGCTCGCCAACAATCTGGAGCCCGCCATGAGTAATCCGGGCTAGTTGACTATCGCTAATGTTTCAGGCGAGAGGCTCGAATATTTTTGCTCGTCTTTTTTATCAAACCAAGTGCAATTGACTTTTATTTCTCCGTATTCATCGCCAACACTCGTCACTGTCATAATTGGGCCGCCGGATTTTAGCTGAACGGTGTCGCCGACGCTAAATGTATCAGCCATAGTTTTTACTCCAAGTTGAATTTCAGAAATAAAAAGCAAACCTAACTGTGAATGCTTAAATGCAAAAAATGAATTATGTAAATTGCGCGGTATACGCTGCGAGTTGTCCGTCGAGCCGGTTTTTGTGTTTTCGGAGAAATGAGGACGCGGGAAAAGAGAACGCTTCCCATTAATGTTTTGTGACGGTTTACCAAACTTTTGGCTCTGCAATCGGAGGCGTTCTGGCGACGATAAAATTTAGGGGACATGGTTCCTCCCATTTCACAGATCTAGACATCTGTCACCCGTATCCGTCTAGCATCAGATATCTTTAGTATTTGAATATGATAACATATATGTTATCGTCCAACCATGATTGTTGTCGTTGAATATCAGCGGGAAGATGGCAGCCACCCATTTTCAAAATGGTTTGCATCTCTCAATGTCCCAGCAGCGTTGAAAGTTCGGACCGCGATTGCCCGCATGGAAGCGGGAAATTTCTCCAATGTGAAGGCGGTGGGGCAGGGGGTTCGTGAATACAGGCTCCAATTTGGGCCCGGCTACAGGATTTATTTCGGCAAGGACGGCGATACGTTGGTGATCCTTTTGGGCGGCGGCACGAAAAAGCGGCAAAGCCGGGACATCGACGCGGCGAAGGACCACTGGAAAGCCTATAAGACGAGAAAAAGAAAGGGGTAAGGCCATGCCATTAACCCGTGATTTCAAACAAACCGTCCAGGAACGGGCGCGGAATGATCCGGAATTCCGTGTTGGGTTGCTCACGGAAGCGGCGGAATGCCTGCTTAACGATGAGGTCGATGTGGCAAAGACCTTGTTGCGGGACTACGTGAACGCCACCATCGGATTTCAGGAGCTTGGCACCCTGACGGACAAAAAACCGCAAAGCCTCATGCGTATGCTCAGCGGCAAGGGTAACCCCAGCATCGATAATATTTCCAAAGTCATGGCATCCCTGCGCCGGCATGAAGGCGTTCAGCTTCACGTCAGTGCGAGATGACATTCCGGGAAATATGGGAATGGACTACCAAACTGCCAAACGAACTTCTCCCGCCACAACGAATTAAGGGGACGTAATTCCTTTTTCCCGTAGGGAAAAGGATTACGTCCCCTCTTTTCTTGCGCTTGATGATCCGGCGTTATATTTCGAACATCGCCAGTTTCAGCGGGATCATTTC
>JAYGEA010000150.1:0-12558 GCA_046582635.1 Alphaproteobacteria bacterium
CCGCGCCGGTCAGCAGCGTAATGCCGCCGTCCCAATCCAGACGCAGATGGATTGTCGCATGGGGCTCGCCGGTCCAATGTTTCGGTTTCGAGGCGCCGGAGATGTAGTGGGAGCACGCCATGCCCAGGCCTTTGTTGGGCCCCAATTTGCCCTTGCGCTGCTTCCAGCCGCTGGCTTTTTCGGCCCAGTCGAGACATTGGTCCAGGCCATAGCTGTTCACCAGCAGGTCGTTCTCGGTCATGGTCGGGGCGACCAGAAGATTGGCCCGGCGCACCGCGAAGGGGTCCAGGCCAAGTTCCGTGGCCATGCCGTCGATCAGGTTTTCGAAGGCAAAGCGGGTCTTCACAGTGCCATGGCCGCGAAAGGCGCCACAGGGCGGCGTGTTGGTCAGAACCCGATGGCCGGTGAAGCGGGCGGAGGCGAAACTGTACAGGCCGTAAATCATCGAGCCGGCATAGAGGATCGTAACGATGCCATAGCCGCTGTAGGCCCCGCCGCGCTGCACGGCGGAAAAGTCAACGGCGGTGATGGTGCCGTCGGCCTTCATCCCCACCTTCATCTTGATCTGGGATTCGGGCCGGCCGCGATGGGTGATGAAGGTTTCCTCCCGGCTCAACACCACTTTCACCGTGCCCTTGGCCTTGCGCGCCAACAATGCGGCGATCAAATCACTTTGCAACGTCTCCGTCCGCGCGCCGAAACCGCCGCCGATGAAGGGCTTGATGACGCGGATCTGGTTCTCGCCCATGGCCAGGGTGCGGGCCAGCATCTTGTGGACATAGTAGGGCACCTGGGTCGAGGGGCGGATGGTCAAACGCTCCCGGCCCGGATCGTATTCGGCATAGGCGGCGTGGGGCTCCATCTGTACCTGGCAGACCTCGGCGCATTGCACCTCGATCTCGCGCACTAGATCGGCCTCGGCCATGCCGGCGTCCACGTCGCCCAGATCAAACTCAACATCCCGTTCGATATTGCCCGGCTTGTCCGCGTGCAGCAGCACCGCGCCCTCGGCGCGCGCCGCATCCGCCGTGAAGTAGGCGGGCAACTCGTCGTATTCGACCTTGATCAGATCCAGGGCCCGTTGCGCCGTTGCCACGTCCACCGCCGCCACCGCCGCCACCGGTTCGCCCTTGTAACGCACCCGGCCCCGGGCCAGGGCCCATTCGTTCATGGCGATGGGCAGGACGCCATAACTGTCGGCGCAATCGGCCTCCGTCACCACGGCCATGACGCCGGGCAGCGCCTCGGCCTTGGATATGTCCATGGAGGTGATGTTGGCATGGGCCACGGGGCAGCGCAGAATGCGGCCGACCAGCGCATTCGCCGCATCGAAATCGGCGGCGTACATGGCCTTGCCGGTAGCTTTTTCCGGGCCGTCCACCAAAGGTTGGGGCACACCGATGGTCTGAATGGGGGTCTGGGCGGGCGTCATATCGTTCATGCCGCGGCCTCCGCCTTTTGCAATTCGGCGGCGGCAAACTGGACCGCCTCGATAATCTTCACATAGCCCGTGCAGCGGCAGATATTTGCGGCCAGGGCGGCGCGGATGTCATCTTCGTCCGGGTCGGGATTGCGCCGCAACAGGGCCTCCGACGCCATCACCATGCCCGGCGTGCAAAAGCCGCATTGAGAGCCAAGCTTTTCATTGAAGCCCCGCTGGATGGCGGTCAGGCGGCCGTCCCGGGACAGACCATCGACGGTTTCCACCACCGTGTTCGTGCAGGTTGCCGCCAGGGTCAGGCAGGCATGGCGCGGGCGGCCGTCGATCAATACCGTGCAGGCACCGCATTCGCCCCCGTCACAGCCGATCTTGGTGCCGGTCAGGCCGGCTTTTTCCCGCAGGTAATCCACCAGCAGCATATTGCCGGGGACCACATCGTCGCGGGCCTGTCCATTGAGGGTCAGTGAAAGGATGTTTTTCACGGCGCTTCTCCCATGGTGTGTCTCCCATGTTGACGGGAAATTATAGCGTAATATTGTTTGGTACCCAAACAATATTATCCGGGCCTAACCGAGCCCCCTTAATCAGGAATTACGGCGGTGGCCTCGATTTCCAGTTTGGCCCGTTCCTCGACCAGCCGGTCGATTACGATGACCGCCATGACCGGGTAGTGCTGGCCGAAATATTCCCGATAAGCGGCGCCCAGGGCTTTTCCCGCGGCCATATATTCATCCCGGTCCCGTACATACCAGGTCAAGCGCACCAGATGCTCGGGCTTGGCGCCGGCTTCGTCCAGCAGGGCGGTAATATTCGCGAAACACTGCCGGGCCTGGCCGGCGAAGTCGTCGGTATCGAATTCCTCCCGTTCGTTCCAGCCAATGATGCCGGCCAGAAAGACCATCTGGCCACGGGCCACGATGCCGTTGCTATAGCCCTTGGGGCGTGGCCAATTAGGTGGTGTCAGGAATTTCATGGCTGTCCTCCGGCGGAATAATTGGGGATGATAAAAACATGGCTTAGGCCGGCATGTCCATGCCTTGCAGCCGTTCGGCGGGAAACCAAACCCGCGCGGTGGTGCCCTTGCCGGGTTCACTGTCGATTTCCAGCTTACCGCCGTGCAACTCGGCCAGTTCAATGGCGAAGGGCAGGCCGAGGCCGGTACCCTGTTGGCTGCGGTTCATGGCGCTGTCGACCTGGCCAAAGGTGGACAAGGCCCGCGGCAGGTCGGAAGCGGCGATGCCGATACCGTTGTCGATCACCTCAATCTGCAGACGGCCGTCTTCCAGCCCGGCGTTGATATTGATCAAACCTCCGGGCGGGGTAAATTTCACGGCGTTGGACAACAAATTCAACAAGATCTGTTTAATCATGCGTTGATCGCCACGGAGCGTGGGCAGGCCCGGTTGAATGACTGATTCCAATTTTAGGGAGGTCTGGTCCGCCTTGGCCTTGACCATGTTGACGCAGGCACCCACCATGCCATTGATATGGATACTTTCTTCCGTTAGTTCCGGGCGGCCGGCTTCAATTTTTGAAATGTCGAGAATATCGCTGATCAGGTCCAGCAGATGTTCGCCGGATTTGACCACATAATTGATCTGTTCGGCCTGTTTTTCGTTCAGCTCGCCATGCAGCCCCATGCTCAGCATCTGGGAAAAACCGATGATGGCATTCAACGGCGTGCGCAACTCGTGGCTCATGTTCGCCAGGAACTCGGATTTTGCCCGGTCCGCCAGCTCCGCCTGTTCCTTGGCCTGACGCAAATAATGTTCGGAGGCCTGGCGTTCCGTGATGTCGGCCATGATGACCAGGGTACCGCCATCCGGCGTCTTATGTTCCCGCACATCGAAAGTGCCGTTGGCAAGGGATAATTCGAAAGCATCGCCCGGATTTCGATGTTTCGCCAAGCGGGTCTCGATCCAGGCCTCCTCATCGTCTTCAATGCCCGCAACGGTGCCCCGTGCCACGCTGGTTCGCAACAAATTCTCGAACGTCGCGCCGGGCACGGCGACATCGGCGACTTCCGCATTGGTATTGCGGTAGCGTTCGTTCCAATGGATAATTTCATCGTTTTCATCGTAGAGGGCAATACCCACCGGCATATGTTCCACCGCCGTGATAAAGCGCTGCTGAAGCGCATCCGCCTTTGCTCGTGCTTCCATTTCAGCCGTCAGATCCGTTCCGGTACCGCGATAACCTTGGAATTCGCCGTTATCGTCATGGATCGGTTTGCCGCTGACCGACCAATGGAGGATGCGGCCGTCGTCACGGATATAAGTGTAACGGAAATCGCGAAACGGCCGCTGGTTTTCCAAGTCATCCTGGTACCGGCGCCAGACCTTGTCCTCTTCATCGCCACGCACGGCCTGCCGCCGTGTTCGGCCCAGGGAGCGGTCCGGTGAAATGCCGGTCAGCTCCGTGAGTCGATCAGAGAAATATATGTAGCGCAGGTCCGCATCCATTTCCCATAACCAATCGGAACCAATTTCGGCGAAATCCTGAAACCGCGCTTCGCTGAACCGCAAGGCCTCTTCAAGCGCGCGCCGCTCCGTGATGTCATGCATGCCGATAAGGTTGGCCGGCCGGCCCTGAAATTCCACCTTGGTCACACTGACCTCGGCCCAAAACGTCGAACCATCAAAACGTTTAAATTGCCCGTTGAAATTCCTGATTTTGCC
Source organism: Alphaproteobacteria bacterium (assembly GCA_046582635.1). Lineage (GTDB taxonomy): Bacteria > Pseudomonadota > Alphaproteobacteria. Next base: position 4,120 of record JAYGEA010000150.1, read on the forward strand.
TTCCCGTTCCAGGATCGACAAAATGCCATCACGGTCTTCCAAATTCACGTAGGAGATCGTCGTCGGTTGACCGATCAGTTGGTCTTGCCGCCGGCCAAGAATTTCACAGGCCAGATTATTGGCAAATTTGTGCACGCCATCGGCAGTGATTATAAGCGGCACTGGCGCGGCTTCTAGCAGCAGTCGGAACAGCTCTTCGCTTTCGTTCAGGGCCTGTTGGGTCGCAATTTCGTCCGTGATGCGCCGACCGACGGTCAAAAATGCTGGCTTGCCGTTCAGTTCAACGAGATCGGTGGCGAAGCGATATTGATCAACGCCGCCATCGGGGGCCCGAAAGCGAATGGGGAAATCACGAACTTGCCCATGTTTTTGTAATGCAGCGTGATAGATATCCCGGTCTGCCGGATCGACCCAAAATTCCAAACCCTTGCCGGATTTACCGATGACATCTACTTTGCTCAGGCCGTAATAGTCCAAAATCTTTTGTTCACGTTGATGAAGCGGCCATCTTGAGCATTCGTGATTGTTACAATTTCCGGATTGGACTCAAATGCCACTTCAAACAACCGTTTTGTCTCGGCCCGCTGGGTAATGTCGGTAATCGTCGTGTAAAGCCGGGTCGCGCCTTCGTATTCAATAGGGTCGCAGGAATACAGGACGGTGAGTATTTGGCCGTCCTTGGTTAGCATGCGGGCCTCGAAATTGCGGACCGTGCCGTCTTTCTTCAGGACATCTAAAAGTGCCTCGCGTTGGCTGTCGTCGGGGCGCAGCAGACCCAGTGCCACCGTGGTTTTGCCGATGGCCTCTTCGGGCGTATAGCCAAATGTCTCGCACCAGATATCGTTGACCCTGAAAAGCTCACCACTTTCGATATCCGAGATCCCCAGGCAAATGGGGCTTTGTTGAAAAATTCGACTAAATTGCGCTTCGGATCTGTGCAGCGCGGCATTGGATTCAGATAGGGAAATTTCGGCTAATTCGTGCTTTGCCAATTGTCGGCGAAGATCCGCCACTTCGCGCATCAAGTCGTCCCGCTCTGATGCGGCGGGGACCGGCGGATCCATATTCTTGTCCGAGATTGTCATCTGTTCATGGGCGCCAATAAATTTGACCTTGAGACTATGATACCAAGGTTAAGACATCGAAAATTTAATCTGACGGAGCCGTGCAGGGGCAACTTTGATCAATCCGCTGCCTTCAAGGCTAACCGGCCAAAATCGCCCACGCCATCATGACCATGCCGATCACCGAGACGAACCAGGTTGCTGTCCGCAGCCAGGGTACGCCGATGATATAAATCACCGCATAGACCAGGCGGGCGATGATAAATATCTGGGCGCCCAATGCGGTCAGGTCGCTGTTCACTCCGCCCAGCTGGACCACCAAAACAAGGGCGGCGAACAGGGGCAGGTTTTCCAGCATGTTGCGATGGGCCCGGCTGGCCCGGCCCGCCATGCCTTCGGGGGCGAAACCATCGCGGTTGCCGGCCAAGGCGGCCAGTCCGACCTGCATATTGGATAATTGCACGGCGACCAGCATCTGCACGAAGGCCAGCACCACGGCCCAAAACAGCATGGATAATTCAACAGTCATCTTCACCCCCCGGTTTTGAATTTGTTGCTCAGGGTAGCTTACAGGCCTTTGCGCAGACTAGGCAATCCAATACCCACGGCGTCAAAACCGCCGTCAACGGCCAAGTTCTGACCGGTGATGTAGCTGGCCCGGTCACTGCACAGAAACCAGACGGCGTCTGCAATTTCGCTCTCCAGTCCGTAGCGGTTGAGGGGGATGGCGTCATGGTAATCAGCCCGGATGTCCGCGCTATGCACCGCCTTGGCCATGGCCGTGTCCACGGGGCCCGGCGAAACCGCGTTGACGCGGATGCCCACCTCGCCCCATTCCGCCGCCTGTTGCTTGGTCAGATGCATCAGGCCTGCCTTCGATGTGCCGTAGGCGACCCGCAAGGTGCTGGCACGCAGGCCGGAGACCGAAGTAATGTTGACGATGCTGCCGCCTCCCTGGGCAATCATCACTGGCGCACAGGCCTGGGCGCAGTGGAACGGCCCGCTCAAATTCACATCCAAGACCCGTTGCCATTCTTCATGGCTGGTTTCCAACAGCGGTTTGAAGACAGCGGTGCCGGCGTTGTTGACCAGGGCATCGATGCGGCCGAAATGCGCGGCCACGGTATTCATGGCGTCCCCTACCTGTCCGGGATCGGCGACATCACAAGTAATCTTCAGCGTCGCACCCGAAAGATCCGTCGCCGCCAATCCCTCGCCATCAATATCCAGCAGGGCAACGCCCCAGCCTTCGTCAAGAAATCGACCCACCGTCGCCAGGCCAATGCCCCGGGCGGCGCCGGTAATGACCGCGATCTTTTCCGATGGTTGCGGCAAGACTACGTCGCGGGATGAAATACCGGCAGGGTCAGCTCGGCGGTGGCCGCTTCGTAGCCCAGTTCCACCGGCATATCGATGCGCATCTGGCCCGGCTCCACGCCGCGCATCTGGGCGCACATGCGCACGCCTTCCTCCAAATCCACCGTGACCAGGGTCATGGGCAGATCGACGATGAAGCCCGGATGGAACGGATGGTGGGAGACCGTCCAGCTGTGCACCTTGCCCTTGCCGCTGGCGCGCACCCATTCCACCTCGAAGGAATGGCAGCTATCGCAGACGGGGCGGGGGTAGTGGCGCACCTTGCCGCAATTCGCACAACTCTGCAGGCGCATGCTGCCTTCCTGCAAACTATCCCAATACGGCTTGCTGTCCCGGTTCAGGGGCGGCATGGGTTTGTCGTAGGCTGCTTCACTCATTGTACGCGTTCCTCGCCTTAATTCCGCATGATGGCGATGGTGCCGTCGCCCATGTCGCCATAGCCCGTGACCAGGCCGATTTCAGCATTCGCCACCTGTGCCTTGCCCCCCGTTCCGCGCAGTTGCTTGACCAGTTCGCAGACATGGTTCATGCCGACGATATGGGATTGTGACAGCAACCCGCCGTGGGTGTTGATGGGCAATTCACCGTCCAGGGCAATGCGGCCGTTGGAGACAAAATCCCCGCCTTCGCCCTTTTCGCAGAAACCCAGATCTTCCAACTGGCACATCACGATGTAGGTGAAGCAGTCATAAATCTCCACCACATCGATGTCTTTCGGCGTTACGCCGGCCATCCCGAACGCCCGCGGCGCGGCCTTCGCGGTGCCAAGGGTGGTGATGTCGGGCCGTTGGGTGATGATGGAAGGGGAGTCCGGATGACCCTCGCCCACGCCCATGATGTAGATGGGCCGCTGCGCCATGTCCTTGGCCCGTTCCGAGGCGGAGATGATCACCGCCGCCCCGCCGTCGCTTTCCAGGCAGCAATCGAACAATCGCAGCGGGTCGGAAATCATGCGGGAGTTCTGATGATCCTCGATTGTCATGGGTTTCTTCATGATGGCGTTGTCATTCAACAGGGCGTTGGCGCGGATGGCCACGGCAATCTCTGCCAGTTGCTCGGACTTGGTGCCATACAATTCCATATGCCGCCGCGCCATGTGGGCATACAGCTGCGGCGGGGCGATATTGCCCGACGGCATCTCGTACTCGCCCAAAACCCTGAATTGCGGCATGGCTTGCACCCGGTCGCCAATGCGTTCGCCCGAGGCGCCATTGCGGCCAATGGGGATCAGCACATGATTGGCGACACCGGAGGCTACGGCGGTCACGGCGGCCTGGATGGCGGCGACCGAGCTGGCCCCGCCCAGGGGGGTGACGGCGGAATAGCGCAGGTCAGTAATACCCAGATTAGTGATAAAATCCTCGGCCACGACTTCCAGGTTGCCGTAGGGGATGATGCCGTCGATGTCATTCGGGGTCAGGCCGGCATCGGCGATGGCTTTCAGCGATGCTTCCATTTGCAGGGCGATGACGGACTTGCCGGAGTTTTTGGAATATTCCGTCTCGCCGATGCCCGTGACGGCACATTTATCCGTAAGACTCATCTTGCATTCCTCTGTGTTACCATTCGTTGCTGTTTCCATTATCCCGCATGCCGCCCGTCATCGCCAGTAAATATCAAACCCTGCCGCTGGACTTTTGCCCAGGCGCGGCGTTATAAGGTCGCCGTCGCATCGTGAGGCGGCAGATTGAGGATGCTTGCGATCATGCAGCGTGGCGAACAATCCATCCGAATTATCACCTTGCCGGTCTGTTGTACCGGCGGGGGCTGTCCGGGTATTGCCTGCGCGCCTCCATCCCGCGCCTGACCTGCGCCCGAATTGAAGGGGCGCCGCGCCTTGGAAAAAATAGGGCGCAGTTAAGCACCAGCATCTGATATATTTTTACGGGAGTTATCCCGATGCCCGAACTAAAGATTCATAATACCGCCAGCCGAACCAAAGAGACCTTCGCCCCCCTGCGCCCGGACGAAGTGCGCCTGTATGTCTGCGGCCCCACGGTTTATGATCTGGCCCATATCGGCAACGCCCGGCCCGTGGTGGTGTTCGACAGCTTTGTCCGTCTGTTGCGGCGCCTGTATGGCAGCGTGACCTACGTGCGCAATATTACCGATATCGACGACAAGATTATGGACCGGGCGCAAAAAACCGGCCAGACCATCGCCCAGGTAACGGTGAATACAACCCAGGTGTTTCATGACGACATGGCGGCCCTGGGCGCCTTGCCCCCCGACCATGAACCCCGCGCCACCGACTATGTCGACGGCATGATCGCGATGACGGAACGCCTGATCGCCAAGGGGAATGCCTATGTGGCCGATGGCCATGTCTTGTTCGATACCACCTCCATGGATGACTACGGCGTCTTCTCCCGGCGCAGCCAGGACGAGTTGATCGCCGGTGCCCGGGTCGATGTGGCGCCCTATAAACGGAACGCGACGGATTTCGTCCTGTGGAAGCCGTCCAGCGACCTCCAACCCGGTTGGGACAGCCCCTGGGGCCGGGGCCGGCCCGGCTGGCATCTGGAATGCTCGGTCATGTCCGAGGCGCTGTTGGGCGAGACCTTTGATATTCACGGCGGCGGCATAGACCTGGTGTTCCCGCACCATCAGAACGAATTGGCGCAAAGCGTCTGCGCCCATGACGGCGCCCCCTTCGCCAAATATTGGATGCACAACGGCCATATCACCGCCGGCGGCGAAAAGATGTCCAAGTCCCTGGGCAATTTCCTTACCGTGCACGAGCTGCTGGACGAATTTCCCGGCGAGGCGCTGCGCCTGACCTTGCTGTCGGCGCACTACCGCCAACCGATGGATTTCACCAAGGAGCTGGTGGCCGGGTCCCGGCGGGTTCTGGACAAATGGTACCGGGCCATGGGAGATGCCCAGGCCGCATCGGGATTGGCGGAAGCGGTCGAGGCGGCACTGCTGGATGATCTCAACACGCCCAAGGCCATAACCGAGATGCATCGCCTGGCCGATTTGGCCATGGCTGGTGACGTCAAAGCTGCTTCGTCACTAAAGGCGGCCGGCGAAATTCTTGGTTTATTGCAGGCGACGCCAGAGGTCTGGTTCCGGGGGCAGGGCGGGGATGATGATCTCTCGCCGGCGATCATCGAGGACCTGATCGCGCAGCGCCGCCAGGCACGCCAGGACAAGGATTTCGCCACCTCGGACCGCATTCGCGATGATCTGGCCGGCCGGGGGGTGGTTTTGGAAGATGGGCCCGCCGGCACGACCTGGCGCAGAAGTTGAGTGGGGAATAGGACAATGGCAAAAGAGGCAATGGCAAAAGAACGGCTCTACATTTTTGATACCACCCTGCGCGATGGGGCCCAGACCTCGGGCGTGGATTTTTCGGTCGCGGACAAGCACGCCATTGCCGAGGCCCTGGACAAACTTGGCGTTGATTACGTGGAAGGCGGCTGGCCGGGCGCCAATCCCACCGATAGCGCCTTTTTCCAGGACCCGCCGAAATTGCGGCGCGCCACCTTCACCGCCTTCGGTATGACCAAACGGCCCGGCCGCAGCGCCGACAATGATCCGGGCCTGTCGGAGGTGGTGAACGCCGATGTGGGCGCCGTCTGTCTGGTGGGCAAGACCTGGGATTTCCATGTGGACGTGGCCCTGGGCATCGAGCATGGGGAGAACGTTGCCATGATCGGCGAAAGCGTGGCGCACACCATCGCCAAGGGGCGAGAGGCTCTGTTCGATGCGGAGCATTTTTTCGACGGCTATAAAACCAACCCGGATTTCGCCCTTGCTTGTTTGAAATCGGCCCTGAATGCGGGCGCCCGCTGGATCGTCTTGTGCGACACCAACGGCGGCGCCCTGCCGCACGAAATATCCCGCATCGTGGGCGAGGTAGTGGAACATATCCCCGGCGACCGCCTGGGCATTCATTGCCACAACGATACCGGCAACGCCATCGCGGGCTCCCTGGCCGCCGTCCAGGCCGGCGTGCGCCAGATACAGGGCAGCCTGAACGGCCTGGGGGAGCGCTGCGGCAATGCGGATCTGGTGGCCCTGATCCCGATCCTGAAATTGAAACCGGGATTTGCCGAAAACTATGAAACCGGCATCGATGACGAGGGCCTGCGCCATTTGACGGCGACGTCGCATTTGCTCGATGAATTGCTCAATCGGGCGCCGGCGCGCCAGGCCCCCTTTGTCGGCGCCTCCGCCTTTGCCCATAAGGGCGGTTTGCATGTCTCGGCCGTGCTGAAAAACCCCGAGACCTATGAACATATCGACCCCGCCCTGGTGGGCAACAGCCGCCAGGTCCTGGTCTCCAACCAGGCCGGCCGTTCCAACATTCTGGCCCGGTTGACCGAGGCCGGTATCGACTTCGATCCGAAGAATCCCAAGATCAACCGACTGTTGGACCAGGTGAAGCAAAAGGAGTTCGAGGGCTATGCCTATGACGGGGCGGAGGCCAGCTTCGAGTTGATGGCCCGGCGCACTTTGGGCGAGGTGCCGGTCTATTTCGACGTGGATGCCTTTCGCGTGATGGTGGAGCGGCGCCACAATGCCAAGGGGGACTTGATCACGGTGTCGGAGGCAACTGTGAAACTGACGGTGGATGGCCGGCAGATCATGTCCGTGGCCGAGGGCAATGGCCCCGTCAATGCCCTGGACAATGCCCTGCGCAAGGATATTGGCAGTTTCGCCAAATACATCGATGATCTGGAACTGGTGGATTTCAAGGTCCGTATCCTGGACGGCGGCACCGGCGCGGTCACCCGTGTGCTGATCGAAAGCGCGGATGGCAAGGGCCGGCGCTGGTTCACGGTGGGGGTCTCGTCGAACATCATCGATGCCTCGTTCATGGCGTTGTTGGACTCCATTACCTACAAACTGTTCAAGGATGGCGCGGAAGCGCCCTGACCCAGCATGGCGGGGACCGATTCCACCAAAGATGCGATTGCCGTCGGGCCCAGCCCGGTGGTGCTGCTGGTGCGCCCGCAAATGGGCGAGAACATTGGTGCGGCGGCCCGCGCCATGAAAAATTTTGGTCTGGACAGCCTGCGCATTGTCGATCCCCGCGACGGCTGGCCCAATCCCAAGGCGCGGGCCATGTCCAGCCGGGCCGATGATATTCTCGACAATGCCACGCTGTTTGACACCACCCCCGCAGCCGTCGCCGACCTGCACGCCGTCTTCGCCACCACGGCGCGGTCACGGGAGATGGAGAAGCCCTGCCTGAGCCCGCGCGAGGCGGTGGCGGAGATGCGCCGGCGCCTGGCCTCCGGGCAACGGGTCGGCATCATGTTCGGGGCGGAAAAGGCCGGCCTGGACAACGACGACACCACTTTGGCCCAGGCGATCATCCAGATTCCCGCAAATCCGGCGTTTTCCTCCCTCAATCTGGGCCAGGCGGTGTTGCTGGTGGCCTATGAATGGTTCACCTCCGGCCCTGTTCCGGCGATGCAGCCCGCTGGTGACAGCGAGCCGGTCAGCCTGGAGGAGTTGAATTTTTTCGAAAACCGCCTGGAGGAGGAGCTGACCAGGGCCGGTTTCCTCAAGCCGCCCGAGAAGCGCCCCTCCATGATGCGGAACCTGCGCAATATCTTTCGCCGCGCCAATCTGACCGGTCAGGAAGTGCGCAGCCTGCACGGCGTTATTTCGGCACTTATCCGCCGTGAAGAGGACGGATAAGTGGCCGGATTTGATCGGTTGACTTAGGCGGATGGATTGGTATAACTCCGGCCATTCGCGTGACCCGTCCATCTGCTGGAACGGTTGGCCGCGCTTGACTATTCAAACTATTCAGATTAATACCCTTCAGGTTGAGAGACGGAATTAGATGACGAAGCGACTGCGCTCGAAATACAAACTGAACCGCCGCCTGGGCGAAAATCTTTGGGGCCGGCCGAAAAGCCCGGTCAACAAGCGCGATTACCCGCCAGGGCAGCACGCCCAGATGCGCCGGCGCAAGCCGTCCGATTACGGCATCCAGTTGGCCGCCAAGCAAAAACTGCGCGGCTATTACGGCAACATC
>JAYGEA010000058.1:0-7819 GCA_046582635.1 Alphaproteobacteria bacterium
TTCAGCCCGAAATTTCAGTCGACGACATACCCCTCGACAAGATCGATGTCAGCGATCCCGCGCTGTATCAGAACGACAGCTTTTATCCCTATTTCAAGCGCCTGCGCCGGGAAGAGCCCGTACATTATTGCGCCGACAGCCCCTACGGCCCCTATTGGTCCGTGACCCGATATGACGACATCATGAAGGTCGAACTGGACCACGCCACCTATTCCTCGGCCGCGCATCTGGGCGGCATTGCCATTCGCGACAACCCGAACGGCAAGAAGATGGCCAGTTTTATCGGCATGGATCAGCCCAACCATACAGGACAGCGCAAGGCGGTTGCGCCCATCGTCGCGCCCAAGAACCTGCGCCATATGGAAGCCACGATCCGGCAACGCACGGCGGATGTCTTGGATGAGTTGCCGCGCAACGAGACCTTTGACTGGGTTGATAAGGTCTCGGTGGAGCTGACCACCATGATGCTGGCCACCTTGTTTGATTTCCCCTGGGAAGACCGCCACATGCTGACCTATTGGTCGGATGTGTCGACGGCTGACTTTGATGCGCCGGGCGCCCTGGTTAAATCGGACGAGGAACGTCTGGATATCCTAAAGGAAATGGGCCAGTACATGGGCAAATTGTGGGAGGCCCGCGCGGTCGGCGACCCCGGTTTCGATCTGATCTCCATGCTGGCGCAGAATGAAGCGACCAAGGACATGAGCCGCATGGACCTGATCGCCAATTCGACCCTGCTGATCGTCGGCGGCAATGATACCACGCGAAACACCATGAGCGGCGGTTTGCTTGCGCTGTGTGAAAACCCCGATCAGTTCGCCGCCCTGCGCGCCGATCACGGCCTGATCAAAACCCTGGTGCCCGAAACCATTCGCTATCAGTCCGCCATCATTCACATGCGCCGCACCGCCCTGAAGGACACCGAACTTTGCGGCAAGGCCATCGCCAAGGGTGATCGCGTGGTGATGTGGTATGTCTCGGGCAATTGGGATGATGAGTTCATCGATGACCCCATGGCCTTCAAAATTGACCGCGCCAAGGCCCGCCGTCATCTGGCCTTTGGCGCCGGCATTCATCGCTGTGTCGGCGACCGCCTGGCGGAACAGCAATTGCAGATTCTGTGGGAGGAAATCCTGAAACGGAATATGCAGTTCGAGATCATGGGCGAGCCAGAGCGGATTTATTCCAATTTCATCCGCGGTATCAAACATATGCCGGTGCGCATCAGCTGAAGGCATCGGCCAAATAAGAAGCGTGCAACACCGCGCGCGCTCATGTAATAAACCTTTACATGAGAAAATCGAAAGGCAGCGGTGGCCGGCGCGGCTATCACCACGGCAATTTGAGCGAGGCCCTGGTACAGGCCGCCCTGGACCTGATCGCCCAGTTCGGCCCGGCCGGCTTTAGCTTCGCCGAAGTGACCCGTGCGGTCGGTGTCAGCCCCGCCGCGCCCTACCGCCATTTCCGCGACCGCGATGCCTTGATGGCGGATATCGCCCGGCGTGGCTTCGATAAATTCGCCGATGCCCTGGCCGGGGCCTGGAACGGCGGGGCGCCGGATGCCATGGCGGCCTTCAAGGCGGTGGGACAAGCCTATTTGGCCTTCGCCCGCAACGAACCAGCCTATTTCGCCGCCATGTTCGAGGCGCGCCTGCCCCCCGATACCAGCCGGGAGCTAACCCAGGCCACCGAGCGGGCCTTTGGTATACTGCGACAGGCCTGCGAGGCCCTGATCACCGGCCTACCCGATGGCAAACGCCCCCCTGCCCTGATGATGAGCCTGCATGTCTGGGCCATGGCCCACGGCATCGCCTCGCTGTTCGGACGCGGCGACAATGCCCGGCGCAATATCCCCATGTCGCCCGAACAGCTGTTGGAAGCCAATATGCTGATCTATTTGGACGGTCTGGGCCTGGGTAACGGCCCGGTATAATTTTTTCGCCGCCCGCCTTGACAGCAGAGCGAAGCGACACCACGTTTGCTAATGTGAATACTATTTACATGAGGCTCAAATGGAACTGACACGAAAGCTGGACGAACACGGCAAGGGGGCCTGGATTTGCGTCATGGTCCTCAGTTTTATCATCTTCTGGCCAGCTGGCCTCGCCATCCTGGCATATCTTATATGGAGTGGACGCATGCAATGTTGGAAAGCCGCCAGCGTGGGCCGTTGGCATAACCGGCGCGGCCGGCGGGAACACCGTCACGAACAACGTCACGAATATGGCAAGAACCGGTATTACGAAACCTCCAGCGGCAATTCCGCCTTTGATGACTACCGCGAGGAGACCCTGAAGCGCCTGGAGGACGAACAGATCGAATTCGAAAGTTTCCTCGAGCGCCTGCGCCACGCCAAGGACAAGGCCGAATTCGACCAATTCATGGACGACAGGAGCACCCCGACAGAGGGCTCCGACAAGCCTGACGGAGAGGCCGACAGACCAACGACCTAAGCCAAAAATCCAATGAATTGGGGGCGCTCTCGCTGCGGCGCCCGCTTTTCATACGCCGTCTACAACGCTATCGACAACTGCTCCCTGATGGTCCGCTTCATGACCTTGCCGGCCGGGTTGCGGACCAGTTCATCGACAAATGAAATATGGCGCGGCACCTTGTAGCCGCCCAAATGCTCCCGGCAATAAGCCATAATCCCGTCAACGGTGACATCACGGTCCGGGCGGGCGACAATAACGGCGGCTAGCCGTTCGCCCCATTTCTCGTCGGGGATGCCAACCACGGCGGCTTCCGCCACGCCGTCATGGCGCAACAACACTTCCTCGATCTCGCGGGTATAGATATTGATACCGCCCGAGATAACCATATCCTTGCGCCGGTCCATGATGGAGATGAAACCGTCCCCGTCCATAGCCCCCATGTCCCCGGTCAACAGCCACTCACCGTCCAGGGCCTCGGCCGTGGCCGCTTCGTTACGGCAATAACCATTGAACAGGGTGGGCGATTTCACCCACAAATCGCCAATCTCGCCCGGGTCGGCCGGGTCGCGGCTTTCCCGCCGTACTTCGATCTCGGTCCCCCTAATGGCCGGCCCGACGGAGCCAGGCTTGTCTTGATACAATTCCGGGGCCAGGGAGGTGGCGATGCCCACTTCCGTACAGCCGTAGCATTCATGAATGATGCCGTCGCCAAAGAATTCCACCGCCCGCTGTTTCAGGGCATGGGCGAACGGTGCCGCGTTGACGACGATGCCGTTCAAGCGGAAGCCATCCCGCTGGGCCAATTGATCCGCGGGCAATTCCAGGATCTGATGCACATGGGTCGGCACCATGAAGACGGAAGAGACCTCACCACTGCCCAGCCGCGCCAATACATAGCCGGGATCAAAGGCGGCCAGCAACTCCAGCGTGCCGCCATTGAAAATAGCCGCCATGGCAAAACCATAGCCGCCGCCATGGGCCAGGGGCGCAAAGCATAGGTGATGGTCATCGGGTCCCAGGCAGCGGAAATGATGGGCCATGGCGCCAAACAGATGGCTGCGGCAATGGTGGGACAACATCACGCCCTTTGGCTCCCCCGTGGTGCCGGAGGTATAGGGCACGCAGAACGTCGCCTCGCGGGGGCTGGGCGGCACCGGATCGGCCAGGGACTGCCGCGCCAGCATGGCCTCGTAGCCGGTTTCCAAAGACAGGGCTTTGACGCCCGATGGCCCGTTCATCAATCCGTCCGCGCAAAACACAACCTTGGCCTGACAATTGTCCAGGATCTGCCGCAGTTCCGACGGCGCGGCGCGATGGGTCGGCGTCGCAACCATGACACCGGCACGGGACAGGCCCGCGACCAGTTCAATATAGGGCAGACAGTTGGGCGCATAGATCGCCGCGCAGTCGCCCGGAGGCAGGCCCAATTCATCCCGCGCCAGGGCGGCAACCCGCTGGATGCGATCAGCCAGTTCAGCGAAACTCAACGTTCGCCCCTCGAACAACAGGGCCGCTTTACCGGGGTGTTTCAAGGCCCCCGCCATGACGCCCGATGAAATATCGGCCCCGACCAGTTCGGGCGTAACCTGAAAGGCCGGTCCATTCATGAGGTTTCGCATTCGGGCAGGCGGAATAGTTTCAAGGCGTTGTCGCGTAGCAATTTTGCCTTGGCGCCGGGGCGCAGATCCATCTCGTTCACTTCCGCCATGGCCCGCTCGGGGTCGATCACCGGCCAGTCGGTACCGAACAGCACCTTGTCCTGACCATAGGTGTTCAGATAATGCACGATCTGCGGCGGCCAATGCTTCGGCGCATAGGCATCGACACCAATGAAGACATTCTCGTGTTTCCAGGCCATGGAGATCATTTCATCCGTCCAGGGCACGCCGATATGGATGCCGATCAATTTCAATTCGGGAAAATCGATGGCCACTTCATCCAACGTTATGGGCCGGCCCACGCTGGGCAGGCGGCGTTCGCGGGAATAGATCAGGTTATGACCCACCTGCATCATGATCGGGATATCCAGCTCGCAGCACTTGGCATAGTAGGGATAATAGCGGCGGTCGTTGGGCGCCAGGCCGAACCAATGCGGGTAAAGATGCGCGCCGACAAAGCCCAGATCCTCCACCGCCTCCTGCAGTTCATAAATCCCCGCCATGCCGCGAAACGGATCGACCCCGGCCAGCCCGGAAAAGCGCTCGGGATGCTCGGCACAAACCTCCGCTACCCGTGAATACTCGATCTCGAACGAACCTTTGATCGCCAGATCGCCGGCGCGCACCGCCACCATCAGAGCGCGATCAATGCCGGCGGCATCCATTTTTTCCAGATAGCGGGGGATGGAGACGCCGCCGCGCATCTCCTCCGGCATCCGGATCTGCGCCTTGAAGGTCTCGTCCAGACCGGTGCGCCCCTCCGCCACTTCCCGTTCCGTGAATAGATTGCAGACAATATCGATCGCACCCATGAACCTAACCTCTTTCTCCAGCATGTCTTCGGACTATTATTGCATAGGTTTTGGCGCTGTAACGATGGCGAAGGAAGAGCTTCATGGTGCATGACGATTTGTGGCGCGCATTACAAAAAGATCTGCCCAATGACCAGGTGCTGACGGAACCCGAATTGCGGGCCGACTATTCCCACGACATCGCCGGCGGTGATGCGGTGGCGGCCGCCGTCGTCCGCCCCACCAGCACGGCGGGCCTGGCCAAGGCTGTCTCCACCGCCACGCGGCTGGGCCACCCCGTCGTGCCACGGGGCAGCGGACATTCCTACAGCGGCGGCACCGTGCCCACATCCGAACGCTCGGTGGTGATTGATCTCTCCGCCATGGACCAGGTCATCGAAATCGATACCGCGAACCGCTTTGTCCGGGTGCAGGCCGGTTGCACCTGGGCCACATTGCTGGATGCGCTGGCGCCCCTGGGCTTCAGGACGCCGTTCTTCGGGCCCCTGTCGGGCTATACCAGCACCATCGGCGGCGCCCTGTCACAGCGGGCGACGTTCTTTGGTTCCGCCATGCACGGATTTTCCGACGGCAGTGTCATGGGCCAGACCATCGTTCTGGCCGACGGCCGCATCCTGAATACCGGCGTGGGCCACGACGGCCGTCCCCACCCCCAACCGGGCGGACCGGACATCGGCGTGCTGTTCCTTGGCGATTGCGGCGCCCTGGGCATCAAGGCGGAGGCGACGTTGCGCCTGATACCACGCCCGGGCGCGGAAACATTCGCCTCCTTCGCCTTTCCCGACATGTCCTCAATGCTGGCCGGGCAAGTGGCACTGCGTGCCTCGGAGGGGATCGCTGAATGTTTCGGCTTTGACCGCCAGGCCCATATCAACCTGGCCAGGGGTGGTTTCGAGCTGCTGGAAGGCGCCGAAGTGGCCACCGATGTGCTGCGCCAGGCGGGCAGCACCGCGCAACGCCTGGGCCGCCTGGCGCAATTGTTCCGGGACGGTCGGCGCAAGGTCGGCGAACTGCAATGCTCCCTGCATCTTTGCATCGAAGGCGAGGACGAGGTCCATGCCCAGGCCCGCCTGGCCAGGGCCAGCCTGGCGGCCCTGGACGCGGGCGGCGAAGCGGTGCCCGACACCATTCCCCGCGTTACCCTCGCGCGCCCCTTTCGCCCCATCAAGGCCCTGTTGGGACCGGGCGGCGAACGCTGGCTGCCCTTTCATGGCGTCTTTCGCTTAACCGAGGCGGCCGCCGGGCACGCCGCCCTGGCCGCCGCGCTGGCTGGTCAGCGGGCCGAAATGGCCGGGCACGGCATGACGGTCAGCCTGTTGACGGTCAGCAGCGGCGATACAATTGTCTTGGAACCACACCTGTTTTGGCCCGACAGCCTGCACCGCTTTCACCGCCGCCATGTCACGGACGGCCAATTGCGCCGCCACGGCGAACATCCCGAACGGCCGGAGGCGCGCGCCTACGCCCATCAGCTGCGCCGGGATCTGGGCGACGTGCTGCACAAAGCCGGCGCCGAACATCTGCAAATCGGCCGCCACTATCCCTATGAACAAGCCTTAGACCCGGTCCAAAGAGAGACCATGCAGGCCATCAAGCGCCTGTTGGATCCGTCCGGATTGATGGCCCCTGGTGTGCTGTTCGCTACCAGCTAAACCTGCGCCGCCATGCCGTCGTTGGAGGGATCGGCCCCGCCGTCCAGGACGCCATCGACAATGCGGATGCCGTGCAGATGGGGCATCATATGACTGACGGCGTGGCGATGGGTGGGATAGCCGCGTGCCTGAAGTTCCCGTTCCGTTGCACGGAAGATCCGGTTGGTGACCTCGATCTTGTCCGACGTCGCCATGAAGCGCGGCGCGGACACCGCCTGTTGTGCCGTCATGTCAAAATCCATGACATTCAAGATGGCCTGCAGATTACCCATGGTGATGGTGGTCCCGCCCGGCGAGCCGACCAGGAAAAACGGTTTGTCGTCCCTGAATACAATGGTCGGCGAGAGTGCGGTAAAGCGCGCCTTGCCCGGTTCCAGAGAGCCCGCGTGGCCGGGACGGGGGTCAAACACCATCATGCAGTTGTTGTACATGAAGCCAAGGCCGTCCGTGACCACGCCGGAGGAGGAGCCCAGGGAATGGGTCATGGTGACGCAATTGCCCATTTTGTCGGCAACGCAGATATGGGTTGTCTCCTTGCTCTCGGCCCCGCCCAGGTTCAGGCGGGGAACCGGGGTCTTTTCGCCGCGCCGGATGCGGTCCGCCATCTGTTTGGCGTAGTCCTTGGACATCAATTCATCGAGTGGGATGTCAAAGAATTTGGGATCGCCCATGCGGTTGTCCTTGTCCACGGTGGCGATCTTCATGGCCTCGGCCACGGTGGCGATGTAGTCGGGCGAATTGTGGCCCATGGCGGCGAGATCAAAATTCTCCAGAATATTCAGCATAAGGACAATCATCAGGCCGCCGCCGGGTGGTTGGTTGGTGGCCACGCAAAAGCCGCGATAGGTTGTCCACAAGGGTTCGGCATCCGTCGCGCGGCAGTCCTGGAGATCATCCATGCTCAGCAAGCCGCCGTTGGCGGCCATGTCGGCGACAATTTGTTGGGCGATCTCGCCGCTATAGAAATCCGCCGCGCCCTGTTCCGCGATACGGCGATAGGTGCGGCCCATGTCGGGATTGCGGAAGACTTCGCCAATGCCGTAAAGACTGCCGTCCGCCTTGGTATAAATCTTGGCCGTGGCGGGATCGTCCGTCAGGCCGCGAATACGGGGCACCCGCCCGCTCTCGCTGCCCCGGGTCCAGAAACCATGCACGGCGGGGCGCACCAGGAAGCCATCCTCGGCAATTTGAATAGCCGGGCCCAACACGTCGGCCAGGGATTGGCTGCCAAAGCGCGTCATGGCCTCGTCAAAGGCCAGAAG
>JAYGEA010000292.1:0-13460 GCA_046582635.1 Alphaproteobacteria bacterium
AAGTCGCCCATTCGCTGTTCAATGTGCCGACCAAGATCGCCCGCGTCCGGGCGCAAAGCTATTTGCGGCCCTTGTGGAGCGATCTGTTCAGCCGGGATCATCTGCCCATCGATGTTATCATCTCGCCCGAGGTGGAGGTGGCCCGCTCCGCCAAGCGGCGCCTGGAGGTGCCCGGCGCCTTTGATATGATCCCCTTTGGCGACGATAAACTGCGCCTGATCGGCGTGCGCCTGACCGATGAATGCCCCATCGTCGACACGCCCTTGCGGCAGCTGACCGAGCTGTTCCCGGATCTGAATATCGTCGTAGTGGGTATTGACCGCGCCGGTCAAATGATTGTGCCCACGGGGGATGATCAGATGCTGGTCGGCGACGAGGTTTTTTTCGTGTCCGACAAGGAGCACGTCTCCCGTGCCCTGAGCCTGTTTGGGCACGAGGAAAAGGAGGCCCGGCGGCTGATCATCATCGGCGGCGGCAACATCGGTCTGTTCCTGGCCGAAAGCATGGAGCGCGATCACCCTTCGGTGCGGATCAAGGTGGTGGAATTAAACCGGGAGCGGGCCGAATATGTGGCCGAACGTCTGGAACGCAGCGTGGTCATCAACGGCGATGCCCTGGACAGCGACATCCTGATCGAGGCGAATGTGGCCAATACGGAAACCGTGGTCGCCGTGGCCGATGACGATGAAGTTAATATCCTGGCCTCGCTGCTGGCCAAGCGCAACGGCTGCCAGCGGGCGGTGACCCTGATCAACAACGCCAGTTACGGCCCCTTGCTGGCATCCCTTGGAATTGACGCGGTGGTCAATCCCCGCGCCTCGACCGTGTCGACCATCTTGCAGCATGTGCGCCGTGGCCGGATCCGGGCCGTCCATAGCCTGCGCGACGGCGCGGCGGAGGTGATCGAGGCGGAAGCCCTGGAAACCTCGCCCCTGGTGGGCGTCCCCCTGCGCGAGGTAAAGCTGCCCGTGGGTATGATCATCGGTGGCGTTCTGCGCGGCGACAACGTCATCATTCCGCGTGGCGACACCGTTGTGCAGGTCAAGGATCGGGTGGTGATTTTCGCCTTGGCCGACGTGGTCAAGCAAGTTGAAAAGATGTTCTCTGTCCGCCTCGATTTTTTCTGAGCCCGACTTTTTCGGAATATGTCTTTCACCTCCGTCATCCATTGCCTCGGCTGGAGCATTGTGTTGTTGGCCGCTCTGATGCTGCTGCCGGCGATGACGGCGATGTTCGAAGGCAATACCCATTTGGCCTGGACCTTCGCCGCATCATCCGTGTTGAGCGGTTTTTTTGGGGCCGGTTTCGCGCTTTCCACGTGGCGGACGTCAGCCGAGTTCGGCAAACGGGAAGCCTTCATGTTTTTGGTCCTGGTCTGGATCGTGCTGGCCTTCTTTGGCGCCATACCGCTGCATTTTTCCGGCATTCCGCGACATCCCCTTGATGCCTACTTCGAAGCCATATCCGGTCTGACCACGACTGGGGCCACGGTATTCGTTGGTCTGGACGCCATGTCCCCGGCCATTCTGCTGTGGCGGGCGCTGCTGCAATGGTCCGGCGGTCTGTTGAGTATTGTCCTCGCCGTCAGTTTGATCGCGCACCTGGGCATCGGCGGCATGGGGGCCTTTCACAGCGCCCTGCCGCGCGGCGAAGGCGGCAGTCTGCCGGCCAGGATGTTGCAGACGGCGCAGGATTTATTTTGGGTCTATGTGGTTTTGACCTTGCTTAGTGCCTTGGCGTTGTGGGCTGGCGGCATGTCGGCCTTCGATGGCCTTTGCCATGCCTTTGCCAGTATATCGACGGGCGGGTTCAGTACCCGCGATGGCGGCGTTGCCTCCTTTCGCGCGCCCCTGGTGGAGTTGGTTCTGATGGGTGTGATGTTGTTGGGTGCCTTGAATTTTACCGTGCATTGGGCCGTCCTGAACGGCCATTTTCGCGCTTTTCGGGAAAATATAGGCGTTCATTATCTGGGCCTCGCCTTGGTGGCCCTAACATTGTTTGTTTTGGCGATGGGAGTTTTTGGCGGTTTGGGTCAGGATTTTGTCTCCATCTTCCGGGTTGGCATTTTCACCGCCGTTTCGGCCCTGACGACGACCGGTTTCACCAACACTCCGGCCGGTCAACCAGCGGCGATGATGACCGCCCTGCCGCCGATACTGATTATCGGCCTGGTCCTTGCCGGCGGCACCCTGGCCTCCACCGCCGGGGGCATCCGACTGAACAGGATTGCCATATTGTTCAAACAGGCCCAGCGGGAATTATTGCGCCTCGCCTATCCCCATGGTGTCCACGTCCTGCGTCTGGGCAAGGTTCGGATTGAAAACTCGATCATCTGGAGCGTTTGGAGTTTTTTCTTTGTCTTTGTCCTGGCCCTCGCCGCCCTTGCCCTGGTCCTGGCCTCCCTTGGTCTGGACCCCGAGACGGCCATTGCCGCCGCCACGGTGTCAATTACCAACGCGGGGCCATTGCTGCATGCCATCGTGCCCGGCGCGCCGGGTTATGACGAGATGTCGCATGGTGCCAAGACCGCGCTGATTGTCGGCATGCTGGCTGGCCGCGTGGAATTGCTGGCTTTGTTAAGTTTGCTGAACCCGGCATATTGGAGCCGTTAGCGCGGAAGGGGAGATAACATGAGCCGCATTGCCTATGTGAACGGGCGGTATGTCCCCCATGGGGAGGCGTCCGTGCATATCGAGGATCGGGGCTATCAATTCGCCGACGGGGTCTATGAAGTTGTTGCCGTTCGGGATGGCGCCTTGATTGACGGCGCCTGGCATATGGAGCGTTTGCAGCGGTCCCTTTCCGAATTGCAGATAGCTAGCCCGATGTCACCAGAGGCGCTGGGCGTGGTGTTCCGCGAGACCGTGCGCCGCAACCGCTTTCATACAGGTATCGTCTATATCCAGATCAGCCGTGGCGTGGCCCGGCGCGATCACCCGTTTCCCAATCCCGCCGTCCGGCCCGCCCTGGTGGTCACCGCCCGGCGCACGCCGCCGCAATCCGACAAGGTCATCGAAGAGGGCGTCACGGTTATTTCCCAAGCCGACATCCGCTGGCAACGCTGCGACATAAAATCCATCTCGCTGTTGCCCAATGTGCTGATCAAGCAAGCGGCGCGCAGCCAGGGCGCGTTCGAGGCCTGGCAGGTGGACAGCGATGGCTACGTCACCGAAGGCGGATCCACCAATGCCTGGATCATCAACGGGGACGGCCATTTGATCACCCGGCCGGTGGAAAACGCCATCCTGAACGGTATCACCCGGCGGCGGTTGATCGAACTGGCAAAGGCCCGGGGCATCACTGTTGAAGAGCGTCCCTTTACCTTGGAGGAAGCGAAATCCGCGCGGGAGGCCTTTCTGACTTCCACCACATCTTTCGTCACCGGTGTGGTCAAAATTGACGACACGGTCCTGGGCAATGGGCGGCCGGGCAGCCGAACCCGGGAACTGCGCGGACTGTATATGGAATTTATGTCGCAAAGCGGGGATAAAGTGCCCTCATCACATCTCTGAGATAACGACGTCACTTGCTGAATGGGTGATCGACCTAATTTGTGTAAACGGTTATCCTAAGCGAACCTGCGGCGGCCTGTACGCGGCGGTGGGTGGTACATTAACAAGCCAGCGGATGCTGTCAGGGCGTAACAAAATCAAACCGGCATCCCAATAATGAAACGCTGCCCCGGGCAAATGTTTTGCCGGGTAGGCAGTTCAAAAAATGGAGCCGAACATGGCGAACGAAAAACAAAACGTGCAGGATGTGTTCCTCAATCATGTCCGCAAGGCAAAAACTCCAGTCACCGTATTTTTGGTCAACGGAGTAAAGTTGCAAGGGTTCATCTCGGGATTTGACAATTTTTGCGTTCTGTTGCGCCGTGATGGACACATTCAACTGGTTTACAAGCATGCCATTTCAACGGTCATGCCGGCGCAACCGGTGCAATTGTGCGATGCTGTAGAGGATGAAGGTTAAGCGTGGGCGGATCGGAGACCGAACAAGACAGTCATGACGCGGGCGGCTCCGGCCGGGCGCTGATCGTTCATCCGCAGATAAAATCGGCCGGAGAGGCGAACGCCCGTCTGCCCCTGGCGCAATTGGACGAGGCCAAGGGCTTGGCGCATGCCATCGGCCTGGACGTGTGTCTGGCCGAAGTTGTCGGGGTCAACCGCCCCCGGCCCGCGACCCTGTTCGGCGCCGGCAAGGTCGAGGAGCTGGGCATTGTCATCCGGGCCGAAGAGATTGAAGTCGTGGTGCTGGATACCGCGCTCTCTCCCGTACAGCAGCGCAATCTGGAAAAGGCCTGGTATTGCAAGGTGATTGACCGCACTGGGCTGATCCTGGAAATTTTCGCCGACCGGGCCCAAACCAAGGAGGGCCGCCTGCAGGTGGAGCTGGCGCAACTGACCTATCAGCGCAGCCGGCTGGTCCGCTCCTGGACCCATTTGGAGCGGCAACGGGGCGGCATCGGTACCGTGGGCGGCCCTGGTGAAACCCAGATCGAGGCGGACCGGCGAATGATCGATGACCGTGTGGTCAGCTTGCGCCGGCAGCTCGACGCCGTGGTGCGCACCCGCGAGCTGCACCGCAAATCCCGCTCGGCGGTGCCCTATCCGATTGTCGCCCTGGTGGGCTATACCAACGCCGGCAAATCAACTTTGTTCAATCGCCTGACCGGGGCCTCGGTGATGGCGGAGGATCAATTGTTCGCCACCCTGGACCCGACCATGCGGGCGGTGGATATTCCCGGACGCGGGGGTAGGATCATATTGTCCGACACGGTCGGCTTTGTATCAGCCTTGCCGACGCAATTGGTCGCCGCCTTCCGCGCCACCTTGGAGGAAGTCCTGGGCGCCGATGTCATCGTGCATGTGCGCGACATCATCCATCCCGACAGCGAAGCGCAAAAACAGGATGTCCTGGCCGTGCTGGCGGACCTAGGCGTCGATGATGCCCGTCGCGACGGCATGATCGAGGTTTATAACAAGATCGATCAGGCCGACGACGATGGCCGCCGGCGCATCGCCAACATGGTTGAGCGCACCCCCCTGGCCGCCGCCGTTTCCGCCCTTAGCGGGGAGGGGGTGGATCACCTCCTGGCTCAGGTGGCGGCGCAGGTGGGCCGGCATGACCGACCCGTGCGTCTGCAACTGCCCCATAGTGACGGCGCCACCCTGGCCTGGCTGTATCAAGTGGGTGAAGTGATTGAACGCCGCGATGACGAAAAATCCACCTGGCTGGTGGTGCGCCTGGACGCGGCCAACGCGGGCCGCCTGGAAAAGCGCCTGGGCAGATCCGTGGATTGGGCGGATGAAGAGATCAAGGCGGCGGAATAAGCCATGAAGCTTCGTCTGCATACCCGCTATCAGAATTCGGCCGGCGAACGGGTTCGCATCGTGCTCAATCTGAAGGGGGTGGATTATGAATATGTCTCCATTCCCTCTCTGAATGATGACGCCTACAGGGCCCTTAATCCCCAGGGCCTGATGCCGACCCTGGAAATCGACGGCCGCGTGGTCAGCCAGTCCATGGCGATCATGGAATTGTTGGAGGAGTTGTTTCCCCACCCGAGCATCTTTCCCGACGATGCCGTCTTGAAAGCCCAGGCCCGTGCTTTTGCCTTTGTGATCGCCGCCGAACTACATCCCTTCGTGGTCGGCCGGGTGCGGCGTTATCTGGACGACCCGGTCGGTGCCCAAGCGGCCCAGGTCGATGCCTGGTTCGTCCATGGCTGGGCGAGGCTTTTGCCACCCTGGAGGCGCAGCTGTCCCGCCGCACGGAGAAGTTATTATTTTGCTTTGGCGACCAACCGGGTATTGCCGAGGCTTGCCTGGTGCCGCAAATGGCCAATGCCCGGCGGGCCGATTGTGATCTCTCCGCCTACCCCCAAATTGTCGCCATCGATGGGGCCTGCCGGGACCTGGATCCCTTCATTCGGGCCACGCCGGCGGCGCAGCGGGATTTCCCGGACGCCTGACGGCAATACCCATGAATTTTGACGCACCACAGGAACATGATCTGCTGCGCCATAGCGTAAGCCGGTTCTTTGAGCGCGAACTGCCGGAGGAGCGGATCAGGGAATATGACCGGGCCCGCACTATCCCACGCGAAATTTGGAACCACTTTGCCGAACAGGGTTGGCTGGGTCTGGCCGTGGGGGAGGCGTTTGGCGGCAGCAATGCGGACGCCATGACCGGTTCGGTGTTTTGCGAGGAACTGGCGCGGCGATTTCCCTCTCTGGCCATGGACTGGGTCCTATTGTCCATGACCGCGCGGCTGTTTCACGAACATGGTACCCCGGCCCAGCAAGCCGAATATCTGCCCCGCCTTGTGCGCGGTGATTTCATCATGGCCTTTGGCATGACCGAACCCAGTGGTGGCACGGATATATTGGGTCTGACCACCAGGGCGGAATTGGCGGACGGTCAATGGACTGTGAACGGGCAGAAGCTGTTCACAACCTTCGCCGGCCAGGCCGACGCCATTCTGGTGCTCTGCCGCACGGACGCGGTGGAAGGGGGCAAGCGGGCGCGAGGCCTGTCCCTGATTCTGACGCCGCGGCAACAAAGTGGCGTCGAGGTGCGGGGGCTGGAACTGATGGGCATGCGGGCGGGGGGCACATCGGAAGTCTTTTTCGACGGGGCAGCCGCGCCGGAGGACAGTCTGGTCGGCGAGCGGGGCCGGGGTTGGTATGCCTTGCTGTCTTCGTTGGATGAGGAGCGCATTTTGTCCGCCGCGATCTATGTGGGTATCACCGCCGCCGCCCTGGACATCGCCCTGCAATATGCCAAGGACCGCGAAGCTTTCGGCCGCCCCATCGGCGCCTTTCAGGCGGTGCAGCACCCATTGGCGGATGTGGCGACGGAGCTGGCGCAAATCAGATTGCTAACTGAAAAAGCCGCCTGGCTGCTGTCCCAGGGCCGGGATTGCGCCAACGAGGCCGCCATGGCCAAGCTGGCCGCCTCGGAAACCGCCATTCGCTGTACCGACCGCTGCATGCGCGTCCTGGGTGGTTACGGCCTGGTCGAAGCCTCGCCCCTTGAACGCCTGTTCCGCGATGCCCGTCTGGGCCCCTTCAGCCCGATCTCCAACGAAATGGTGCGCAGTTTTCTTGGCGAACGCATGGGCCTGCCGCGCAGTTATTAATGAATACAATTTCTACCTCTATGCCAGGGTGCATGGCCTTGTTTTTTGGGGCTACTTAGTGGTACCATTTTTTTTGGAGGAAATTCATGACAGCAAAACCGACGGTATCTTTGACTGATCAAGGCTATGCACTGGCAAAATTGTTGGTTGAAAGCGGAAAATTTGCATCTGTAAGTGCTGTCTTGCAACACGGATTGCGTTTGGTGGAACGTGAGGGGGATACCCATGCCGCACACCTTGAGGCGATACGAAAGGACCTGGAATGGCGTATACGGCAACCGACCATGTCCGAAGACGAAATGGATGCGGCAATTGATACCATGATGGCGGAAAAACGGTTAGCCAGGCTCGGCACTGACGGGGAATGACGACATATGAGTTGATCTTCACCGAAAAAATTACTGATGATTATAATCGGATTTCAGACCATTTGCTTCGAAGCTATCTTCATTTCGGTGATAGGCCGGAAACGGCGATAAACCGGGTCGAACAACGAGTTTTGGAACTGCGCGCATTCATACAATCCCTGAAGATAAATCCTAATCGAGGCACGCGCCGAGACGATCTTACGATTGGATTGCGAATTCTTTCTGATCGTCGGCGCGCCGTGATCGCATTCCTGGTGGATGACGTTAAGAATTCCGTCACCGTGGTTAGCATCTTCTTTGGTGGCGAAGACTATGACGTCTTACTACGGGATAATCGCGAGGCCACGTAGAGGCGTACTAATCCGAACTCTCCAGATCCTGCACCAGCTCCTCGAATCTTTACTGGATTTCCTCCTGGTCGGTTTCCGATGCGATGACGAATTCCTCCAATTCGAAATCCGGGTTCAGGACGGCGGCCATGGCGGCGCCGATGGCGTGGAAGAGCCATTGCCGGTCAGGCCCATGCCCAGAAACAGCGCTCAACTGATCGCGATGGGCCGAAACGACGCACCAATCTTTCCATGAAAGGCTGCGAAATTTACGCACTCATGCCTGAACGGCCCCGGTCCCTCAAGGCCTGCCTTTTACAGCACTTCCCAATTCCGTCATTCGTGTGGGATAATAGCCGAAATAGCTGCAAGGGATGGGATCATGAGTGAGCAAGAAGGCTGCCCGGTCAAGGATTGGGCGACGGACTATGACGTCCTCGACGAGGAATATGTTCGCGATCCGGTGCCCGTCTGGAAAGAACTGCGGGAGACCTGCCCGATTGCGCATACCACGCGTTGGGGCGGCAGTTGGCTGCCGACGAAATACAAGGATCTGCAAACCATGGTGCGCATGGTGCCGGAGCTGTCGTCCCGGGCGCCGAACGTTATGCCGCCATCGCCGGAACTGCGCGCTGAATTGATTGCCGAGGCCAAGCAGTACGGCTCGGAAAGCCCGCCCATCACCGCCGACCCGCCGGAACAAATTGCCTATCGGCGTATGATCCTGCCATTTTTTAACCCCAGGGAGGTGGAGAAATTTCGGCCCTCGTCAGAGCAGCTTTGCCATGATCTGATCGACCGCTTCATCGCCAATGGATCAGCCGATGCCGCAACCGATTATGCGCAGCAGATTCCCCCCCGCGTGATTGCAGCCATGCTGGGGATCGACCCGGCGCGCGGCGATGATTTCACCGAATGGACCCGCGGCGTACTGGAGTTGGGACAAACTCAGCCGGAAATGCGGACCAAGTACCGGAAGATTATTCGGGAGTTTTTTGCTGAACTGGTAACGGAGCGGCGCAAGAGCCCCGGCGACGACATGATTTCCAAACTGATTGCCTCGGAGATCGATGGCCAGCCGTTGAGCGATTACACGGTGATTGGCATGTGCAACCTGTTGCTGGTGGCCGGCATTGATACGACGTGGAGTTCCATTGGCTCTGCCTTGTGGCATTTCGCCGGCCATGCGGACGACCGCCGCCGCCTGGCTGGCGACGCATCGCTGTTCGGCACCGCGATCGAAGAGATGTTGCGTTATTACTCACCCGTAACCATGGCCCGCAAAGTGACGGAACCTGTCACCATGGGTGATGCCGAATTTATTCCGGGTGACAAAATCCTGCTCAATTTTCCCGCCGCCAACCATGACCCGGAAATCTTTGACCGTGCCGATGAGGTGGTGATCGATCGGAAAAAGAACCGTCATATCGCTTTTGGCGTCGGCATCCACCGTTGCGCCGGCTCCAATCTGGCCCGCATGGAAATGGACGTGGCCCTGCGGGTCTGGTTCGAACGCATTCCGGAGTTTGAACTTTCCGACCCGGAAAAAGTTACCTGGGTCGGCGGCCAGGTTCGCGGCCCCCGCTGTGTGCCGGTGTCCTTCGCGATCTAATTTTCGGAGGCCGTGCCAGCAAAAAAATCAGCCGGCGGCACCGGCCGGCCAAAGAAGAAACCTTGGGCGCAATCACAGCCCGCTAGGCGCAGGTGGTCGGCCTGGGCGGGCTCTTCCACGCCCTCGGCGATGACTTCGAGTTTCAGGCTTTGCCCCAGACTGATAACGGCGGTGGCTATGGCGGCGTCTTCGGCGCTGAACAGGATTTCCTTGACGAAGGAGCGGTCGATTTTCAGGGCCTGTACCGGGAAACGCTTCAGGTAGGCCAGGGATGAAAAACCGGTTCCAAAATCATCCAACGCCAGGCGGACACCGATCTCGCGCAGGCCCTGCATGGTGGCGATGGCCTTTTCCATGTCCGCCATGATCGCGCTTTCGGTGATCTCCAATTCCAATTGCTCGGGTTGTAGGCCGCTTTCCGCCAGGGCGCTGCGCACGTTGGACAGCAAGTTGTCGCTCATGAACTCCACCGCCGACAAATTGACGGCGATGCGAAGATCGCCATGGCCGGCATCCGCCCAGGCCCGACCTTGGGCACAAGCCGTGCGCAGCACCCAATGGCCCAGCTCGCGGATCAGGCCGGTACTTTCCGCAAGGGGTATGAAATCGGCGGGCGAAACAAGGCCGCGATCGGGATGGTTCCAGCGGACCAAGGCTTCGGCGCCATAAACTTGCTCATCGCCGAGGCGAAGTTGTGGTTGGTACAGCAAAGTGAAGTCTTCATCGTTAATTGCCCGTCGCAAATCATCCTCAAGTCCCTTGCGCCTGCGAACAGCCTCGTCCATGGCGGGGGAGAAGAAATGACAGCGATTGCGCCCCGATGTCTTGGCTTGATGAAGCGCCATGTCGGCGAACTTGATCAACTGATCGGCACTATCGGCATCGCCCGGAAACAATGCAATACCGATGGAAGCCGTGGCACGGATTGTTTCGCCATCAACTTGAAACGGCTTGGTCATGGCCTCGATCAGGCGTTCCGCCATGCACTGAACCAGATTGCCATGACCCAGCTCGGTACAGATGATGGCAAATTCATCGCTTCCCAGACGGGCAAC
Source organism: Alphaproteobacteria bacterium (assembly GCA_046582635.1). GTDB lineage: Bacteria > Pseudomonadota > Alphaproteobacteria. Next base: position 10,508 of record JAYGEA010000292.1, read on the forward strand.
CGTGTCCGTATTGCGGCTGCAGTGGGTCAACCGGGTTGCAGCCATGCGCAGTATTTCATCACCTATGCGATGGCCGTGGGTGTCATTGATATCCTTGAAGTTATCCAGATCAAGGATCAGCAGAGCGTTGTGTTTCCGGCCCCGCTTGGCTTGCGCCTGGGCCTGTTGCAGCCGATCCAGAAACAGGGTCCGATTGGGCAGTCCGGTCAAGGCATCGTGATGGGACAGCTGTTCGATCATGGCCGCGGAGCGTTTTCGTTCCGAGATATCAAGCAGGCTCAGCAATAAACCGCCCGTGGGATCGTTCGGCTTTGCCGTTGGGGTGCCGGATACAAGCAAGGTTTTTTCTTGACCCGATTTGGGGGCAATTATCCGGCATTCCAGCTCCTGTACTTCGCCATTCAGCCAAGCCTGTTGTGCGCTGGCCAACCGCCTGCGTTCCTCCGGCGCGATAAAGGCCTCCAGCCCGTTGTGTATGGGGGCCGACGTTGGGGATACCTGGAGAATGTCCGCTGCCCTGGAATTGATGAAGACCGTGCCGCCATCCGAATTTTGATGCCAAATACCAATGAGGCTGTGTTCGGCCAGGCGGCGCAAGCGTTCGGCCTCGTCATGGGTGTCGTCGCGGGCGATGACAAGATCGTGTTGTGCGGCGGCCAAATCCTTGGTCAGTTCGCGATTAAGGTCCACTTGCCCATCGGCGCGGATTTTTTCCGATAGATAGCGGGTCATGGTCCACAACAGCGCCGGCGTCAGTTGCTCCAACGGCAGGCAATCGATGCCATGTTGCCCAGCGAAATCAGGTGTCATATTGGCGATTATTAACCGGGGTGTCGTTGGTGAAGCTTCCAACATCTGTTCCACAGCCGGTCCGGTCCGCACCATGGTTTCGCCGTACAGATAAATGGTCAGGTCATGGTCGATGGATGCTCTTACATCCTCGTAGGAGGATACCCCATCTTCAACAGCATCAATCCACCGCAGTTTACAGGTCGCACCGAAGCATTGGCGCAATACCAAGTTCAGACGCTGGTGGTCAAAATTGCTGAAATTTACAATAATGATGCGCCATACCGCGTTCGCGGGATGTGGCTCCTGGGCAGATGCCCTGGTTATTGGTGTCGAAATACTCACGCCCACTCCAGAGGGAAATACAGCTTCCATCCCGAATTTTTAACAAACAGACCTGATCAATTCGTAAACGCCGACCAAATGTATTTATACTCTCAATTTTCCAAGGGTCCGACCGCTAGACTGCCCAACAATATGGGGCCGCCCCAACAATCGAATTTTGGGTATTACTCAAGATACGTCATGGCATGTTAATAGGTGTGAATACCACCCACGGATGAGGTCTGATATTAACCAATTGCTAAGTCTATTACGCTAGTTTCCTAGGCTCCCAACCAAGAATTGTACCTTGTTTTGGTTGGCTGATGGGACGGGTAAGATGGTTAAGTCGTCTGGGCGATTTTTAAAACGCCTGTTTGAAAAAGCCACGAATTCGCAGCGCGCCGCTTTTGAGAAGCAGCGTGATTTTTCGCGTGCGCATGTAGATGCCAAAGTCACGATTTTTCTCGAGGGCCGGACCTTTCAGGGACGGCTTCACGATGTGTCCATCTCGGGCGCCATGTTGGAACCGAATTGCGGTCTGAATATTGGTGACGAATTGGAGTTGGAGCTGCCCAATATTCCGGGCCGGGTAACGGCCCAAGTGATGCGGCTGCTTGAAGACTGGATTGGGGTGCGTTTCTCCAACCTCGGCGTTGGTGTCCTTATTGCGGGTTGGAGCCGGGGAACCTCTACCACGAACACCGCGGCGCCCTCTCATGCAGAAAACTGACGGCGCGGTTATGGCCGAGACACTAGCTACATCCCCGTCCGCCGGCATCAGCGGCCGCCTGAAGGCTTGGTGGAATGGCGACGAGGCGCCCGATGCCCAGGCCGAAAAGAAAATGGCCAAGGCACGCGAGGCAGCGGCGGCGGAAGATGTCGAGGAAGACTTTCCCTCGCCCAGCGGCGTCGCCGAATGGACACCGCAGCGCATTGCTTCCATCCAACGTCTGTACGGCGAAGGTAATGACGGCCCGTCCAGCCGTGATCGTACGCGGGACCTGGTCAACCCAATTGGATTGAACGCGGAGATGACGGTCCCGAATATCAGCGCCCGCCTGGGCACGACGGCGCGGACCATCGCCAAGGATACCGGGGCCTGGGTCGATGGTGTTGAATGGAATAACAACCTGGTGGAAGAGGCTGTCCGCTTGTCCGCCAAGGAAGGTCTGGTCAAAAAAGCCGTCATTCGAAATTTGGAACTTGATGATCCGGAAATTCGAGAACACAAGCGCGATGCCATTGTGATCCGGGAATGTCTTTACCAAATTCCGGAGCGGGAGCGGCTGTTCAAGACATTGGCCGACCTGCTAAAGCCCAGCAGTCATTTGTTGGTCACCGAATTTCTCGTCAACCCGAGCAAAGGTCAGGAAGAGCGCGCCGAGTGGAGCGCCCTGCACCGCACCGTGCCGCGGTTGTTCGAGCTGGATGAAGTCCGAGAGGGCCTGAACAAGGTCGGCTTCGACGTCCGTGTCGCCAAGGACGAGACCAAGTCATACAAGGCCGCGTTGTTGAGCGATATTCGCAAGTTCGGCGATTCCGTCCCCAATACCCCCCTGTCACGGGAACTTCAGGAATGGGTCATGTCGGAAGTGGAATACTGGGCCCGTACGTTTGCCGCGCTGGACGCGGGTGGCATCACCATGCACCGCATCCACGCTGTCACGCCCATGGCGGACCCAACTAAAACCTAATCCCTATCGAAAACTCGATTCTGGCCATCAGGCGATGGCGATACACTCAATTTCAATATCAAAGGGCATCGGCCAGGAGCCTACGGCGGCAAAGGTGCGCGCGGGTGGATCATGGGGAAAGTATTCGCCATAGATCTCGTTGACGG
>JAYGEA010000329.1:0-8628 GCA_046582635.1 Alphaproteobacteria bacterium
TTCTGGGCAACATGTTCGACGCCCAGGGGCCCGAGGCCGTAGGCCCCGCCCACCTTTGCCAAAATACGCCCGTTGTAAAAGAAATCGCCTTTGGATGTGCGCACGCCGATGTGGCCGGGGCCGTCGAACTGGGTGCCGACCCGCACCAATTTGAGAGGTCCTTGCGTAACCTGGCGATGAACGCCAGGGATGCGATGCCGCAGGGCGGAATTCTGGTGATAGAAACCGCCAATGTCACATTTGATGAGGCTTATGCGCAGCAGCAGGAAGAGGTGACGCCCGGGGATTACGTAGAGGTGGCGGCCCGTGACAACGGTACTGGCATGCCGGCGGAGGTCTTGGAAAAGGCATTTGAGCCGTTCTTCACGACTAAGGACGTGGGCGAAGGCAGCGGTCTTGGCCTCAGCATGGTCTACGGCTTTACTAAGCAATCCGATGGGCATGTTACGATCGACAGCGAGGTTGGCCACGGCACCACCATCAAACTATATCTTCCGAGGTTTCAGGAAATTGTTGCCTCGGATGATACGGCCAATAACGACGCCTGACCCGTCTTCGGATGGGAGATAGCTAATACCGACAGTTGGCGAGCGCGCGAACTTTGAACCTCGCGCGGGGCACATTGGGTCAAAGACCTAAATCGCTCGCGCGAAATTTTATCTCAGCATGTGTCGAAGACCGCATGGTAACAGGCAGGTCTGTCCTGCGTTGAGATTTGGGGTTTCCAGAACCTCGCTCAACACAGGAATAGAACCATGACTGACAAAGCTATCAGCCCCTACGCCAGCATATGATCGAGACTACGACGGTTCGGTGATTTAGAAGGGTAGGAGTCAAAGCGTAGGGGTCAGATCTTGAATTGTGATTTATGCTCATTCCGAGAGATCGAATTAGGTCGACATGAGCCGTTCTTTCCGCTTTTAAGCAGGGGAAAAGCGGCTCATATCACCATAATTCTTTCGCTTCGCGGCTGGCAATTGCAATTGAGAGGTTAGGCGGATGCCGGCGGAAAGATCGTTTGAAAATCGAAGGCCGCCGCCGATGCGCCCTGGCACCTAAGGGTTTCCAGTCGCGCCAATGCCTCTTCCGCCGTGGGCGGGGTGCTTATCGGAACCCACCACAATGTCAGGTAAGCCTCGGTTGGAACTTCGAACCAATTGCGGCGCTGGGCCATGATCGGCGCGTGGGCCGAGTTGTAGGCAAAATCCTTGAGCTGTTCGATGGTTTGCCAGACCGAGAGGTTGACGATGAACGCTGGGTCGTCGGTCAGCTTGATGTCGGTGGCGTTGCCGGCATCGGATTGCAGACGCCAAACAAACCCCGGCGCGGCGTCAGCCAGGGCGTTGATCTCGTCCAGGCGGCCCATGAAGCCCGCCATGCGGGGGTCGTCCAAATCGTATAGAGCGCGGCCGACGTTCAGTTGGGCGATGTGCCAGTCGGTCATGACACCTAGCCTTTTTCAACCGTGCGCCGCTCCACCTCCAACAGATGCTCCAAACCGATGGTCTCGTGGATGTCGTCCTGCAGCTTGCCCCAATCGGCCGCCGGGGGGGAGGTCAGGGTGAAGCCGTCGGCCATTTCATTGTAGACGCCGCGCATGGCCTCGTACGCCGCCGACAGGGGCATGGAGGGATCGGCCAGGATGCGGTAGCCCAGGGCCGACACATCAGCAATGGTCATATCCAGGCTAGCCATGCCGCCGCCGCGCAATAACAGCATGAGGGGGCCGCCCAGACGTTCGGCCACATGGCGCACCTCGTCCGCATTGCGGGGGCTCAACATCAACACATCGGCGCCGGCCGCACGGTAGGCCTCGGCCCGTCGCAGGGCGTCGTCCATGTTGGAGGCGCGGATACCGTTCGTGCGGCCGATGATCAGGGTATCGGGATTACGCCGGGCGGCGGCGGCCTCGCGCATTTTGTCGGCCATGATTTCCAGCGGTACCATGTGTTCGATGCCCACATGATGGTGCGCCCGTTTGGGCAAATACTGATCCTCGATCTCGATGGCGGCGAAACCGGCCGCCTCCGCCATGGCAACGGTCCGGTGCATATGCATGGGATCGCCAAAGCCGGCGGCGGCGTCCAGGATCAGGGGCAGTTCCGTGACCGTGCGGATATCCAAGGCGGCCTGGCACATCTCGGTCAGGCTCAAATTGGCCTCCAGATGCACCTTGCGGTAGCCCGAGGCCCCGCCGCCCAGATACAACGCCTTGAAACCGGCCTGTTCCGCCAGCCTGGCCATCATGGGGTCCAGCACCAGGGGGGCGCAGACCGCGTCCGGGCCCTGGATCATTTCTCGCAGGTTTTGCATTGTTGTGGCCATGTTATTCCGCCGCGCTGCTGGTTTTTTTGTCGGCGGCGGCGGCCTGGGCGCGTTGGTCGGCCTCTTTTTTGGCCATGTGCGCCTTCAGTTGTTCCGGCGTCAGGCGCACGATGTCTTCGTTCTGATGGCTGAACACATCGTAGGGCTGGGTGTCCAGTTCCTCCAGCTTTATGGCGCCGCTCATGACGCCCTCTTTCCAGGCCTGATGCTCGGTCTCCCGGGCATGGAATTCCGGCATCACTTCTTCGGCGAACATTTTCAGGCTGTCGCAGATATCCTGGTGCGAGGTCTTGCCGGCCTGGTTCAACAGTATCACCTGGTCCACATGGGCCTCTTCATACTGGCGCAATTTTTCGCGGATGGTTTCCGGCGAGCCGATCAGCCCGGCGGTCAGGGCCTTTTGCGCTTTTTCCGAATGCCGCCAATCCTGGTACAGTTTCCACAAATCGCCCTTGCCCGGCGCATCGATGCCTTCCCGGCCATAGTGCGACAGGGCAAAGATGAAGAAGGTCCAGCCGGCCGCTTTTTCCCTGGCTTCGGCGTCCGTATCGGCGCACATGAAGCCCGACACCATGGCCACGTTGGGGTTCCTGGGGTAGTCCGTCAGCAGGTTCGAATGGTGCAGCATGTTGTTGTAATACTGGTTCACCCAGGCCGTGGCCGCATCCGGCGAGACAAAGGTGAAGCCCAAGGCGCCCATGCCCCATTGCCCGGCCAAGGTGATGGTCTGGATGTTGGAGCAGGCCACCCACAACGGCGGATGCGGTTTCTGGAAGGGTTTAGGCAAGACACTGCGGGCGGGGAAATCGTGATATTCGCCGTGGAATTCCCAATCCTCCTTGGTGAACATGGGGATAATAGCCTTTACGGCCTCTTCCCAGCGATCCCGTTTCGTCCTCACCTGGGTGCCGAAGGGGTGCAGTTCCGCCGGCCCCGCACCCTCGCCCAGGCCGAATTCCACCCGGCCGCCTGAGAGCAGATCCAGGGTCGAGACTTTTTCGGCCACGCGGTGGGGCTGGTTGGTGGTGGCTTGAATAATGCCAAAGCCCAGGCGGATGTTCGAAGTCCGCTGGCTGGCAGCGCCCAGGAACGTCTCGGGCGAGGAGGCGTGGGAATATTCCTCCAGAAAATGATGCTCCACCATCCAGGCATAGTCATAGCCCAGGCGGTCCGCCAGCTCGATCTGAGACAGGGAATTCTGCAGCAGGTTATATTCGCCGTCCGCTTCCCAGGGCCGGGGTAATTGGTGCTCGTAAAAGATCCCGAATTTCATGGCTCACGTCTCCTCAAAGTTTTTATTTTTTTCCAGAATGCCCCATGTTGGGCCATCCAATCCAGAAAATCCGCAAAGGCGGCGTTCGGATCATCGGGCAGGGCATGGCCAATATCGGCACGCAACCGCGCGCCGGACAGGGGCCGGCGGTCGCTGTCGCCATGCAGGTCGATATTCGCGGCCGCGCTGCCATCTCCCGCCATGGCATGGCTGAATTCCGGATAGGCCACATCCAAGGCTTTGCACCAGTCAACGACGCCGCAGGGCATATCCGAGACAATATGATACAGATCATGGTCCGGTGCATTGATATCCATCAAAGCCAACAAGGCCGTCGCCACGTCCCGGGAATAGACCCAATCCTGGCGGTCCCGGCGCGGCAAAACCGCCCGCCCGCCGGCCAGGGCGACAAGCCCCGCCTGCATCAGCGGGCTTAGGGTGTCACGGGCCCCGCTGTCGATTTCCCAAGGGCCATAGACCGCCGCCAGACGCACGGACCGCACATCCAGCTCCAGCAGGCCGCCGAGGCGCCGGCCCACCGCTTCCGAGGCATGCTTGGTGATGCCGTACAGGCTTTCGGGCGCGGACGGTGTCTCCTCCTCCACCAACGCCCCTTCGCCCACCATGCGGTAGGGGCCATAGGCGGAGCCGGAGCCAATATTGATCACCCGGCGCACACCACCCGCCCGGGCCGCCGCCGTCAGCACATTGACAAAACCCAGCAGGTTGACCTGCAGAACCTGGTCCGGCGCCGACCGCTCCCGCTCCGGGCCGGAGGTCATGGCGGCGCCATACAACACGGCGTCAACCTCTCCAAGTTCAAAGGCGGCGGCCACCGAAGCTGGATCCCGCACGTCGCCTTGATGCACCACATATGTCCCCGGCAAGGCATCGAAGGCCCGGGCCGCCTCCCCATGCAGGGGGTTTGCATCAAACAGAATGGCATCATCGCCGCGCCGCAACAGGGCCTCGGCAATGTTCAATCCGACAAAGCCGCAGCCGCCGGCAATTAACGCTCTCATGATCTAAACACCCACCATCTAAACACCCATCAGCTAAACTATTGCGTTGCCGCCATCCACGTTCAGGACCTGACCAGTCAGGAACGCGGCGGCATCACTGGCCAGGAACACCGCCGTGCCGGCAATCTCGTCGGGGATGCCGATCCGGCGCAGGGGGAGGAGGTTTTCCACCCGGGCCAGACGGTCGGGATTGGTCCACAGGGTCTTGGCGAAATCGGTTTTAATCAGGCCCGGCGCAATGGCATTCACGCGCACGCCCTGGGGGCCGAATTCAACAGCCAGATTACGGGCGATCTGATGTTCCGCCACTTTCGAGATGGAATAGCCGCACAGAAAGGGCGATCCCTTGAGGCCGGAATTGGACGAAATAATGGTGATAGAGCCTTTGCCCGCCTCGACCATGCCCGGGATGACCATGTGGCACAGCTTGAAAACGCTTTTCACGTTGGTCTCGAGGATCTTGTCAAAGGCCTCTTCCGGCATTTCGGCCGAGGGGCCGTAATAGGGATTGGAAGCCGCGTTGGGCACCAAGGTGGTGATCTTGCCCCACTTGTCCATGGTGCCATCGACCAGCCTGCGCAGGTCCTCGTCCACGCCCACATGGGCGGGAATGGAAATAGCCTCGCCGCCGTTGGCGGCATAGTCGCGGTTTATCTCGTCGCGCACCGCATCGCAGGCCTCTCCCTTGCGGGACGAAACCACCACCTTGGCCCCATGTTGGGCCATCCGCGCGGCGATGGCCTTGCCGATGCCCTTGCTCGAACCGGTGATGACGGCGACCCGGTCGCTAAGATCAAATAACTCCATCACGCTTCCTCTTGCTGTCGAGTGTCTTTGACGACAGCCTACACCAAGCAGCAAGCGAGACGTAACTGTGGTAAATTAGCCCATGACGGCGCGGATCAGATCGCCTTGTACGCGGGAGGTCTCGGCGACCGCATCGGAGATGGCTTCGCCCGCGTTGCTCTCCTCGTGATCCAGTTTCGAGGCAACCCGCAGGGCCAGGGCGCTTTGTTCCAATAGGAACAACCCCTTGGCACCCACCGGTTTGCCAAACACCCCGTCAGCACGCCCGACAGGCTTTCGCTCAGGGTGGAAAGATCCGCCGGATCGCCGGGCATCAGGGTTTTGCCATAGACACGAATGGATTTTTGCAGATTGGTCATTTCGCTCTGATAACGGTCGGGCAAAGATGGGTCGGGCAAGGCGGCCTTAAGATTGTCGGCTAGAAACCAGATACGGCGCGCCACATTGCGCAACTTCAGACGCCGCAACTCGACCATTGCCGCATCGATCCGGGCCGTATTGGGTGCCAAGTCGCGCCGTCCCTGGGCCCGGGCCTGCAAGCCATTGGGCACCACGATGGAGGTGGGGTCATCACGCAAATCGGCGGCGCTGCGCCGGTCGGGGCCAAAGTAATCTTCGGAAATAACGAACGGTTTGCGTTTACTTGCCAAGACGTCGATCCGCTGACCCATTTGATTGGTTGAAAACGGATAGAGCAAAATGTCGTCCGCCCCGGCCCCGATCACCGGTTTCAGAACTTTCATCTTGGCATCCCAGGTGGTCAGCAGGATCGGCACGAATGGGTCCAGGCCATGGCGCCGTCCGCGGATGTCCCGGATCAGGCGCAGCACGCCGCAATCTTCGGCCTCCAGTGCCAATATGATAATTTCAACATGCTGATTGCTCAACGCGAAGCGAGCCGATTCCATATCACTGAATTCAAGGAATGACTTAAACCCAAGAGCATTCAAGACAGAACGTGTCTGCTTTCGTACCGCTTGCTGGCGATCAAACAACAACACGGTTGCATCGGAATATTGCGAATTCTGCATACTGGACTGACCCCGTAACTGTACCTCTCGCCCTCGACCCTAGCCAGCCTAACGGCCATGTTTTCATGGGCATTACAATCTCTCACGGGTTTAATTAACAGCTGGTTAGGAAACATGGTTAATTTCGTGCGCCGGCGATAAACTGTGAAGCTGGATGGGGCTTTTTTCGGGCGCGACATGGCAGCTGACGGGATTACGGGAAATTTATCCGAACGAGCCTGCAAGGTATTGCGAACGGCCGATCCGCTTGCCAAGGCCGCCGCCGGCCGCAGACTGGCCTCTGATTGGCGCGACGGCACGGTCACTACCATTTGCGCGGAAATTGGCGGGGCCGGTTCCACCTCGCCGCCCGGCAGGCCGGCGCGGCCCGAACGGCCGGAATTGCGACCGCCCAGGGAAATGCCGCGGCGGCGGCTGTCCGGTTCCCGTGGCCGTATCGCCCTATTGCACGCCATCGCGCACATTGAATTGAATGCCATCGATTTGGCCTGGGATCTAATCGCCCGGTTCGCCCATGCTGGTCTACCGCGCGCCTTTTTTGACGACTGGGTTGGGGTGGCGGCCGATGAAGGCCGGCATTTTATATTGTTGAGCGACCGGCTGGCCGAACTGGAGGCGGCCTATGGTGACCTGCCCGCCCATGACGGTCTGTGGCAGGCCGCCGAAGACACCGCCCACGATCTTGCCGCCCGCCTGGCCGTCGTGCCAATGGTGTTGGAGGCGCGGGGCCTTGACGTCACACCAGCCATGGTCGCGAAGCTACAGCGCGCCGGCGATGAGCCGTCGGCCGCCCTTTTGCAATTGATACTGGACGAGGAAATCGGCCATGTGGCCGCCGGCCGCCGTTGGTTCGAATGGCTATGCCAGCGCGATGGCGTGGAGCCCACCTCTCGTTGGCGGGCTCTGGTGGCAAGCCATTTCAAAGGTGCCCTAAAACCGCCCTTTAACCACGAGGCGCGCAATCAGGCCGGCATGACGGCGAAATATTATCATTCTGTTAACCTATGTTAACCATTCTGTCCGGGTAAACCAAAACGGTCGGAGAAGGGCTCATGCGCCGCGCCATTACGCATCAATTTCACATAAAATTCATTGCAATGCGCGTCGGGATCGGATGCAATGCACGCTAAAAGTTGGCGTGATACGATGAATGGGACGGCGCGCAAGCGCCTGGGGAGAGGCACGGCATGAATGAGGGCATCACAGCCAAAGTGATGTGGCTGTTGGATCGCTTGTACCCGGAGCGGCAGATTTTTCTGCGCGCCCGCGGCGAAGTCAGTTTTATCACCATGGGCAGGCGTAGCCAGATCGGGCTGAGCCTGATGTCGCTGCTGGTGCTGGGTTGGCTGGCTTATGCAAGTGCCGGAATTTTTCTTCAACAAGACATTATAGCCGGCAAGGACAACCACATCGCCCTTATGCTCGGCGCCCATGACCGCCTGAACGCGGAAATGCGGGCCGTCGAAAAGAAATACCGCAAGATCACCGCCAATCTGGCCGACAACCAGCGCCTGTTGGGTGACGCGCTGCGTCAACGGGCCAGCCTGGACCGGGTAAGAGCTGAACTATTGCGGACCCTGGGGCAAACCAAGAAGCAACGGGATCTGGCGCTGGATACAAGTCAGGCGTTGCAGGCCCGTTTGGCCAGCTTGGGATCCAGCCTGCGCCGTACCTTGGATGAATCCTCCAACCTGCAATCCGACCTTAGTCAGGTTACAACACAATTGGCCTCCACCAAATCGGAGAAGGACCGCGTGCGCCGGGAACGCCGGAACCTGGCCCTTGATCTCGATACCATGCGGGCGCACGTTCTGGGCCTGAAAAAGGATCGATCGGTTCTGCGGACAGACCTGGATCTGGTTGCCAACCGCCTGGCGTCGACCCTGTCCGACCGTGATCAGGTAACACAGGAACGCCGGGCCCTGGCCGCCAACCTGGATGTCCTGCGCGGCAATCTGTCCGGCCTGCGCGAGGCGCGGCAAAATCTACGCCAGGACCTGGAAAGTAGTGAAGCCATGGTCAACCGCCTGACCGACCAGCGCAACAACGCCCTGTCCACCAATCAGGCCTTGAATAAACGTATTGCCAGCCTGGAAGACAACCTGGAACAATTGCACCTCTCCCAACGCACCCTCGTGGGCAATATTCACGACCGCACGGACGCCAACAT
>JAYGEA010000079.1:0-10073 GCA_046582635.1 Alphaproteobacteria bacterium
ACGCCGACAAGTGCTGCCGCGCACCGCGCCGTCGTGCCGGCAACAAAATGTTCCATTAACCGGTACTGTTTTGCCTGGCTCAATCTGCTCTTCCGCATGCGGACCATAATAACACCTCATTGGCGTTATCTGGGTCAGCCCCAAAAAAATTCCAAGAAGACGATCAGGCGCTGACGCGGCTGTCTTCACTGGCCGTCTCGTCCATGCCCTGATTTTTTTCCGCCAGGGCGTCCAGCAGACGTTGCCGGATCGTCTCCAGCCGGGTTGGGGAGGTGATTTTCAAGCCAAACAGATCCTTGACGTAAAATACATCCACCGCCCGCTCGCCATAAGTCGCGATGCGGGCGTTGGCGATGGTCAGGGACAGGCTATAGAACGCCTTGGTCAGATCATGCAGCAGGGCGGGGCGGTCGCGGCCGTTGACTTCGATGACCGTATGGGTGCGGGAGGCATCGTTATCGATAATCACCGCCGGCTGTACCGTAAAGACACTGGCCCGGCCCGGCAGGTGGCTGCGTTTCTCGCTTAAGGCAACCGACAACAGCGTCTCGCCGCTTAAAATTTTGTCGATGGTCAGACGCAGCCGGCCGATGGTCTCGGGGCGCTCGATCAGATTGCCGTCCAAATCCTGTACCGAAAAGATATCAAGCGCCATGCCGTCCGTGGTGGTGAAAATCCGCGCCGCCATGATGGTGGCGCCGCTTAGGGTAATGGCGCCCGCGAGTCGGCTGAACAACCCGGGGTGATCGGCGGTATAGACGGTCACCACGGTGACCGCTTCAAAGGGATGCACCTGGGTGTCGATGGCTATGGCCTGCCCGGCCTCGTCCGCCGCCCGCATCAGACGGGCCCAATGTTCATGGTCGGACAGCTCCGCCGATAGCCAGAATGCCGCGACCCCGCGGCCAAGATGCCGGTCCACGGCCTCCTCCGGCCAATCAGCCAGCAGCTCGCGCAATTGCGCCTTGACCAGGTCTGCGCGTTCTTCCCGGTTTGCCAGCGGTTGGCCGCCCAGCATGTATTCTTCGGCCCGGCTGTACAGGGTGCGCAGCAACTGACCCTTCCAACCGTTCCAAATGCCCGGACCCACGGCCCGAATATCGCAGACCGTCAGCACCACCAGCAGCTTCAGCCGCTCCGGACTTTGCACATGCTCGACGAAATCGCTGATGCTCTTGGGATCGTCCAGATCCCGCTTGAAGGCGGTATTGGACATGGCCAGATGCCAGCGCACCAGCCAGGCGACGGTTTCGGTCTCGGCCGATTCCATGCCCAGGCGCGGACACAGATGCTCGGCGATCTCGGCGCCTAGAACGGAATGATCGCCGCCCCGGCCCTTGGCGATGTCATGCAGCAAAAGCGCCACGTACAAGACCCGGCGCAACTTCACCTTGCCGATTACCTCGGTGGAGAGGGGATGGTCTTCCGCCAGGCTGCCCTCCTCGATACGGGCCAGGATGCCCATGGCCCGGATGGTATGCTCGTCCACGGTATAGACGTGATACATATCGTGCTGCATCTGCGCCACCACGCGGCCGAAATCTGGTATGAAACGGCCGAACACGCCGGACTCGTTCATTCGTCGCAGAATGGTCTCCGGGTTGCGGCGCGAGGTCAGGATTTCCAGAAACAGGCGGTTGGCCTCCTGGTTTTCCCGTAACGCGCCATCAATCAGGCGCAGATTGCGGGTGATCAGGCGCAGGGCGTTGGGGTGGATATCCAGTTCTTTTTCCTGGGCCACATGGAACAATCGGATCAGCTTCACCGGGTCGCGGCGAAAATCATCCGGGTCCAGCAGATTGATCCGGTCCCCCTCGACCAAAAAGCCATCCACCTCCCGCTTGCGCAGGCCAAAGCGGGGCAGGCGGAAACGGGGCTTGCGCTTATGTTGTTCCTCCAGGGCGGCACAGAAGATACGGGTCAGATCGCCCACATCCTTGGCGATCAGAAAATAATGCTTCATGAAGCGTTCGACGCCGGATGTGCCGGCATGGTCGGTGTAGCCCAGGCGCCGGGCCAGTTCGGGCTGCACATCGAAGGTCATGCGTTCTTCCGGCCGGTTGGCCAGATAGTGCAATTGGCAGCGTACCGTACGCAGGAACGTCTCGGCCTTTTCAAAAAGGCGGTATTCCTCTTCGGTGAAAACACCCTGGCCTACCAGTTCCGCCACGTCGCCGACCCGGTAGAGGTACTTGGCGATCCAGAACATGGTGTGCAGATCCCGCAGGCCACCCTTGCCGTCCTTGACATTGGGTTCCAGCAGATAACGGCTGTCGCCCATGCGTTGATGGCGTTCGTCACGCTCCGCCAGCTTGGCCTCGATAAAATCCGGGCCGGTGTCGGCGACGACCTCATAATCGAAGCGCTGCTTCATTTCCTTGAACAGCGCCTCGTCGCCCCACAGATAGCGCGCCTCCAGCAATGTGGTGCGGATGGTCAGATCAGAGATGGAGAGGCGGATGCATTCATTGACGGTGCGCGTGGCATGACCAACTTTCAGGCGCAGGTCCCACAGCATGTACAGCATATATTCCACGACCTGCTCGCCCCAGGGGGTTTGCTTGTAGGGCAACAGGAACAGCAGATCGATATCGGACTGCGGCGCCAGCTCGCCCCGGCCGTAACCGCCGATGGCGACCAGCCCGATGCGTTCCGAGGCAGTGGGATTGCTGGCGCTGTAGACCAATTCCGTGGTGAAGTCGTACAGCGCCCGGATCAGCTGATCCAGCAGATAGCAATTAGCCCGCACGACCAGATTACCCCCCGCCCCGTCCTCGAACCGGCGCTGGACCTCCGCATGCCCGGCGCTGAGCGCATCCTTCAGTTTGGCCAGGACGGCACGGCGCAGATCCTGGGAATCGGGCGGATAATCTTCCGCCAGTTCGGACAACGCATGGCCGAGGGTGGCGCGGTCAATGACCTTGCGCCGGTCGGTGAATGCATCGCCCCGGGCCATGGTTACAACCCTATCCGCCGACCGTGGTCACGCCGCCATCGATGCAAAAGGTCTGGCCCGTGGTCCAGGCCCCCGCCTTGGATGACAGATAGACGGCGATGCCGGCCAGATCCTCCGGCTCGCCCAGGCGGCGCATGGGCGTGCCGGCGGATTTTTCCGCCGCCACTTTCGGATCCTCATACAGGGCGCGGGCGAAATTGGTCTTGACCAGGCCCGGCGCGATGCAGTTGACGCGGATGTTGTCCTTGCCGAATTCGGCCGCCAGGTTGCGCACGATCTGCATGTCCGCCGCTTTGGAAATGCAATAGGCGCCCAAAACGGTGCTGCCGCGCAGCCCGCCGACGGAGGAAACGATCATCACCGCGCCGTCCTTGCGCGCCTGCATCTCCGGGATCACCTCGCGGCAGAATGCCAGATTGCACTTGATATTGACGTCCATGGTCTTGTCGAAGGCATCATCGGGGATATCCAGGGCGGAGCCGTAAAACGGGTTCACGGCGGCATTGAGGATCAGAATATCGATCTGCCCCCAGGTCTTGCGCGTGGTATCCAGCAAATTGTGCATCTCCTCCCGGCGGGAAATATTGCACGGCACGGCAATGGCTTCGCCGCCCGCCGTATTGATACCGGCCGCCACTTCATCGCACAGATCGGCCTTGCGGGAGGTAATCACCACCTTGGCGCCATGTTCGGCCAGGGCCTCGGCCATGGCCCGGCCGATGCCTTTGGTGGAGCCGGTAATGACGGCGACTTTGCCGCTTAAATCAAACAGGTTCATGGCCACGATTTCGCTTCCTTTCGCTTGCACAATATTATTTGCGCCGCACGATAGCGGATCGGTTCAATTTTGGCGCGGGCAAAACGTCCTCCGTTGCATTAGGATCATGCCCGCAGAGGGAGGGACATTCATGGGTTTGTGGATCGCAGTGCATATTTTTGCCGCGGCATTTTGGGTTGGGGGGATGTATTTCGCCCATCAATGCCTGCGCCCGGCGGCCGAGATGCATCTGCCGCCGCCCCTTCGCCTGGTGTTGTGGTGCGGTGTGCTGCGGCGGTTTTTCTCCCGGGTGTTTCTGGCCATTGCCGCGTTGCTGGTCAGCGGCTATGTGATGATTTTCATCTATTTTGGCGGATTTTCCGGAATTGGCCTGCATGTGCATTTGATGCACGGCGCCGGTTGGGTCATGATTGCGCTGTTTTTGCACATCTACTTCGGCCCCTATGCCCGGTTGAAAACCGCCCTGAGCGCGGAAGATTTTCCCGCCGCCGGTGCGCAGCAGGCCAAGATCCGCAAAATGGTCGGGATCAACCTGATGCTGGGGATCGTCACCATGTTGCTGGGTGCCACGGGACGTTATTGGCCGTACTAAAACAAGAAACGGAAGGAAACGACATGAGAAGAGTTGCGGGAAAGGTTGCCATCGTCACCGGGGGCGGCACCGGCATTGGCCGTGCCACGGCCACGCGGCTGATTGAGGAAGGCGCCACTGTCACCATCGCCGAATTTAACAGCGACAGCGGCCAGGCCGCCGCCGAGGCCCTGGGCGGGCGGGCGCAATTCATTCAACACGACGTGCGCGAGGAAGCCAGTTGGCAAAATTTGTTCGCCGCCGTTGCCGATAGTCATGGCCGCCCGGATATTCTGGTTAACAACGCCGGCATTCTTGCCACCGAAGACAACCAATCCCTGGCCCTGACCGAGATGGAACAATGGCGCGCCATCCAGGCCGTCAACGTGGAGGGGGTATTTCTGGGCTGCAAATACGGCGTCGCGGCCATGTGCGCCGACGGCGGCAGGGCGAAAGGTGGCGATGGCGGCGGGGCTATCGTCAATCTATCGTCGCTCGCCGCCATGCTGGGCACGCCCTACACCATCGCCTATGGCGCGTCCAAGGGCGCGGTGCGGCAGATGACCAAATCCGTGGCCATCGACTGCGCCAGAAAAGGCCTGGGCATCCGGTGCAATTCGGTGCATCCGGGGATGATTCAAACCGACATGGGGCACCAGGTCCTGGGCTTGGGGGGCGGCGATCGGGAGAAACGGTTTGCCTCCCGCATGCGCCTGATCCCCATGGGAGAGCCGGGCCAGGCGGTGGATGTGGCCAATTGCATCCTGTTCCTGGCATCCGATGAAGCGCGCCATATCACCGGCGCCGAACTTGTCGTCGATGGCGGCATCAATTCAATTTAGAACAAAATAGGGAGAAAACATCATGGGTCGCGTGGAAGGAAAAGTTGCCGTCGTATCGGGTGCCGGCACGGGCATCGGGCGGGCCGCCGCCAAACGCCTGGCGGAAGAAGGCGCCCTTGTGACCGTTGCCGAGTTCGACAATGAAACCGGTCAGGAAGTGGCCGCCGAACTGGGCGGGAATGCCCAATTCATCCAACACGATGTCCGGGAAGAGGCCAGCTGGCAAAGCCTGTTCGCAGCCGTTGCGTCAAACCATGGCCGCCTGGATATTCTGGTCAACAATGCCGGCATTCTGGCGACCGAAAACGATCAGGAGCTGGCCCTGACCGACCTGGATCAATGGCGCGCGGTGCAGCGGGTCAATGTGGAAGGCGTCTTCCTGGGCTGCAAATACGGTGTCGCCGCCATGTGCGCCGACGGCGGCCGGGCCAAGGGGGGGGATGGTGGCGGCGCCATCGTCAACATGTCCTCCATCGCCGGCCTGATCGCGACCGCGCATCTGGTCGCCTATGGCGCCTCGAAGGGCGCGGTGCGGCAGATGACCAAATCCGTGGCCATCGATTGCGCCAAAAAAGGCCTGGGCATCCGCTGCAACTCGGTCCACCCCGGCGTCATTGTCACCAACATGGGCGACCAGGTCATGGGCATGGGCAACGGCAATGTGGATGCCAACTGGGAGGCGCGCCTGTCCCTGGTGCCCATGGGAGAGCCGGGCCAGGCCGTGGATGTGGCCAACTGCATCCTGTTCCTGGCCTCCGACGAGGCCCGCCACATCACCGGCGCTGAGCTGGTGGTGGACGGCGGCATGACGGCAATCTGATGGTAGGTCGTGTAGAAGGCAAGGTCGCCATTGTCACGGGCGGCGGCACCGGCATCGGCCGTGCCACCGCCCGCCGCCTGGCCGAGGAAGGCGCTATCGTCACCGTCACGGATGTTAATGTGGAGGCCGGCCAAGCTGTCGCCGACGAACTGGGCGGCAAGGCCATGTTCATCCAGCAGGACGTCCGGGCGGAGGCCGATTGGCAGCGCCTGATGGACCAGGTCGCCGACAAACACGGCCGCCTGGACATCCTGCACAACAACGCCGGCATCCTGGCGACCCAGCAGATGCAATACCTGGCCGACACCGATCTAGACCAATGGCGCGCCATTCAGGCGGTCAACGTGGAGGGTGTCTTCCTGGGCTGCAAATATGGCGTTGCCGCCATGTCAGTGGGCGGTCGAGCCAAGGGGGGCGATGGCGGCGGGGCCATCGTCAATATGTCCTCGGTCGCCGGCCTGATCGGCACGCCCGGCGCCATCGCCTACGGCGTCTCGAAAGGCGCGGTGCGCCAGTTGACCAAGTCCGTGGCCATCGATTGCGCCCGCAAGGGCCTGGGCATCCGCTGCAATTCCATCCACCCCGGCATCATCCAGACCAACATGGGCGAAGAAGTCATGCACCTGGGCGGTGGCGACCCGGAACGGGCCTGGAAAGCCTTCATTAAATCCGTCCCCATGGACGAGCCGGGCCGCCCGGAAGACGTGGCCAATTGCGTGCTGTTCCTGGCCTCTGACGAGGCCCGCCACGTGACGGGCGCGGAGCTGGTGGTGGACGGGGGGATTACGGCGATTTGACCAATTGCAAACTTATCCCGGATATCTATCTGATCCTCCGGCGAGCGTGACGCGATTTTTTCAGGCTATCAGCCGTTCATCGACCCCATAGCTTTCATTTAGGACCGCCGCGCAGGCCGAGGCCGCTTCGCCGCCCTTGATGCGGAAATGGTTCAGGAAGAAATCTCTGTGATCGCCGTGCTCGTGGAAATTTTGTGGCGTCAGCACGGCTGAAATGATGGGTACCTCGGTCTCCAACTGAACCCGCATCAAGGCATCGATCACCGCGCTGGAGACGAATTCGTGGCGATAGATGCCGCCGTCCACCACCAGGGCCGAGGCGACGATGGCGCCGTAGAGCCCGCTCTTGGACAGCAGTTTGGCGCGCAGGGGGATTTCGAAGGCGTCGGGGACTTCGAAATAGTCGATGCGGTCGCCGGAAATTCCATGCTTTTCGATCTCGACGGCGAAGGCGTCCCGCGCCTGATCGACGATATCCCGGTGCCAGCAGGCCTGAATGAAGGCGATGCGCGGTTCTGATTGGCTTGCTGCTGTTGAGGACTGGTTCATCTGTAACACCCTTGTCTTGGTCAAAATAGACTCAGGGCGTGCAGGCAACCGCACGCGCATCACGCGGCCATGCCGCAAGCGCGCCAATTTACCTCGTCCTCTACCATCCGGACTATGACCGTCGGCTTCGGTGTCTCACCGAAATCTGCTGACCCCATCGACGTTTCAAACGACATATCCATGGGCGCTCGCGGGCTCGTGCACAAAATACATGCCATCACCGCCGGTGGGGAATTTCACCCCGCCCCGAGAACGATTGCCGCGCGAACCATGGCGGTCTGCGCAACGGTTTTAACTTGGACCGAAAGGGCGGCGATGTAAAGCGGGGTCAGGTCTCCCGCCCTCTAACGCGCCTATTTTCCGATCAGCGCGGTGGAGGGCGCGGTGGCGCGATAGATTTTGACCTTGTAGGGTTTGTTGTCGGCCTTTTCGAAGGTCACGGGCGCGATCGCCGGCGTTGGCGGTAATTTCGTCTTGCCCGCCTGATCCTCCAGCACCATCAGCATGTTGATGACGTTGGCGTCTTTGGCGACGAAGCGCGAGGCGATGACCTGGGCAATCCTGGAAATACCAACCGAGCGGACGCTGCCGGTCAGAAACAGATGCGATTTAATCGCCGTGATCTTGATCTCGGTCCCCGGCAGCAAGGATTTCAGCGACCGGTCGGCCGCGGCCACATCCAGTTGCACCTGGATTTCCAGGCGCAACAGCTCAACCCCCTCGTCATCCAGGAAAAAGGCGTTCGTGGCGCCCGCCGCCAAGCCGATCAGGTAGATCTGCCGCGACGACATAACCACGACGTCGGCCACCGCCGGGTCGGCCACCAGGACCTTGCCGACCGCCACGGGAAAGTTGATCAGGCGGGCCTTGCCTTCGGGCTGATTGATCGCGCGTTCCACCTGGCCGTCACGTAGTTCCGAGGCGCCAATTTCGATCTGCTGCCCACCGGCCATGGGCGTCGGGGTTTTCGCCCTCTGTTGTTCCCCGGCCGCCATCCCCGCCAACCCCATCAACGCCAGTCCGGCAGCCGCGCCAAAAATCAGGTCAATTCCCTTTGCCATCCGTATCCACCTCCCAATGGTCTATCGTTATTCGGGGGCGCAATGTCGGGCATATTGTTCGTCCCGCGCGGGTGATTTCGACCACCCTTTTTGTCCGCCCAAAAGTGCGATTTTGGAGAAATGATGATACGATACGTGGTCGCGTTATGTAAAGAAAACGCAGCCCAATGGAGGCTTTTTAAGGACGGTTGAAAGCGGCCCATGGCCGCCCCTTCAATCTTCGTCTGCTTCAGCCTTCCAGCGATAGATCAGATCCAACGCCTCCCGCGGGGTCAGGCTGTCGGGCAGGGTCTCGGCCAGGGCTTTATCCAGCGCCGATGGTTCGTTCGCGGTCTGGCGGGGGCCAGAGGCGGGTCGGGCGGCGGCGAACAACGGCAGGTCTTCCGCCAGGCGCGCAGCGCTGTCTCTGCCGAGTGTCTCGCCATCTTCCAAGCCCGAAAGAACCACTTCCGCACGCTCGATGACGGCCATGGGCAGGCCGGCCAATTTGGCCACTTGGATGCCGTAGCTGCGGTCGGCCGCACCGGGGCTGACTTCATGCAGAAAGACCACGTCGCCCTGCCATTCCTTGACCCGCATGGTGACGTTGGACAAGCCGTCCAGCTTGCCCGATAGCGCGGTCAGTTCGTGATAGTGGGTCGCGAACAGCGCCCGGCATTGGTTGACTTTGTGCAGATGCTCCACCGCCGCCCAGGCGATGGACAGGCCGTCATAGGTGGCCGTGCCCCGGCCGATTTCATCCAGGATGACCAAGGACCGCTCCGTGGCCTGGTTCAGGATCGCCGCGGCCTCCACCATCTCAACCATGAACGTGGAGCGACCCCGGGCCAGATCATCCGCCGCGCCCACGCGGCTGAACAGGCGGTCCACGGCACCCAAGCGGGCGGTAGCGGCGGGGACGTAAGCGCCCATCTGGGCCAGAATTGCGATCAGGGCATTCTGACGCAAAAAGGTGCTCTTGCCCGCCATGTTGGGGCCGGTGACCAGCCAGATGCGGGCCGCCTCGCCGTCCGAATTGCCCAGCGTGCAGTCGTTGGCGATAAAGCCGCCTTCGTTACGCTCCGCCAGGGCCGCTTCCACCACCGGATGGCGTCCGCCCTTGATTTCGAAACCCCGGCCGTCGTCAACCACGGGCCGGCAATAGCGGCCACTGGCGGCCATCTCGGCATTTGCGGCGGCCACATCCAGGGCGGCCATGGCGCCGCCGGCATCGTGAATGGCCTCCGCCTCTGCCGCGATTTTGCCGGCAAGGTCGTCGAACAGCTGCAACTCCAAGGCCAGGGCCTTGTCCGCGCTTTCGGCGATGCGGCGTTCCAGATCGGACAGCTCAATGGTGGAAAAACGCACCACGTTAGCCATGGTCTGGCGATGGATAAAACTTTCGTTCAAGGGTGCCCCCAGCATCCCCTCCGCCCGGCGGGCCGCGACCTCGATGAAATAACCCAGCACCCGGTTGTGCTTAATTTTCAGGTTGTCGATGCCCGTCTGCTGGCGATAGCCGCCCTCCAGCCCGACGATCAATTTGCGGGAGGCATCGCGCAGCTGGCGCAATTCGTCCAGTTCGGGGCGGTAGCCGGGCGCGATGAAGCCGCCGTCGCGGTTGGCGATGGGCGGCTCCGGGTTCAGGGCCCGGGCCAACTCATCCACCAGCATATCGTGGCGGCCCAGGCCGGTTGCGGTGCTCTGAATGCCGGGCGGC
>JAYGEA010000037.1:0-32112 GCA_046582635.1 Alphaproteobacteria bacterium
ACGCCCGCCATGTCCAGGGCAAAATGACGGCAGGTAATTGAAACAAGGAGCGATGATCATGGTGGTGAAGCATGAGACGGCGTTTGAGCGGGAACTTTGGGGCGAAGCCATCCGCAATTCGCCCTCGGGCTGGGTGCCGGCCCGGCAAATCATGACCGGCGATCTGGTCCAGCTTGAACCCCTGGACCCAGGTATTCATGGCGCCGCCCTATACCAGGCATCCCACGGCGGCGAACAGGCCTTGGATATCTGGACCTATCTGCCCTGGGGGCCGTGGGAGAACGAGGCCGGCTTCATGGCCCATATGGCCGGCAACGCCGCCAATTTCGAATACATCTGGTATGCCTTCCGCCTGAAGGACAGCGATGAAATTAGCGGCATGGCCTGTTATCTGGACGTCCAGCCCGCCCAGGGGGTGATCGAGATCGGCGGCATTTGGTTCGCCCCCGAGATGCAACGCACACGGGCGGCGACGGAAGCCCTGTTCCTGATGCTGGATTACACCATGACCGACCTGCGCTATCGCCGCATGCAATGGCGCTGCAACGCCCTGAACCAAAAATCCCGCAATGCCGCCCTGCGGCTGGGGTTTAAGTACGAGGGCATTTTTTATAACCACATGATTTTCAAGGGCAGGAATCGCGACACCGCCTGGTATTCGATCCTCGATACCGACTGGCCGGAAGTCCGCAAGACCATCGCCGCCTGGCTGGGAGACGACAATTTCGACGACGGCGGCGTGGCGCAAAGCTCCCTCTCCGCCAATATGAGCCGCCGCCTGGTGCCCGAACGAAGCTGACCGCCGCCAGCCAAGTTGCCCTAGGGCCGCTTGCGCACCAGCAGCTTCTGCATGCCGTCCAGGATCAACTCCCGGCGCTGGTTATGCAGGGTGGAGCGCAGGACGACGACGCCGGTGGTGCGGCCGGGCTCCAGTGCGGTGACCTGCAACATGGGATACACCGTATCGCCGGCGTAAAGCGGCTTCAGGAACTTCGAGGATTGCTCGATAAAGGCGATCAGGGCGTCACCAAAATAATGCGGCAGCATGCCGGCGCCGGGCGCCGTCTGGATCAGGGCCTGGAAGCCGTGCGCCAATAGGTTTTCATGCCCACGGGCGCGGCAATATTCGATGTCGTAATGAATGGGGTGATTATCGCCCGAGGCCAGTTGAAAGGCGGCGAAATTTGCATCCGCCAAGGTCCGCGAGGGAATGGGAAATTTATCCCCCACTTTCACGTCCTCGAAATAATGGCTTCCGCACAGCTCGTGCCTGGCGGGATCGAACCCCGCATCAATGTCAGCTTCTCCTCGCATCTCTCGCTCCTTTATCACCCTACCTTGGTATGACTGCTCTATCCTTGACAGCCGCCGCGAACAAGGCCTGTATGCCGACGCGTAAAGTATTTTTTGAGAGCGATGGGTATGACAGGGCTTCTTTCCGACAACGATGTGATCGACCGGGTTTTCGATCATATTGACAACAAGACCACCGATCTGGGCGACGGCGGTTGGCGCGAGCCCATCGAACATTATTCATCACCGGAACACTTCGCGGCCGAGCGCGCCTTGTTTCGCCGCCTGCCCCTGCCCCTTTGCCCCGCCGCCGCCTTGCCCGATACCGGGTCCTATGTGGCGCGCCAGGCGGCCGGCACGCCGATCATCGCGGTGCGGGGCGAGGATGGCGTGGTCCGCGCCTTTCGCAATGCCTGCCGTCATCGCGGCAAGAAACTGGCGGACGGCGCGGGCTGTACCAAAACCTTTGTCTGCGGCTATCACGGCTGGGCCTATAATCTGGACGGGCGTTTGCGCCATATCCCTAATGAAAACGGCTTCCCCGATCTGGACCGCGACCAATACGGCCTGGTTCCCGTCACCGCCACCGAGCGCCATGGCATGATATTCGTCACCCAGGAGGAGCCGGTGACCGATGGCGGTCTGCTTGAGTGCCCTGATTTCCTCGGCCCGGAACAGGTGTTGATCGACGCCGTGGAATTTGAATTTGATGTCAATTGGAAACTCTTCGCCGAGGCCGGCATGGAGGGCTACCACATCAAGCTGACCCACTCGAAATCATTCTATCCTTACGGCTTCGACAATTTGAACGTGATCGAGACCTTTGGCCCCAGCTCCCGCGTCACGTTTCCCTTCCGCCGGATCGAGAAAATACGCGATGTCCCCCGCGACCAGCGGCGCATCGATGGTCTGGTTACCTATGCCTACCACTTGTTCCCCAATGTCCTGATCGCGGTGCTGTCCAGGCACACGGCGGTGCAAATCGCCGAGCCGCTGTCGCCGACCCGCACCAGATACATCCGCTATCGCCTGACCAGCCGGGGCACCGATGGCTCGGCCGAAACCATGGCGGATGCCCGGCGCGATGCCGAGTTCGTCAAGGACGCCGGCAACATTGAAGACCGGGACGTCACCATCGAATTTCAGAACGGTATGGCCAGCGGCGCCAACAGCTATTTCACCTATGGCCGCTTCGAAAAGGCCATTGTGCATTTCCAGAAGACCATGGCCGATATGCTGGCCAAGGTGAGTTGATCAACCCCCCTCGGCGTCAAAAATATCCTTGACGAAATCCCGCGCTTTCCACGGCGGATCGGGCGGTTCATAGCCATCCTTGGGTGTGAAGACGGAGGGCTCCACGGCAGCCATCTTGGGGATGTAGCGGGGACAGTTGGGAAAGACACGGTCCACCGCCAGACGGATCAGCCGCTTTGCGCCGGGCCAAGCCGCCATCGTTGGGTCATCATCAATTATGCTGGCGCGGCCCGTCACCCGCAGGCGCGCGGCCGAGCCATCGAAACGGCCGCCCTCGAAACTTAGAAACAACAGACCCACACGGGGGCTGGAGAGGATATTGCCCAGGCTGCGGTACATGCGGTTGCCGTCGTAATCGGGCCAGGTTAATTCCTGTTCCCCGGTGATGCGAACGAACCCAGGTTCCCCGCCCTTGAAGGAACAATCCACATTGTCCCCCGCCGCGCTGGCCAGAAAGAAAAAGGCCGCGCTTTCAATCAGGCCCCGGTCGTCGTCATTGAAAGAGGCGCGGGCGCGGTGTGCTTCCAGGCGGTCGGCGACAGCCCGGCCCTCGTAACGGTCCTGCAGTTCGCGCATGCCATCGTGATAAAAATCCATTTCGCCCTCCCCGGTGCGATTGACGCTATAAAGTGGGTCCCAGTATGACGCAGCCGCGAAGGGTCGGGCAATGACGGACAGCATGGAATTTGATCCCGCGACCCTTAATCTCGCCACCGCCCGCGCCCGCCATGGTGAATTGGCAGGGTCGGTGATCAGAACGCCCCTGACCCGCCTGGCCTCCCCCGCCATTGCCCAGGCGCTGGAAAGCACCGAGGTCTACTTGAAACTGGAATGCTACCAACACACCGGCACCTTCAAGGCGCGGGGCGCCCTGTCCGTGGCCCGCGCCATTCCCGAGGCTGAGCGAGCCAAGGGCGTCACGGCGGCCAGCGCCGGCAATCATGCTATTGCCGCGGCCTGGGCCGCCCGGCAACTGGGCATGGGCGCCAAGGTGGTGATGCAATCCACCGCCAATCCTTTCCGGGTCGCCCTGGCCCGGGGCGAAGGGGCGGAGATCATTATGGCGGAGGGCGGCCTGGCCGCCATTGCCGAGGCCGAGCGTCTGGCGCGCGACGAGGGGCGGACGTTCATCCATCCGTTCGAGGGCATCAACACCACCCTGGGCGCCGCCGGCGTGGGGCTGGAGATCATGGACGACAGTGCAGCGCTGGGAGCAGACGCCGAGGCTGTCGTGGTCTCGGTCGGCGGCGGCGGTCTGATCAGCGGCGTGGCCGCCGGCGTTAAACTGCTCAACCCCGGTTGCGCCGTCTATGGCGTGGAACCCATGGGCGCCGACAGCGTCAGCCGCAGCCTGGCGGCGGGCAAACCGGTGACCCTGGACAAGGTGGATACCATCGCCGACAGCCTGGGGCCGCCGTTTTCGCTGCCATACGGATTATCGGTGATCCGCGCTTATGTGGATGATGTGGTCAGAATTACCGATGATCAGATCCTGGCCGGCCTGGTGGTCTGCCAGGAGGAGGGCAAGCTGGCCGTGGAACCGGCCGCCGGCGCCGCCATGGCCGCCGCCCTTGGCCCCTTGCGGGAACGTCTGCGGGGCAAACGCATCGTCATCCTGATCTGTGGCGCCAATATCGACGGCGATACCTATGCCACCCTGCACAAACGGGGCCGGGACCACGTCGCGGCCTTGATGGAGTAAGCCTGATGCATGAATTTCACGGCAGTTGCCATTGCGGCAATCTGGCCATCGACTACATAACCCCGACGGCGGCGGCGTATACCTCCGTGCGGGCCTGCCAGTGCTCATATTGCCGCAAGCATGACGCGCGGTCGGTCTCGGACCCGGCCGGCCGGCTGACCATCACCGTTCACGATGCCAGCCTTCTTGAACGCTACCGCTTCGGCCTGGAAGTCACCGATTATCTGATCTGCCGCAAATGCGGCGTTTATGTCTCCGCCTACATGGCGCGGGGCGATGAGGCCTATGCCAACGTCATGGTCAATGCCCTGGATGACCGGGCGCTTTTCCAGGAACCTACGCCACTGGTCCTGGACGGCGAAGACGAAAACGGAAAATGGCAACGGCGGCAGCGCCAATGGACGCCGGCAACTTTGCGCATCGCGGCGCCGTAAGGGATCGCCATGGCTGACCCTGAACAGTTTGATGTCGTCGTGGTCGGCACTGGGGCGGCGGGCCTGTCGGCCGCCCTGACGGCCAGTGTCGCGGGCGCCCGGACCCTGGTGGTGGAAAAATCGACCCTGGTCGGCGGCACCACGGCGATGTCGGGGGGCGGCATCTGGCTGCCCAACAATCACCTCATGGCCCGCCATGGTTTAAGCGACAGCCCCGAACAGGCCCTGGATTATATCCGTGCCGTCTCGCCGGACGGCTGGCACAACCGGGAGGAGCCGCTGTGGGCCGCCTTCGTGGAGCACGCACCCCGGATGTTGAATTTCGTCGAGGCGCACAGCCCCACCCGCTTCATCATGAACCGGGACCCAGACCCCTATGCCGAGGCCACGGGCGGCATGCCCCAGGGGCGCAATCTGTGCCCCGCCCCGATCCGCATCGGCCAGCTTGGCCCCTGGCGGGACAAGGTGCGCGCCTCGACCGCCGATATGCGGATCAACTATGACGAAATGATCGACAATCACTTCTATGCCAATCCGAAGAAACATATGCCCCGGCTGCTGCCGCGCCTGCTTTGGCGCAAGCTGACCGGCGCCCACCCGCGCGGGCGGGCCTTGACCATCGGGCTGCTGAAAGGCTGCCTGGATCACGGCGTTCAGGTCTGGCTCGACACGGCGGCCACGGAACTATGCACGGCTGCCAGGGGCCATGTTACCGGCCTGGTGGTGGCGCGGCGGGGCCGGCCCGTGACCGTCAAGGCGGCCCAGGGCGTGGTCCTGGCCAGCGGCGGATTTGAATGGAACCGGGAGATGATGGCGGAACACTTCCCCGGCCCGGTGGAATGGACCGCCTCGCCCCGCACCAACACCGGCGACGGCCAGCGCATGGCGGCGGCCGTGGGGGCGCAACTGGATCATATGGACCAGGCCCTGGTCATGGGCGTCTCGCCGGTGATGTATGAAGGGCAATTGACCGGTCAGCCGGCCGCCGACTATTTCCTGCCCCATTCAATGATCGTCAACCGCCACGGCCGCCGCTTCGTCAACGAAAAGCAGATGAACATCGGCCTGGCCTTTGCCGAGATGGACCCCGCGACCGGCACCCCCGCCCACCTGCCCGCCTGGCGCATTTATGACAGCCAGTTCGCGGCCCGCTATCCCCACGCCATGCCGTCCCGCGCGGTGCCCGGCAACCGGTTCGAGGCGCCTAACTTGGCCGCATTGGCCGCCCTGATCGAGGTGGATGGCGCCGGTCTGGTGGCCACGGCGGCCCGGTTTTCGGATTTCGCCCGGGCCGGGGTGGATGCTGATTTCGGCCGGGGCGCGAGTATCTGGGACCGCACCCGTGGCGGCGACCCGGCCCATAAGCCCAGCCCCACCCTGGGCAGCATCGAACGCCCGCCGTTTTACGCCATGCCGTTCAAGGCCGGCTTTCTGGGCACCAAGGGCGGCCCCCGCACCAACCAGCGGGCAGAGGTTCTGGACCACCAGGGTGAGGTCATCGGCGGCCTGTACGCCGCCGGCAACGTCATGGCGAATGCTTTTGGCTCAAAGGGGTTGGGCGCGGGCACCACCCTGGGCCCCTGCCTCACCTGGGGCTACATCGCCGCCCGGAACGCCATGGGAATTGCGTAAGGCGGCGCCGCGGTCAATCCCGCCCGCCCTCGACCGCGCAGTGCTGGGCGCGCCAGCGCAGCATGCCGCCGGCCAGATTGGCGATGTTGGTGAAACCGGCCCGGCGTAAAATGACCGTCGCCTGGGCTGAACGGCCGCCCGCGCGGCAAACGGCGACAACGGGCTTTTCCTGGTCCAGCTCCCCGGTCCGACTGGCAAGATCGCCAAGGGGTATCAGGGTGGCGCCGGCGATGCGGCCCAGGGGACCGTCGAATTCGTCGGCTTCGCGCACGTCCAATATTTGCGCCACGCTGGGGTTTTCTTCCAGCCAATGGGGCTGAACCTCCCAGATGCCGGCGAAGGTATAGGTCAGGTTGGCCCAGGCCGGCTCGTCCGCGGGGATATCGTCATCCTCGGGGCGGCCGCATTGCAGGTTCGCCGGCACCGCGATGTCCATTTTCTTGGGATGGTCCAGACCCAGATTATCCATGAAGCCGACAAAATCGCTTTGGCTCAACTGCCCGCCCAGACGCGGGTTGAAGGCTTTCTCTTCGCCCACGCTGGTGGTTGTCAGGCCCTTGTAGTCGTGGCCGGGGTAGAGCAGGCAATGGTCGGGCAAGGTAAAAATCTGGGTGTGGATGGACTGATACATTTGCCCCGCATCACCGTCCTGGAAATCCGTGCGCCCGCACCCCCGGATCAGCAGGCAATCCCCGGTGAAGGCCATCTCCTCCGTGTCGAGGACAAAACAGATGCAGCCCGAGGTGTGCCCCGGCGTTGCCCGCACGCTTAGATAGCGGGCGCCGAAATCGATTCGGTCACCATGATGCAACTGGCGGTCCATGCCTGTCGCCCCGGCGCTGGCGGACAGGGCGATTTGGCTGCCCATGCCGCTGCGCAACAGCCAGCCCCCCGTGACATGGTCGGCATGAACATGGGTTTCGAGGCTGTAGAGCAGTTTCAGGCCCAATTCGCTTAACAATGCCTGATCCCGCCGGGCCTGCTCGTAGACCGGATCGATCAAAACCGCTTCACCGGCATCGGTGTCGGCCAGCAAATAGGTATAGGTGCCGGATTGCGGATCAAACAATTGACGGAACAGCATGGCATCCACCTCGCGGATTTTCACCTCGTTGAAGGCCAATCGTGGAACGAAGCCGCCGCTTTGGCAAGAGGCCCGCTTGTGTTGCCCCTGTTCGGGGCAGTATTATTATTCCCAGAAATTTTCGCGATAGCCAAAGGATGCCAACATGAACGACAACAGCCAGCAGTTTAAGTGGATCGGCAAGCGCCCGATCCGGCCCGATGGGGTTGAGAAGGTGACCGGTGCCGCCCGCTACGGCGCCGACCTCAACCTGCCGGGCATGCTGGTGGGCAAGGTCCTGCGCAGCCCCCACGCGCATGCCCATATCCGGGGCATCAACACCGCCAAGGCCGAGGCGTTGAAGGGTGTGAAGGCGGTGATCACCTCCGCCGATATTCTCGATCAGCCGTCGGTCTATGCCGGCCCGGCCCGGGTGCAGCAGAACCTGGCGCATATCACCCGCAACGTCATGGCCCGGGAAAAAGCACTGTACGAGGGTCACGCGGTGGCCGCCGTCGCCGCCACCTCGACCGCCATCGCCAACCAGGCGTTAAAGCTGATCGAGGTGGATTACGAAGTGCTGCCCCATGTCACAGGCGTGGCCGATGCCATGAAGCCCGGCGCGCCGCTGCTGCATGAAGATCAGATCACCATGGGGATGGAGCCCGCACCCACCGAACCATCGAACATCGCCAAATATGCCGAGTTCGAAGTGGGCGATCTGGCCGCCGGTTTCGCCGCGGCCGATGAAGTGGTGGAGATGGAATTTTCCACCGCGGCGGTGCATCAGGGCTATATCGAACCGCACGCCGCCGTGGCCCGTTTCAACCAGGACGGCCAGGCGGAATTGTGGACCTGCACCCAAGGGCATTTCGTGGCCCGCGCCGTGGTCTGCAAGCTGCTGGGCATGAAGCATGCGGATCTGAAAGTGATTCCGTCCGAGCTCGGCGGTGCCTTTGGCGGCAAGACTGTGGTCTATCTGGAACCCCTGGCCGTGGCCCTCTCGCGCAAGGCCGGCCTGCCGGTCAAGATTGTGATGTCCCGGATCGAGGTTTTTCAGGCCTCCGGCCCGACCTCGGACAGTGTCATGAAGGTCAAGATCGGCGCCAAGAAAGACGGCACCATTACCGGGGCCGAGGCGATCTTGTGGTTCGGCGGCGGGGCCTTTCCCGGCGCGCCGGTGATCGGCGCCGCCATGTGCGCCTTCTCCCGCTATGACCTGGCCAATGCCCGGGCGGTGGCCCACGACGTGGTGGTCAACCGGGGCAAGGCGGCGGCCTATCGGGCTCCGGGCTCCCCCATCGCGGCCTATGCGGTGGAGAGCACCCTGGATGTGCTGGGCCGGAAACTGGGCCTGGACCCCTTGGCCTTCCGCCTGAAGAATGCCGCCCGCAACGGCTCCAAGACCATTTTCGGCCAGACCTTTAATTCCATCGGCTATGCGGAAACCATCGAGGCGTTGATGGAGCATCCGCATTACAAGGCACCCTTGGGCCCCAACCAGGGCCGGGGCGTGGCCTCGGGCTTTTGGTTCAATGGCGGCGGGGATTCTTCCGCCACCCTGGCCATCAATGACGACGGCACGGCGGTGGTGGCCACGGGCAGCCCGGATGTGGGCGGCAGCAGGGCCTCCATGGCGATCATGGCGGCCGAGACCCTGGGCATCGACTATCACCAAGTCCGCGCCACCGTGGCCGATACCGCCAACGTGGGCTACACCCATGTGACGGGCGGCAGCCGGGTGACGTTGGCGTCCGGTTTGGCGGTGATCAATTCCGCCAAGGAAGTCATCACCGAACTTTGCCTCCGCGCCGCCCGCATTTGGGACGTGGACTCCGAGGGTGTGATCTGGGAAGACGGCCATGCCAAGCCGGCCTCGTCCAACGTGGGCGATTTTGAACCACTGTCACTGGCCCAAATCGCGGCGCAGAAATCCGCCACCGGCGGACCTATTGTCGGCAGCGCCGGGGTCAGTCCCACGGGCGTGGGGCCGGGCGTGGCAACGCAGATCTGCGATGTGGAGGTGGACCCCGAAACCGGCTTCATCAAAATCCTGCGCTTCACGGCGGCCCAGGACGCCGGCCGGGCCATTCATCCCTCGTATGTGGAGGGGCAGATCCAGGGCGGCGTCGTCCAGGGCCTGGGCTGGGCCTTGAACGAGGAATATATCTATGGCGCGGACGGCCGCATGGAAAACACCGGTTTTCTCGATTACCGCATGCCGCTCTCCTCCGACCTGCCGATGATCGATGCGGTGGTGGTGGAGGTGCCGAACCCCGATCACCCCTATGGCGTCAAGGGCGTGGGCGAGGCCAATATTGTCCCCGTCATGGCCGCCGTCGCCAACGCGGTGGAGGATGCCACGGGGGTACGCCTGACATCCCTGCCGATCTCGCCGCCGAAAATGCTGGCGGCACTTGACGAGGGATAGGTTGCGTCGACTGTATTTGGCGCTATTTTGGCTGCCCGCAATAGCCCGGAACGGCTCCGGGCGGTCAGGATAAGGACGGAGTAAGCACATGGAAGCGGTCTTCTTTCACGGCGGCGATTGGCATGAACAACAACCCATGCTGATCGGGCCCATGAACCATGCCTTTTGGATGGCATCCGTGGTCTTCGACGGCGCACGGAGTATCGGCGGCCTGGTGCCCGATGTGGAGGAACATTGCGCCCGCCTGGTCTCGTCCGCCACCAACATGCTGTTGGCGCCAAAGATGGAGCCGGGCGAGATTGCGGAATTATGCCGGCAAGGGGTGCGCAAGCTGCCCCGGGACATGGAGCTCTATATCCGGCCCATGTTTTTCGCCCGCGACGGCTTCCTCACCCCGGACCCGGACAGCACCGAGTTCGTGCTGGCGGTCTATGACAACCCCCTGCCGCCCGAAGGCCCGTTCAGCGTCTGCATGTCGTCCCGGCGCCGCCCGGCCCGGGACATGGCGCCGACCACGGCCAAGGCATCCTGCCTCTACCCCAACACCGCCCTGGCCCTGACCGATGCCGCCAAGCGTGGGTTTGACAATGCGGTGATCCTGGACCCCAACGGCAACGTGGCCGAGTTCCTCTCGTCCAACCTATGGATCGTCAAGGACGGCGTCGCCATGACCCCGGCCATCAACGGTACCTTCCTGAACGGCGTCACCCGCCAGCGCACCATCCAGTTGCTGCGCGATGATGGGATCGAAGTGATCGAAGGCACCTTGACGGTGGATGACGTGGCCAACGCCGACGAAATATTCTCGTCGGGCAACCATGCCAAGATCCGCCCCGTCACCAAATTCGAGGACCGCGAATTGCAGCCGGGCCCCATCGGCCGCCGGGCAAAAGAGCTGTATTTCGAATATGCGAATGGATTTTCGGTGTTTTAGAGCCTGAAAAGGCTCAGACCCCGCGCTTGGGCAGATCGACGATGTCGGCGCCGGGGCCGGGCGCCTCGACTTCGGACGGCTTCGGGGCGGACGGCTCCTGGGCGTCGCCGTCCCCTTCGGCCAATTGCACGTCTTCGATCTGTTCGGCGCGGCGGGTGATTTTTTTGGCCGAGGTGGCGATCAGCTCCAAATCCTTGCCGGCCTGGCCGAAATGGATTTGCAGTTTTTGGGTGCGCTCATCGAGGCGTTTCACATCATCCAGCAGCTTCAACACCTCCGCCTGAATGACGCCGGCCTGTTCGCGCATGCGGGCATCCTTCAAAACCGCGCGCACCGTATTCAGGGTCGCCATCAGGGTGGTGGGAGAGACGATCCAGACCCGGGCCCGGTAGGATTGCTCCACCACTTCGGGGAAATTGGCATGCAGTTCCGCATAGACCGCCTCGGATGGCAGGAACATCAAGGCGCTGTCCGCTGTTTCGCCGGGCAGGATGTAACGTTCCTGGATATCCTTGACGTGCTTGCCGATGGCCGCCCGGAAAGCCCGCCGCGCCGCCTTTAGCTGGCTATCGTCCTCCGCCCTGTGCAGGGCGTGATAGCTTTCCAGGGGAAATTTGGCATCAACCGCGATGGGGCCGGGGGGTTGAGGCAACTGGATCAGGCAATCCACCCGCCGCTGGT
Source organism: Alphaproteobacteria bacterium (assembly GCA_046582635.1). Classification (GTDB taxonomy): domain Bacteria; phylum Pseudomonadota; class Alphaproteobacteria. The sequence goes on from JAYGEA010000037.1 coordinate 11,425, forward strand.
TCGACAACGTGGCCTGAAAATCATAGGCCGAGGGCGGCAGGATGGAGATCACCAGATTTTCCAGTTGCACTTCACCAAAGGCGCCCCGGGTCTGTTTGTTATCCAGAATATCTTGCAGCCCCACCACCTGCCCGGCCAGGTCCGAAATATTCTTCTGGGCCTGATCGATGACGTTCAGATGCTTGCCCAATTCGCCCAGGGACGTGGCCGTTTTGGTGGCGGATTTTTCCAGGCTGTCGCCCATGCTTTTGCTGACCCCGTCCAGGCGTTCCTGCAGGGTGCGCAGCAACTCCGCCCGCTCGATCGCCGATTGCTTCGACATCTGGGTCAGCCGGCCGCCCAGATCCGCCTGGGCCGTGGCCAGGGTGGCGGCGGTGGCGGCCAGGGCATCCAGGCGTTCGTCATCCGGGCCCGACACTTGGGGGGCGCGCCGTTGCCACAGCCAAAATGCCACGCCGGCCGCCAGCAGCAATACGGTGGTTGCGGTCAGGGCGCCGATTAAGATTTCCATTGCGCGTTCCCTCTTCCCAGCCTTGACCCGGTTTCAGTGACATATTACCTAAGGGTCGCCGAGCCCGAACAATATCGACCCATCAATCTTATTGCCGAACAATCTTAGTGAACGAATCATGGCCATCCTCCCTATTATCACCGCCCCTGACCGGCGGTTGAAGGTAAAATCCAAGCCCGTCGACGTGGTTGATGCTTCAGTGCGCAAATTGCTCGATGATATGTTGGAGACCATGTATCTGGCGCCGGGCATCGGCCTTTCGGCGGTGCAGGTGGGGGTGGCGAAATGTCTGATCACGCTGGATGTCTCCCGCGACGACGAAGACGACACGCCTTTGTTCCTGATCAACCCGGAAATCGTCGAATATTCCGACCGGATCGAGACCTATAACGAGGGTTGTCTGTCCCTACCGGATCAATTCGCCGACCTGCCCCGGCCCGAGGCCATCACCCTGGATTATCTGGATTATGACGGCACGGCCCAGCAGATGCGGGCCGATGGTCTGCTGTCGCGCTGTATTCAGCACGAAATGGATCACCTCAAGGGCCGGTTGTTCGTGGATCATCTGTCCGCCGTCAAACGGGGCATGATCCTGCGCAAGCTGGAAAAAATAAGGCGGCAAAAGGTCAACGCCTGATGCCAAAGGGGAAATTGCGCCTGGTATTCATGGGCACGCCGGATTTCGCCCTGCCGACCTTCGCGGCCTTGTGCCAGGCGCCGGACATGGACGTTGTCGCCGTCTATACCCAACCCCCCCGCCAGGCCGGGCGCGGCCGGAAGCTGCAGCCCACGGCGGTGCACCAAGCCGCCCTGGCCCGCGATATTCCCATCCATACCCCGGCCAGCCTAAAAGCGGCGGAGGTCCAAGCGGAATTTGCGGCTCATGAGGCGGATGCGGCGGTGGTCGTGGCCTACGGCCTGATCCTGCCGGCGGCCATACTGGAGGCGCCGCGCCTGGGTTGCTTTAACCTGCACGGCTCGCTTCTGCCCCGGTGGCGCGGCGCGGCGCCGATCCAGCGGGCGGTGATGGCCGGCGACAGTGTAACCGGCGTTTGCGTCATGGCCATGGACCAGGGCCTGGACACGGGCCCCGAACTGCTGCGCGCCGAACAGCCCATCGGGCCGCGGGATACGGCGGGGTCCCTGCATGACGATCTGGCACAATTGGGGGCGCCCTTGATGGTCCAGGCCTTGCGCGGCATGGCGGCGGGAGAATTACAGCCACGGACCCAGCCAAACGCGGGCATCACCCATGCCGGCAAAATTGACAAGGCCGAGGCCCGCATCGATTGGACCGCATCGGCCAACGACCTGGACTGCCTGATCCGGGGTCTGTCCCCCTTTCCCGGCGCCTGGTGCCAATGGCGGGGCGAACGTATCAAGATCCTGCTGGCCACCAAGACCGGCGTGGCGGCATCAGCGGCTGGCGGCCCGCCGGGCACAATTCAGAACGACGGCCTGTCCGTGACCTGCGGCACCGGGGCCCTGCGCCTGTTGCGGCTGCAAAGGCCGGGTAAAGGCGTCATGGCGGCCGCTGATTGCCTGCGCGGTATGGCGCTGTCGCCGGGCGACAGGTTCGAGTAGCGATCGCCGATCTTATTCGAAATTTGCCGGGCGCTTGGCTTGAAATGCCGCGATGCCCTCGGTGAAATCGGGACTGGCGCGGACGCGGTCGCCCAAGACCTGTTCCAGATCCTCGCGGGGTCGGTTCAGGGCATCGTCCGTGGCGGAGACCTGTTCCTTTACCGCCTGTACCGCCATGGGGCTGTTGGCGGCGATGGTTTCCGCCATGCCGATGGCCCAGGGCATCAATTCGGGCCGGGGCAGGACCCGGTTTATCAGGGTGATGCGGGCGGCTTCCGCGGCATCGATCAACTGGCCGCCCAAAATCAGCTCCATGGCATGCACATAGCCGATCTGTTGGCGCAGGCGCAGGGCAGCACCGCCAAAGGGGTAGACGCCCCAGCGCACCTCCGGCAGGCCGAAGCGGGCCTCGGGCGCGGCCGCGCGGATATCGGTCGAGAGCAGCAGTTCCACCCCGCCGCCGGCGCAATCGCCGTTGACGGCGGCGATGATGGGTTTGCGGTAGGCGCCATATTTCAACAGGCCCTTGTGGATCATCTCGGACAATTCCGGCCCGGCGGACAAATCGCCCAATAGGTCGGCGCCGGCGCAAAATGATTTCTCCCCCGCCCCGGTCAATATCAGACAACGGTGGGGGCCATCCTGCAGGCGCAGCCATAGTTCGCCCAAATCCCGCAAGTCATCGCGGCTCAGGGCGTTGCGCTTGGCCTGGTTGTCCATGGTGATGATGGCGATGTGGGGGCCGTGATCTCTAACGTGAAGGGTCATCTGTTCGCTCTCTTATACCAACATGCAGTGATAAAGACCCATATAGACGCTTTACGACTGCTTTCGGGTAGGAGCGCGTTGCGCCGTGGTACCGGTACCATAAGCGGCGCGCGACGCCGCCGAAAGCCTTCGCAAAGCGCCGAATTCGGTCGTTTCAGAGACCCCTCGGCGGTGTCGTGAAAGCTTGACGGTACCAGTACCGCCGGCGCTTCCACTCCTACCCGAGGGGCCTCTGAAACGATCTATATGGGTCTCTATCACTGCACGTTGGTATTATTCCGGCGCCACGTCCACCACCACCTTGCCGATGGCGCGCCGCTCGGTCAGCATGGCCAAGGCCTCGACGCCCTGTTCCAGGGGAAAGCGGTGGCTGATGATGGGTTTCAAGGTGCCCTGGGCGTAATAATCCGCCAGCTCGGCCATGGATTGGGCCAGCAGATCGGGCCGGCGGGACTGGAAGTAGCGCAGGGAGGATCCCAGGGCCGAACGATGCTTCACCAGCAAGCGGTTGGCCGGCACCTGCGGCACCCCGGCGACAAAGCCGAAATGCACGAAGCGCCCGCCCCAGCCCAGAGAGGACAGGGCGCTGTCAAACAGCGGCCCGCCGACCGGATCGAAGCAGACATCGGCACCCTGGCCATCGGTCAATGCCAAGACCTGATCCTTCAGATTGCCCACCACGTAATTGACCGCCTCGTCGGCGCCATGTTCAAGCACCGCCCGCAGTTTTTCGGCGCTGGAGGCGGCACCGATCACCCGCGCGCCCATGGCCTTGCCGATCTCCACCGCCGCCAGGCCGGAACCGCCGGCGGCACCCAACACCAACAAAGTCTCCCCCGCCTCCAGCCGGCCCTGCCAGCGGATCGCCACATGGGCGGAGAGATAGGCTACGGCAAAGGCCGCCCCGACGGCAAAGTCCATGCCGTCAAACAGCGGCCAGGTCTCGGCCGCCTCCGCCACGGCATGTTCGGCGAAGCCGCCATGGGCCAGCTTGGCCATGACCGCGTCGCCCACCTGGAGGTGTTCGACGCCCGGGCCCAGATTGGCGACCCGTCCCGCACCATCCAGGCCCGGGGCAAACGGGAAATCCGGCTTGGTCTGATAATTTCCGGCCACCATGATGCTGTCGGCGAAGTTGGCCGAACTTGCCACAATATCCAGCAGCACCTGACCCGGCCCCGGTTCCGGCACGGCAATGTCAGCCATTTCCAATGTATCGATATCGCCCCAGTCCCGGCAGATCAGTGCCCGCATGTCTGTCTCCTTCTTTGAGGTTGCCAGGCCGCCCGCTCCCCCACCCGGCCACCCTCAGGGCGCATCTGCGGATCATACTCATTGGGTGGCCGGGTGGGAGAGTGGGCGGCCTGGCAAATATTAAATATGCTTTCGCCCATGATGCCCGATGCCGGCGCAGATGCAAATGGCGTCTTCGCCCCCCGTGCGTTACAAAGAGCCTCCCATAGATTTCAACATGAAGGTTTTCCGCCCATGCAACTCAAGACCGACAAGATGATCGCCCGCAAGGAAGACGGCGTAGGCTGGCTGATCTTCAACAATCCCGCCCGCCGCAATGCCGTGTCCATGGCCATGTGGGAAGCCGTGGGCGAAGCCATGGAAAATTTTCAGGCCGATGACGATATCCGCGTGGTGGTCATGGCGGGCGCCGGCGACAAGGCTTTTGTCTCGGGCGCCGATATTTCGGAGTTCGCCGAAAACCGTAACTCCGCCGCCGCGGAAGAAAAATACAACGCCGCCTCGGCCCGGGCGCACCGGGGTATGGCGCATTTGCAAAAGCCGCTGATCGCCATGATCCAGGGGTTTTGTATCGGCGGCGGCGTGACCGTGGCCCTGGCGGCCGATATCCGCATCGCGGCCGATAATACGCAATATGCCGTGCCCGCAGCCCGCCTGGGACTTGGCTATGGTTTCGCCGGTCTGAACAATCTAACGGCCCTGGTCGGCCCGGCAATGGCCAAGGAAATCTTCTTTACCGCCCGCCGGTTCACCGCCGAAGAGGCCCTGGCAATGGGCCTGGTGAACCGCGTGGTGCCCGTCGATCAGCTGGAAACCGTGGTGGCTGAATACACCGCCATGATCAAGGAAAACGCGCCGCTGACCATTCGTGCCGCCAAGGCGACGGTCAAGGAGGTTCTGAAAGACCCGGAAAAGCGCGACATGGCGGCCTTGGAAGCCCAGATCAAAGCCTGTTTCGACAGCGAGGATTTTACCGAGGGCCGCACGGCGTTTATGGAAAAACGCAGACCCGTCTTCAAGGGGCGGTAAGCGGGCCTCAAATCCTGGAGCGTGTCGCAGCTAACGGCCGCGCCAGGATAGCAGGCGTACGGCCAGGGCGCCCATGAAGATGGCAACGCCGAGGGTGGCGAAGGCCCAGCCCCAGCTGGCGGCGGTTTGACCGCCTCCCGTCCGGTCCAGGATGATGCCGAAGATCACCGGCCCTACCAGGCCGCCCGCCGCCGCCGCCGCGCCAAAGGCGGCGACTGTATTGCCGGCCTGGCCGGGCGCCGCCGCGTTGACCGCGCCGCCGTTCAGGACGCCTGAATCCGCCAGCACGAAAACATTGTGCGCCAGCACCAGGCCGACCAAGGCCCACAAGGTCCAGGCGGCGGAGAAACCCACGAAGGCGGCGGCCAGGGCGGAGGCGGCCATGACCAGGAATGCGGCCGCGCCATAGCCGATGCGGTGGCCCAGCTCGCCCCCCGCCAGGGATGTCGGCACGCCGATCAGGATCAACAGGGTGGCGGCCAGGGGCACGTTGAAATCCGCCGGGATATCCGGTCGGGTGGCCACCACCCAGGTTAAAAACGTTACGGTCCAGGCGCGCACGCCGAGCAATTCGAAATTATGCGTGAAGGAAGCGATGACATAGCCAAGCGCCGTGCGGTTTCGAAGCACCGGCCGGAAGTTGGGGATGATCCTGAATGGCGCCGTATTGTCTTGGGCCCCCATCGGCACCACGGGCGGTAACAAAAACAGGATCAGGACGGCGGCCGCCAGATTGGAGATGGCCGGCAGGACAAAGGCCCATTGCCAACCGAAGGCGGTTGAGATTTCCGCCGCGATGACCAGGGAAAACGACGAACAGACGGCAAAGGAAGACACATAGAGAGAGGTCGCCCGGCCCCCTTTGCCGCTAATATTGTTGCCCCCCGCCACGCGGTCGGCGATGGCCTTAACGCGGGGCATGAAAGTCCAGGCCAGGCCCAGCCCCTGAAGGGTGCGGAAGAACATGGCGCTCCAGAAACCGTCGGCGAAACCCATGCCGCCGTAGCCGGCAACGTTGATCAGGGCGCCGATGATCAGCATCCCCCGGGCATCGACACGGTCCGTCACGCCGACGAAGGAAACCCCGATCAAATAGGTCAGATAAGGGATGCCGGCAATCCATCCCGCCTCGGTATGGCTTAACGACCAGATCTCCGTGAACAGCGGCAGCAAGGCCGGCACGGCGTGCATGCCAAGCAGGGTCAGGCCCAGGAAGCCGCACATCAGGGCGATCAAGGGGCCGATCTTCATCTATACCCATTTATGAAAGGCGGCATCCCGTAATCGCCGGGGTCAATTATGAAACACTAAAGAACATTGTCACGACGGCTTTGTTTTATGGCAGACTAACCTATCGACGAGATGTGCGGGAACCAAATTATCCGAACAGGATTTGATCCGTGGCCAACCATTGGGGGCAAAACAAAATGACGGAAGCAGTTAGCCTGGAACAATTCATGGAAGGCGTCATGAAACGCAATCCGGGACAACCCGAATTTCATCAGGCGGTTCACGAGGTCGCGGGCACCCTGTTGCCCTATATCGACGAACATCCGATCTATCGCAAGATGCAGATTTTGGAACGCATGACGGAACCGGACCGGGTGGTCTCGTTCCGGGTCTGCTGGGAGGATGACGAGGGCAATATCCGCGTCAACCGCGGCTGGCGGGTACAGTTCAACAACTCCATCGGACCCTACAAGGGCGGCTGCCGCTTTCACCCGACGGTGAACGAAAGCGTGCTGAAGTTTTTGGGCTTTGAGCAGCAGTTCAAGAATTCCCTGACCGGCCTGCCCATGGGCGGCGGCAAGGGCGGGGCTAACTTCAACCCCAAAGGCAAGACGGACAGTGAAGTGATGCGTTTCTGCCAATCCTTCATGACGGAATTGAGCCGCCACATCGGCCCCAATATCGACGTCCCGGCCGGTGATATCGGCGTCGGCGCCCGGGAAATCGGCTATATGTTCGGCCAATACAAACGCCTGACCAACAAATTCGAGGGCATCTTGACCGGCAAGGGCCTGGAATTCGGCGGCTCCCTGATCCGCACGGAAGCCACGGGCTATGGCGCGGTCTATTTCCTGCAATGCATGTTGAAGCAGTCGGGCGGTTCCCTGGACGGCGCCACGGCGGTCATTTCGGGTTCCGGCAACGTGGCCACCTTCGCGGCGGAAAAATGCCTGCATTTGGGGGCCAAGGTGCTGACACTGTCGGATTCGGGCGGCTACATTCATGACCCCGACGGTATCGATCAGGAAAAGCTGGACTGGATCAAGGAATTGAAAAACGTGCGCCGGGGCCGGATTTCCGAATATGCGGCGGAATATCCCGGCGCCACCTTCCACGAAGGACGGCCCTGGGGCGTGCCCTGCGACTATGCCCTTCCCTGCGCCACCCAGAACGAGATTAGTGAGGACGAGGCCAAGTTGCTGGTCAAGAACGGCTGCAAGGGGGTTTCCGAGGGCGCCAACATGCCCACCGTGGTGGAGGGCATCAACGCCTTCCAGGCGGCGGGCATACTGTACGGCCCATCCAAGGCCGCCAATGCGGGCGGCGTTGCCGTCTCCGGCATGGAGATGAGCCAGAACTCGGCCCGGCTGTCATGGAGCGAGGAGGAACTGCAGGCCTTGTTGCTGAATACCATGGAAGGCATTCACACCAGTTGCCATCAATATGGCGAAGGCAAGGGCGTCAACGGCAGTTGCGACTATCTGCTGGGCGCCAACCTGGCCGGCTTCGTCAAGATCGCCGACGCCATGCTGGCCTACGGCGTACAATAATTTCAAGCGCAAGCGTGACGGCCCGCTCCTGAAAAGGGGGGCGGGCCGTCTCTTTTCGCCATGTCTTTTCAGAGCCGGCTTTGCAGAAAATCCAGGGTGCGCGCCTTGGCGCCCGGCTCGGTTTCCACCAGGACGGCGATCAGATCCGTGGCGCCGGCCTCCGCCACCCGTGCCAGGGCGGCATCCAGTTCCCCCTCGTCGCCGACCAGGGCGATATCGCCGGGGCTGGCCGCGCCCTCGCGGTCCATCATGGCCCGGTACGAGGGCAACTGGCCGTAAACCTGCAAAATTTCGCTCACTTTTTGCCGGGTCGCCTCGGCGTCGTTGCTCAACACAACCGGAAAGCCGGCAATCACACGCGGCGATGGGCGGCCGGCGGCGCGGGCCGCCGCGCCCATGGTCGGGACCACGTGCTGGGCGATGGTCCGGGCTCCGGTCATCCACAACGCAGTGCCGTCCGAATGGCGGCCGGCAAGTTCGAGCATCATCGAGCCCAGGGCGGCCAGGATCAGAGGCACCGGCGTGGCCGCATCGCCCACGCCGAGGGCATACTTACTGCGGTAGAGATCACCCTTGAAGGCTGCCTCATCACCCCGCAACAGGGGCCCCAAAATTTCCAGATACTCGCCCATGGTCTTGGCCGGCCTGGCATAGGACAGGCCCAGACTATCCTCGATCACCACCTTGTGGGACAGCCCGATGCCAAGCGTGAAGCGGCCCCGGGCCAGGGCCGAGGCGGTCAGGGCCTGCTGCGCCAGCGCACTGGGGTGGCGCGGCTGGATCGGGGTCACGGCGGTGCCGACCTCCAGCACGGTGGTTTCGCGGCCGGCCATGGCCATGGCCGAGACCGCATCATGACCCCGGGTGTTGGCCAGCCAGAACGAGGCGAAACCCCGCGCTTCCAGGTCCTTGGCCTGGGCAATGAAGTTGTCGATGGTGGCCGAGGGATCGGGGATCGCACCGGTCATGATGCCGAGTTTCATTGACGAATTCCTTCCATGCATGGCGTTTGACGCTTGTCACGACCTATACCACTATCAGATAGAGGTAATACCAAGGTACGGTGATAGAGACCCATATAGACGCTTTACGAAGGCTTTCGGGTAGGAACGGGTGGCGCCGTGGTGCTGGTACCACAAGCCGCGCGCGACACCGCTGAAAGCCTTCGTAAAGCGCCGAATTCGGTCATTTTCGAGGTCCCTCGGGGGCGTTGTGAAAGCTTGACGGTACTGGTACCGCCGGCGCTTCCACTCCTACCCGAGGGAGCTCGGAAACGATCTATATGGGTCTCTATCACCGTACCTTGGTATAAGCCGGTTGCGACACCCCCCAGGGGCGCATTGGGGCCAAAAAGCGTGCCGTCCCGAAGGGATCCAGCCAAAACGACCCCTGGCTACGTCGCTCGTCGTTGAATATGCCTTAAAGCTGCCAGTAATGCCGGTCCGCCAGGTGGTCCTGGTGGCGCCATAGGCCCTTGATGTCGGCGATCAAGCCGCCTTCGCGGACCAATTGCGCCAGGTCGGCGGGGCTCAGGGCCAGGTAGTCGTCATGGCGCACGGCACCGACGACTGTGTCATAGCCCCGTTGGCCGTCCAGGGATGACAGCAGGGGGATGTCGTACAGCCGCTCCGCCTCGCCACCATTGGCCACCGGGTCATGTACCCACACCTCGTGGCCGCGGGATTTCAGACCGGTGACGACGTCGATCACCTTGGTGTTGCGCAGGTCGGGGACGTTTTCCTTGAAGGTCAGGCCCAGCACCAGGATTTTGCCCAGGCCCCCCATGTTCTCGTCGATACAGCCGGCGATGAAATCGCCCATGGCATCATTCAGGCGCCGGCCGGCCAGGATAATCTGCGGGTCGTAGCCCAGTTGTTGGGCTTGATAGGCCAGGTAAAACGGATCAACGCCAATGCAATGGCCACCCACCAGGCCCGGCGTGAAGGGCAGGAAATTCCACTTGGTGCCCGCCGCCTCCAACACGTCATGGGCGGAGAGGGACAATTTTTGGCAGATCGCCGCCACCTCGTTGACAAAGGCTATATTGATGTCCCGCTGGGCGTTTTCGATCACCTTGGCGGCCTCGGCGGTTTTGATATTCGGGGCCCGGAAGATGCCGCCCGTGGTCACCTTGCCGTATAGCTCAGCCAGACAGTCCAGCACCTCCTCCGTCTGTCCGGCCACGACCTTGGTAATTTTATCAATGGTGTGTTCCCGGTCGCCTGGGTTGATGCGTTCGGGGGGATAGCCCAGGAAGAAATCCCGGCCGCAAACCAGACCGGAGGCGTCTTCCAGGGCCGGGCCGCAGATATCTTCCGTAACGCCGGGATAAACCGTGCTTTCGAAGACCACGATATTACCCTGTTCCAGCATCCCGCCGATGCCGGCGCAGGCGGCTTGGACCAACCGCAGATCCGGTTTGTTATCGCCGTCCACCGGGGTCGGCACGGTGACGATGTAGATCTCCGCCCCGGCGATTTCGGCCGCGCCGTCGGTCACTGTAAGCGCGCTGTCGGCCAGGTCGGGTGCGGAAATTTCCCCCGTGCGGTCGTGGCCGGCCCGCAATTCCGATATCCGGTCCCGGTCCACGTCGTAGCCGATGGTGGGGAAATGCCGCGCCAGGGCGACTGCCAGGGGCAAACCCACATAGCCCAGACCGACAACAGCAATAGGGGCTGCGGGGGCTGCGATGGGAGATGTCATGGCGGCCCTTAACTTTCGTCTTCGACGATTTCGCCGCCGGCCCAGCGGATTTTCGGCGCGATGATGTTGGGATCAATGCGGCCGGCCCCCGACCGCACCGAGGCCAGCATGGCATCCACCACATCGTCGGTCAGCAGATGCGGCTGTAGGCCCAGATCCGCCAGGGCGGTGTTCTTGGCGTTGTAATAATGGTCTTCCTGTTCGACGCGGGGGTTCTCGATGTTCGCGACCGCCACGTCCAGGCCGGCCCGCTGACCGGCGGCGACCACCATGTCGGCCAGTTGCGTCACGGAAAACTGCTCGGTGAACTGATTGAAGATACGGAAATCGCCCCGCTCGGCGGGGTTTCGCGCGGCGATCTCGACGCAGGCCAGGGTATCGCGAATATTCAAAAAGCCCCGGGTCTGCCCGCCCGTGCCATAGACCGTCAGCGCCATCCCGGCGATGGCCTGAACCAGAAAGCGGTTCAACACCGTGCCAAATACATGATTGTAATGAAACGAGGTGCGCAGATCATCCGCCAACGCCGTCTGATCCGTATCGATGCCGTAAACCACGCCCTGGTTCAGATCCGTGGCGCGCATGCCCCAGATGCGGCAGGCAAATTCGATATTGGCGGAATCGTGCACTTTCGACAAATGATAGAAGCTGCCCGGCTTTTTAGGATACAGCATGCGGTCCCGGCGCCCGTTGTGTTCAACTTCCAGCCAGCCTTCCTCGATATCGATGTTCGGGGTGCCGTATTCGCCCATGGTGCCCAGCTTGATCAGGTGGGCATCGGGGCAATGGCGCTGCATGGCGAACAACAGGTTCAGGTTGCCGATGACATTGTTGTACTGGGTCATCACCGCCGCGCCGCGGCTCTGCATGGAGTACGGTGCGGAGGGTTGTTCGGCGTAGTGCACGATGGCGTCCGGCGCCGTCTCCACCAGCAGATTATAGACAAATCGATGGTTGGTCAGATCGCCGACCTTCATGCGGATGGGGGCGCCGCCGGTTTCGCCACGGCGGTCGTTCCAGCATTGCACCCGACGGTGCAGGGTGGGGAGGGGCAGCAATGGCTCGATCCCGTCTTCCAGTTCCCATTTCCGCTTGGCGAAATTATCCGCCACCCAGACCGTGTCGCCCTTGGCGGCGAAATGCATGGCCATGGGCCAGCCCAGATAGCCGTCACCGCCCAAAATCAGGATATTCATAAAGCCGGAACCTAACCCATCGTCACCGAAATGCGCGGTAATTGCGCGCGCCGGGAAGTACCATTAACACCCCTGCATGACAAGGGTCCGCACCAGGGTCCGCACCGGGGTCACAACCAAGCAGCCTAGGCCCTGTGCGGCAACCGGAAACAGGGTTATAAGCGCCCATGTCTTGGAGCTTCCACGCCGTCCTGGGGATTGCCGCCGCCATCGTGACTGTTCTGGCCACGGGCCTGGTGCTGCGTCAATTGCGCGCCCGGGCCGTCCTGGACCTGCCCAATGAACGCTCCAGCCATGACCGGGCCGTGCCTCGTGGCGGTGGTATCGCGGTGATTGCGGTCGTGGCGGGGGGCTGGGCCTTGCTGGCTTGGCAGCGGGACGGTTGGCGGGGCGATTCGTTCGATTTGCTGGCCGTCGCCATCCTCGCCGCCGCCTTGGCCGGCATATCCTTTTTGGATGATCTGCGCGGCATGCCGGCCCTGCAACGGTTGCTGTGGCAGATCCTGGCCGTGGCCCTGGGCTGCCTGGTGCTGCCTGAAACCCCGGTTTTCCAGGGTGTTCTGCCCCCCCTCGCGGACCGCCTGGCGGCCGGATTTTGCTGGTTGTGGTTCATCAACCTGTTCAATTTCATGGACGGAATTGACGGCATCACGGTGGTGGAGGCGGGGACCATCGGCCTTGGAATTACCCTGGTCACCGCCGTTATGGGTGGCGCGGGTGGCGTGGGTGGCGCGGGCGGCCTCGGCGCACCGGCCATCATCGTCGCCGGCGCCGCAATCGGCTTTGGCTTTTGGAACTGGCATCCGGCAAAGATCTTTCTGGGAGATGTGGGCAGCGTTGGCCTGGGCTTGTTGTTGGGCTGGCTGTTGTTGTCCCTGGCGGCCGTCGGCCAATGGCTGCCGGCCTTGCTGCTGCCCCTGTATTATCTGACCGATGCCACCTGGACCCTGCTGCGGCGGATGTTCCGGGGCGAAAAATTCTGGCGGGCCCATCGCTCCCATTTCTACCAACACGCCGCCCGCCGTTGCGGCAACCATGCCAAGGTCAGCTTGCGGGTTTTATGCGCCAACCTGGTTTTGATCGCGGCGGCCCTGTGGGCGGCACTGCACAAAGATAACGGGCTGGCCCCCGTTCTGGCCGCGGCCCTTGGCGCTATGGCGGTGGCCATATTATTGTACAGTTTCGTGACCATGAAGGAACAGGCGAACAGACTGGACGAGGCAAACCAATCGTGAGCTGGCTCAAACGTTTCAGCGCGCGTTTCGACAAGCGCATTAACAAGCGCATCGCGGTGGTGGCAATCCACGATGTGGTCATGGCCATGCTGTCGTTCGAACTGGCGGTCTGGTTCCGTTATCAGACCTATGGCAAGCCTCAGGAGTTTTTCTTTCTGTGGCACGGCACGGCGATTTTCACCATTGTCTGTTTCTTGGTGTTCTGGCGCATGGGGCTGTATCGGGGGATTTGGCACTATGCCTCCCTCTCCGACGTTATCGCCATCGTCAAGGCGGTAACCCTGGCCATGCTGATTTTCCTGCCTGTGATGTTCGTCATGGACCGGCTGGCCAACTTCCCCCGCAGCGCGATGTTCCTGAACTGGCCCTTGCTGGTAGCGCTGTTGATGGCCTCGCGCCTGGTCTACCGCTTCTCCAAGGATGGCGATCTGCGCGCCGTGTTCGAACATACCGATGATGGCCGGGTGCCGGTGCTGCTGATCGGCGCCGGCGATGAGGCGGAGACCTTTATCCGCGGCCTGGCCCGGTACCGCCTGGCCCCTTATCGCGCGGTCGGCATCGTCGATCACAAGACAAGCCGCATTGGCCGGGATATTCGCGGCGTCACCGTCATGGGCGGCCTCGGCGAGGTCGCGGATATCGTCAATCGCCTGGCGGCCCAGGGGCGCAAGCCGCAGCGCATGATCATCACCTGGTCCAGGCTGGATGGCGCGGCCATCGGCACGTTGCTGGAAGAGGCGGAGGCCCTGGGCCTGACCCTGTCCCGCATGCCGCGCCTGACGGAATTGCAAAGCGGCAAGAGGGCAAACCAGCTGGAACCGCAGCCGGTGGAGGTGGAGGACCTGCTGGGCCGGCCGCAACAGGTCCTGGACCGCGACGCCATGCGAACGCTGATCTCCGGCCGGCGGGTTTTAATCACCGGGGCGGGCGGCACCATCGGTTCCGAACTGGCGCGGCAGATCGCGGCGTATGAGCCGGCCCATGTGGCCTTGCTGGACAACGGCGAACATGCCCTCTACCGCATCGATCTTGAATATGGCGAAAATTGGCCGGACCTCTCGCGCGCCGCCGTGCTGGGCGATGTCCGGGATCAGGACCGTCTGGCGGTGGTTTTCCAACGGCAGCGGCCCGATCTGGTGTTCCACGCCGCCGCCTTCAAACACGTGCCCATGGTGGAGGGCAACCCCAACGAGGGCGTTTTGACCAATGTCATGGGCACCGCCAACGTGGCCCGGGCCTGCCAGGCGGCGAATGTGTCCGTGATGGTGCAGATCTCCACCGACAAGGCGGTCAACCCCACCTCCGTCATGGGTGCCTCCAAACGCATTGCCGAGATGATTTGCCAGGGGCACAGCCTGACCGCGTCGCACTGCCGCTTCGTGACCGTGCGGTTCGGCAACGTGCTGGGCAGCACCGGGTCGGTGGTGCCCTTGTTTCAGAGGCAGTTGGCGCGCGGCGGTCCCTTGACGGTGACGGACGCGGAGGTCACCCGCTATTTCATGACCACGCGGGAGGCGGTGGAATTGATCCTCTCGGCCACCGCCCACCCACCCACGGGGGACGAGGGGGGCAAGATCTTTGTCCTGGACATGGGCCAGCCGGTGCGCATTCTGGATCTGGCCCGGCAGATGATCCGCCTGGCCGGCCTGACGCCCGAAGTGGACATCCCCATCATCTTCACCGGCCTGCGGCCCGGCGAAAAGCTGTACGAGGAGCTGCTGCATGATGGCGAGGCGCCGGAGCCGACACCCATTGCCGGCGTAAATTTGGCGGCGCCACGCCTGATCGACCATGAAATGCTCAGCGCCCAGGTGGATAAACTGGCCGCCGCCGCCGCCGCCCGGGATACCGAGCGGACCCTTGCACTGATTCGCCACCTCGTACCCGAAATGCTGGATGGACCCGCCCCCACCCCTGCAAAAACCGCCGCTGCGCCAGCGGAATAGCGTCTGCCCCTTTGGTGCCTTTGGCGACCGTGTTATACCAACCGACAGAAATAGCGACCCATTGAGACGCATTGTGGGCGTTTTCGGGTAGGAGCGTGCGCCGACGCGATGCGGGATATCGTCAAACCCTCTCTCCTACCCGAGGGAGCGCGGAGACGATCTCAATGGGTCGCTATTTCTGTCGGTTGGTATTATAGGGCGCGAATGGTTTGCAAATTTGAGTGGGAGTTGCCCCGGTGAATGATCTGGTTGTCGTAAAACGCGCCTTAATCTCTGTATCCGACAAAAATGGTTTGGAGGATCTGGGCCGGGCCCTGGCCTCCCATGGGGTGGAGATCCTGTCCACGGGGGGCACCGCCCGGGCCCTGGCGGCGGCGGGCGTGGCGGTGAAGGAGGTCAGCGAACATACCGGCTTCCCCGAGATGATGGACGGCCGGGTCAAAACCCTGCACCCAAAGGTGCATGGCGGATTGCTGGCCCTGCGCGATGACCCCGCGCACGCCAAAGCCATGGCCGAGCACGATATCGGCCCTATCGATCTGTTGGTGGTGAACCTCTACCCGTTCGAGGAGACCGTGGCCAAGGGTGCCGATTTCGCCACCTGTATTGAGAATATCGATATCGGCGGCCCGGCCATGATCCGCTCCGCCGCCAAGAACCATGCCTACGTGGCGGTCTTGACGGACCCGGACGACTATGCCCCGGTGATCGCCGCCATGGCGCAAGACAACGGCGCCACCAATGGCGAACTGCGCCAGGAACTGGCAGCCAAGGCCTATGCCCGCACCGCCAGCTATGACGGTGCCATTGCCACCTGGTTCGCCGAACAGCGCGGCGAAACCTTCCCCGAACGGCTGGTGGTCACCGCCACCAAGCAGGCGGAGCTGCGTTATGGCGAGAACCCGCACCAGGGGGCGGCCTTCTACACCGCCGGCAGTGTTGCAGGCGGCCGCCCCGGCGTTGCCACGGCCCGGCAGTTGCAGGGCAAGGAACTCAGCTACAACAATCTGAACGATACCGACGCGGCCTTCGAGTTGGTGGGCGAGTTCGATCCGTCCCAGGCGGCGGTGGCCATTATAAAGCATGCCAACCCCTGCGGCGTCGCCCTCGGCACGGATCTGCTGGATGCCTACCAAAAGGCCCTGCGCTGCGACCCGGTCAGCGCCTTCGGCGGCATCATCGCCACCAACCGCCCCCTGGATGGCCCGGCGGCCGAGGCCATGGTGAAAATCATGACCGAGGTCATTATCGCGCCCGATGCGGATGACGCCGCCAAGTTGGCGATCGCCGGTAAAAAGAACCTGCGATTGTTGCTGACAGGCGGGTTGCCCGACCCCATGGCATCCGGCATGACACTCAAAAGTTTGGCTGGTGGCTATCTGTTGCAAACCCGTGACAGCGGCAGCATTACCGCTGGCGACCTGAAAGTCGTGACCAAACGCCAACCCAGTGCACGGGAGATTGCCGATCTGCTTCTGGCTTTCAAGATCTGCAAGCACGTCAAGTCCAACGCCATCATCTATGTCAAGGACGGCGCCACGGTGGGGATCGGCGCGGGCCAGATGAGCCGGGTGGACAGCGCCCGCATCGCCGCCCGCAAGTCAGAAGATGCGGCGATGGCCGACGGGCTGTCCGAATCGCTCGCCAAGGGGTCCGTCGTGGCCTCCGACGCCTTCTTCCCCTTCGCCGACGGCCTGCTGGCGGCGGCGGAGGCCGGCGCCACGGCGGTGATCCAGCCCGGCGGCTCCATGCGCGACACGGAGGTCATCGCCGCCGCCGACGAGGCCGGCCTGGCCATGGTCCTGACCGGCATGCGCCATTTCCGCCATTAGTTCTCAAATCGCAATTCAATACGGTGACTAAATACAGTGACGGATTACTTATATAAACCACGGAAGAACATAACTTTATGAAATAAAATAGTTCATATAAGTATTACGTCGCAGTATTAGGTATTTCGGCCCGCTCCTCGCGAACCGGCAGCATCAAGAGCAGGCCGACGATCAGGAAAACCAAAATCACCGCTATGCCGGTCCGCTGGCTGCCGGCCAGGCCGGTGACCAGCGCCACCGCAAAGGGGGCGATAAACGCCGTGGCCTTGCCGCACAAGGCATACAGACCATAAAATTCACCAATCTTCTCCACCGGGGCCAGGCGCGACAGCATGGTGCGGGAGGCGGCCTGGGCCGGCCCGCCGAAGATGCCGATCATGATGCCGAAGACCAGAAACATCTGTTCCGCCAGGGTGGTGAACATGCCCTCCTCCGGCGCGGCCTGGGCATAGTGGATGAAGAATAAAATGGTATCGCGGCGATCCGCGCCGCCCAGGCCCTCGACCGTGATGGAGACAATGCCCGTGGTCGCCACGATCAGCCCCATGACGGCCATGATAATGGTTTTCTTCGAGCCGATACGGTCATCCAGCCAACCGCCGACCACGGCGCCCACGGCGGCGAAGATGGTCAGGATGATGCCGAATATGCCCAAATTGGTGGTGGTCCAGCCAAAACTGCCCGCCGCGTATATGCCGCCAAAAGCAAAGACCGCCGACAGACCGTCGAAATAGATCATCCGCGCCACCAGGAACAACATGACGTTGCGATAGTGGCGCACCTCGCGCAAGGTTGCCATCAGTTGGCCCAGACCGTGGCGCGCCGCCTGGGCCTTGCCCATGCCGCTGGGCGGGGCATCGGGGGTGAACAGCAACAGCGGCAGGATGAATATAATCATCCAGATGGCGGAAAACGGCCCCACCATGCGGTCATGTTCATGGGCCGCCTTATCCAGCCCGAACAAGGGCACCTCCGGCAGGCTGAAGCCGCCAAGGATAAAGCCCAGGGATATCAAGCCGCCCAGATAACCCAACGCCCAGGCCCGCCCCGATAGCCGGCCCAAATTCGCCTTGGCGGCCAGGCTGGGCAGCATGGCGTTGTTGAAGACCGTGGCGAATTCCGCGCCCAGGCTGGCCAATACCACAAGGCCCAGGATCAGCAGCAGATCCTGGGAGCCCGCGTCCGGCAGAGCCAGCCACAGACCGGCGCAGGCCAGCACGCAAAGGGATTGAAATAACACGATCCACGGCTTGCGCGGGCCCGAGGCATCCGCCATGGCCCCCATCACCGGGCTTAACAAGGCGATGCACAGGCCGGCCACGGCCTGGCCATAGCCCCATAATTCCTGACCCCGGATAGCATCGCCGACCACGTGGGAGGTGAAATAGGGGGCAAAGATAAAGGTCGTGACAAGGGTGAAATAGGGCTGATTGGCCCAATCGAACAAGGCCCAGCTGAACTGGCCCAGGCGCGGCGCCGGGGCTTGGCCCGTGATGGTCGAGCCAGCATCGCCGTCAAGGTCCTGCGCCGCCATGTGATACCCCCCAATTCACGCACGGCGTCACAATAGCGAATTTATGAGCCTTCTGAAACTGCTTCAATGGTCCCACCATCGCAGCTAGATCGCCGCCAAGCCGTGCGCCAGAAAGTCAAACACCCGGCGGACGCGGCGGGAGGTTTTCAGTTCGGCATGGGCGGCCAGCCAGACGGGCAAGCTTGGCAATTCCAATTCAGGCAGTATGCGCACCACTTTCGCCTCGCCATCGCCGATCAAGGTCTGGTTGAAGCCGATGCCCCAGCCCGCCACGACCAGATGCCAGGCGGCCACCTGATTGTCGGTGCGGAAGCTGAAGAATTGACGCTCAACCGCAACCCCGGCGGCGCGAAAGCCCTGGATGATCTGTTCGCCCCGGTCATAGCCCACGACCTCATGGTGCAGGATATCCGCCAGATTCTCCGGCACCCCGGCCCTGGCCAGATAGTCATGGGCGGCGTAGATGCCGATGGGCAGCTCCGCCACCTTGCGGGCGGTGACATCGGCCTGGGTTGGCTGATACATGCGCACGGCGATATCGGCGTCCCGGCGCAGCAGATTCTCGGTCCGGTCGGAGGCGACCAGCTCTATCTGGATTTCCGGCTCCAGTTGATGCAACTCCGCCAGAAGGTCGGGCAGAACATAGGTCGCGACAATCTCGGACGCGGTCAACCGGATGGTCCCGGCGATGGCCTCGGACCGCCCCTCGGCGGCCAGGGCGACCCGGTTGGCGGCGCGCCCCATGGGCCCGGCGTGATCCAGCAAATCAACGCCCGTCGGCGTCAAGGCAAGGCCGCCGGCCATGCGATCAAACAGCCGCACCCCCAACGCCACTTCCAGGGCGGTAATATGCCGCCCCATGGTCGGCTGACTGCCACCGAGAGCACGGGCCGCGCCGGACAGGGACCCGTGCTCCACCACGGCAATAAAGCTTTGCAGATGCGTCCAATCGAGGCTTTCAGTCATAGGGATCTATCCATATTTGAATATCAATATGTCAAATTTCCACAATATACATTCAAATACAATTAAATTTGTTGGCTCCAAGGAAAACCAATCATGTGGAGAGCAAAGATGTCTGGTGAGGTTATTATCCTGGGCGGCAAGGGCCGGTTTGGCCGCGCGGCGATGGCGGCCTTTCAGCACGCCGGCTGGCGGGTGCGGGCACTGGTGCGTGGCGTGGCCGAAGACCCCCGGCACGTCATCGGCGATGCCTTTGATGGCGATACGGTTATCAAGGCGGCGAAAGATTGCGACCTCATCGTCAATGCCCTGAACCCGCCCTACCCCCGCTGGCAACGGGATCTGCCCCGCCTGACCCGCTCGGTGATCGCGGCGGCGCGGGCCACGGGCACCACCGTGATGCTGCCGGGCAATGTCTATAATTACGGCGCCGGGATGCCCGAAAAACTGCTCGAAAACACACCGCACCTCCCCACCACGCGCAAGGGCCGTCTACGGGCGAAGATGGAGGCGGCCCATGCTCAGGCGGACGGCGTGCGGACAATCGTTCTGCGCGCCGGAGACTTCATTGAGCGGCAGGCGACCGGCAACTGGTTCGACAGCCAGATCAGCAAAAACCTGGCCAAGGGCAGCGTGATGTATCCAGGCCCCCTGGACCGGGTGCACGCCTGGGCCTATCTGCCCGACATGGCCCGCGCCATGGCCGCCCTGGCCGGGAACCGCGATGATTTTGCCCGCTTCGAGGATTTCGGCTTCCCCGGTTACAGCCTGACCGGGCAAGCCCTGATCGATGCCATTGGCGCGGTTGCCGGGCGGGAGTTGGGCATCAAAAGCCTGCCGTGGCCCCTGCTCCGCCTCCTCGGCCTGGTCATGCCGCAGATGCGCGAGGTGGCGGAGATGGCCTATCTTTGGCACACCCCGCACGCCATCGACGGCACCAAGCTGGCCGCCGCTCTAAACGATGCACTTAACGATGCCTTGGGCGATCAGAAGATCATGTTACCTGGGGGATCGGTCACCCGAGCAGTTCAATTCTAGTCGGGCAGCTCCGCCATGCGCAGGGCATTCAGGAAGCAGTTGCGGGTCACGGGGTCTTTGTAGAGCAGGGATTTTGCAACGTTCCCCAATTCGTAGCCGGCATTCAATTCAAGCAGTTTTGCAATCTCCGCCCGCGCCTCGTCACGGCGCCCCATGGCGGCGAGCGCGGCCGCCAGGTTGACGCGGACAACCGGGTATTCGGGCGTTGATTTCGCCACATTGGCCAGGGTTCGCCGGGCCTGGGCAAAATCGCCGAGGGCAAATTGCCCGCGGCCAAGATGCATATCATACCAACCATGATGGTGGGGATTGAGC
>JAYGEA010000038.1:0-11367 GCA_046582635.1 Alphaproteobacteria bacterium
CGCGTGTTCGTCGCTGTGGTCGATGCACAAGGATTTTCAGCGGCCTCCCGGGTATTGCGGATGTCGGTGTCCACTGTCAGCCGATAAATTGCCGAGCTGGAGGGCCATATTGGCGCTCAATTGTTGACCCGTTCGACGCGCAAAGTCGTCGTTACCGACAGCGGACGGCATTACTACGAGGATATTCTTGGAATTCTTAACGCTGTCGAAGACGCAGAGCACCGGGTTTCTGGAGAATATCAGCAACCGAAGGGGCATCTGACGATCACGGCACCAACGCTATTCGGTCGCCGGATCATGCTGCCGATCACAAATCGTTTTATGCAAATCCATCACGCCATTACCATTCGGTTCAAGTTCACAAATGCCGTGGTGGATTTATTGGCGGAGCATATCAATCTGGGAATCAGGATCGGCAGGCTGGCGGACAGTTCCATGATCGCCATTCAGGCGGGACTGATACGCGAGATCGTTTGTGCGAGCCCAAATTACCTCTCCCAATTTGGCCGCCCCCGCTCTCCGGGCGAACTCACGGGACATCAATGCATTACATATGCCCTGTCCGATGCCCCAGCAGAGTGGCTATTCAAGTCAGCGGCGGGAACATTTCAACGTGTCCCGATCCAGGCTAAGTTGGCGCTCAACTCAGTAAAGGGAATTGTAACCGCGGCCGAACAGGATGCCGGCGTCGCAATGTCATATTCCTATCAGGCGGCACGACAAATCGCCGACGGTCGTTTAGAGATTATTTTGAGGGACTATGAGGTCGATCCCCTGCCCGTGAATTTTATTTACCCTCAAGGCGATCTGGTTCCGCAAAAGGTCAGGGCCTTCATCGACTTCGCCATGCCACGTGTTCGTGAGCATCTTGAAATCGTCGCGGCGCAGTGTTCGCAGTGATCTCGTTTGATGTTCCGTCCTGGCCCGGAGGTCGCGCCATATCAATTATACCAACCGGCGATACTTGCGGCCCAAAGAGACGCATGTCGGGCGCTTCCGGGCAGATGCGTACCCACAGACCTCGGGCGCAAACAAAAAGGGGTCAAGCCTATCCAGATGGCCGCCATGCATTATTTTCGCGCGCATCAATTTAACCCTGCGCGCAGGCCCTGATCACCGCCTCGAAAGTGGCCTTGGCGCCTGGGCCGCGGGCAAAGGGGCTTAGGATGGGCAGATCGATGCCACTGTCCCGGTAGGCCTCGATCCGATCCCGGCATTGCTCCGGCGTGCCGACGATGGCGGTGGTATCGATCATGGCATCGGTGATGCAGCGTTCCGCGCCCTCCCGGTCACCCTTGGCGAAGGCCTCGGCGGCGGCGGCAGTCTCTTCTTCAAAGCCATAACCGGCGATCATCTGCCGATAGCGGGGAAAGAAGCCCACATAAAAGGCCAGGCCGGGGCGCATGGCGTCCATGGCGCCGGCCCGGTCATCGGACACGGCAATGGGCATTAATGTCGCGACCTCAATTTTGTCCGGATCACGGCCCGCCAGCGCCGCGCCTTCCGCCAGGCATTGTTTAACCTGGGGTCCGGTTTGCAAGGTACTGCGGGTCAGGATTATGCCGTCGGCGATCTCGCCACAGACGGCCATCATCTTGGGCCGGACCGCCGCCGCATAGATCGGCAGATCGGCGCGCCGCGGCTTGAACCACAGATCAAAGTGTTCGATGCTCACGGTCTCGCCCTCGAAATGCGCCACCCCCGTCTCCAGCAACTGGCGGATAATCGCCACGCTTTCCCGCAGGCGGGTGATGGGTTTGCTGTATTCGATGCCATGTTCCGGCCCGACCTGCACCTTGTGGGAGGAACCGAGGCCAAGGATAAAGCGGCCCTGGGATAGTTCGTCCACCGTGGCGGCCGCCATGGCGATGGTCGGGATGGAACGCACATAGACGCTGGAAACGGCCGTGCCCAGTTTGATCCGTTCGGTCTGCATGGCGCAGCCCGACAGCACGGCGAACTGATCGCCGCCATGACCTTCCGCGACCCAGGCGGACTCATAGCCAAGGGATTCCGCCAGGCTCACCAGTTCGACGATTTCCGAAGGATTGGGGCCGCCGGAGACGGCGATGCCAAGTCTGTTCATCACGTACCTGCTTTCATGTTCCGACTTTCAGGGGAGAGACCAGGCCGCGCAATGTCGCCAACACACTCAATGGTGTCAGCAGGCCGGTGGCCGGGTTATCGGGAGAGGGGATGCCTTCGATGGTCAACTCGAAACGGGTGACATCCGAATCCACCTTAATGGTGTGGGTGTTGCGGCTGACGCCCGGGTCGGCCCAAATTTCGATGGTGGTGAGGTCCGGGCCATTGCCCGCCAGGCTCAGGGCGGCGGCCACGTTGACGTTGGCGGGAAAGCCCCGGGCCGCCGCCCGGGCGGTGCCTTGGAAGACCAGTTTGGCCGTCTCGAGGTTTTCCACATTGATATTGTTCTCCACCAGGTGTGGGGCGCCGGCCAGGCCATTGGGCGGCTTGCGGGTGATCATGTGGACGGAATGAATAACGCCCTCGGCCGCCGCCCGTACCGCATCCAGGCCCACAAGCGCGCCGGTGGGCACGATGATGCGGCCCCCGGTTGCCTCCGCCCGCGCTTCCAGGTGGGGGTGGCGCAACAGGGCGCCGCAGCTTAGGGGAATGAAGATCCGCCCGGCCTCGATCGCTGGCTCCGCCACCTCGGCAAAGACCGCCGCCGGAGCGCATTCCACCACCACGTCCGCCATGCCGGCCAATTCCGCCAGGCTGACCACGGGCGGCGGCATGGCCATGCCAGCCATGCGGGCCCGGGCGCCGTCGTGATCACGGGCCGACACCGCCGTCAGTTTCAGACCCGGAATTCCGGCATCCAGGCCACGGGCCACCTTGGCACCGATAGCGCCGAAACCGCCGATGGCAACGGTCAGATCCGTCATGCTTCAGCCCGCGTCCGGATTATAAACCTTGATGGGGTGATAGGATTTGTAAAAGTCTTTTTGATCCGCCCACATCACGCCCGTGGCGGCCCCGCCATCCACCACCAGTGCCTGCCCGGTGACAAAGCTGGAGCGGTCCGAGGCCAGGAACAGCGCCATCTGGGCAATATCCTCGGGCATGCCCGTGCGCGGAATGGGTTGGCGCACGGCGTAGGTGTGATGCACCTTTTCGATCAGCTCGTCCGAGCGGCCGACGGTGTTGGCCGACAGCGGCGTGGCGATGTAGCCGGGGCAGAGCGCATTGACGCGGATGGAATGTTCGCCCAGTTCCATGGCCGTGACCTTGGACAGATGCACCACCGCCGCCTTGGCCGTGGAATAGATGATTGGCCCGCGCCCGGCGGTCACGCCGGCGATGGAACCGGTGTTGATGATACTGCCCGATTGCTGTTTCTTCATGACGGGCACCGCGTGCTTCATGCCCAGGAAGACGCCGCGCACCAAGACATCCATGGTCATGTCGAATTCATCCGCCGGCACATCCTCGATCGGTCCCAGCACGCCGCCGAAGCCGGCGTTGTTGAACATGCAATCCAGACGGCCCCAGCTTTCAACTGCCAGATCCACCGCCGCCTTCACCTCGGCCTCCTGGCGCACCTCCACCTGGCAGAACAGGGCCGCCGCGCCCAGCTCCTCGGCCAGGGCCTCGCCGCGCTGCCGCTGCATGTCGGCGATCACCACATTCGCGCCCTCGGCCACGAACAGCCGCACCGCGCTTTCCCCGATGCCGCTGGCCCCGCCCGTGATGACCGCAACCTTGCCCGCCAATTCCGCCATTTGCTTTTCCTCTTATTTTTTTGATCTGCCTCGATTAGAGCATGCCAAAGAGTACCTGCACAGGTGCGCCGGTCGTAAATCACTGTTATACAGCGTCAACCGATGAAGACAGGCGGGGGGAGGAAATTGATGACCGCGAACGAAATCGCCAGGGTGCAAAGCTATCTACGCCGGGTCTTGTCCAATGAACGCATCGCCATCACGCCGCCCGTCCGCGCGGGCGCGCCGGTGGAAGTGTCCGTTGCCGGGGAATTCATCGGGGTGTTGTACCGGGACGATGACGAGGGCGAGGTGTCGTTCTCGCTGAATATCTCGATCCTCGAAGAAGACCTGCCGCCGGTGGCCTAAATCATGCCGGATCATGCCCCTCATTCCCATTTGTCGGATACCGAGTTACGGGTCCGCGCGCTGGAATCCCTGTTGGCCGACAAAGGCCTGATTGACCCGGCCGCCCTGGACGCCATCGTCGATACCTACGAGAACAAGGTGGGCCCCCGCAACGGCGCCCGCGTGGTGGCCCGGGCCTGGGTTGATGAAGACTTCAGGCAATGGCTGCTGCGGGACGGGACGGCGGCGATTGATTCCCTTGGCTACGTTTCTACCCAAGGGGCCGATATCGTGGTCCTGGAGAACACCGCCGCGGTGCACAACATGACCGTCTGCACCTTGTGCTCCTGCTATCCCTGGGCCGTGCTGGGCCTGCCGCCAGCATGGTACAAGTCTTTTGCCTATCGGGCCCGGGCGGTGAAGGACCCGCGCGGAGTGCTGGCGGAATTCGGCCAGGGTTTGCCGGCCGAATTGGAGGTCCGGGTCTGGGACAGCACGGCGGAGGTGCGCTACATGGTTCTGCCCCAACGGCCCCCCGGAACGGAAGCGTTAAGCGAGCAGGCCCTGGCCGATCTGGTAACCCGCAATGCCCTGATCGGCACCGAACGCCTGGGCCAAGGCTAGGACTGGGGCTAGGGCCGGGGTTAGGAACATGGACGGAATTCACGACATGGGCGGCATGGACGGCTTCGGCCCCATCCCCATCGAACAAAACGAACCGGTGTTCCACGCCCCGTGGGAGGGCCGGGTCTGGGCCTTGAACACAGCGCTGGGGGCCTGGGGCAAATGGAATATCGATGCGGGCCGCTATACCCTGGAGCAATTGGACCCCGCGCTCTATCTAAGCTCCACCTACTATCAACGCTGGCTGTACCGGACCGAGAACATCCTGGTGGACCACGACATGGTCAGCCGGGCGGAACTGGAAACGCCGCCCGAAGACCGCCGGGTGGCGGCCGAGGGAGACCCCTTGCCGCTGGACGAAATCCTGGCCCGCCAGCGCAAGGCCCGTTCGGCGCGGGTCCATGCGGACATTCCCGCCGGCTTCCGGGCTGGCGACGCGGTCCGGGCCCGCAACATCCATCCCACGGGACACACCCGCATACCCCGCTACGTGCGGGGGCGGCTGGGTGTCATCGATCGCGACCACGGGGTGTTCATATTTCCCGATACCCACGCGGTCTTTGCCGGTGACAAGCCGCAGCATCTCTACAGCGTCCGTTTTACGGCACGGGAACTTTGGGGCCCGGATGCCGATCCCAGCGACAAGATCTATGTGGATATGTGGGATGATTATCTGGAGGTGCCATAAATGACCCTCTCTCCCACGGCGACGGAGCTGCCCTCCCTGCCCCGGGACGAGGACGGCCCGGTGTTCCGCGAACCATGGGAGGCCCAGGCCTTTGCCATGACCCTGTGGCTGCACGAACAGGGCCATTTCACCTGGCCGGAATGGGCCGAGCGCTTGAGCACGGAGATTACCGCCGCCCAGGATGACGGCGATCCCGACCACGGCGATACCTATTATCTGCACTGGCTTAAGGCGCTGGAGGGTTTGGTGGCGGAAAAAGGCCTGCTCAGCGCCGCCGATTTGAGCGACCGCAAGGCCGCCTGGTCCAGGGCCGCACAGGCCACCCCCCATGGCCAACCCATTGAGTTGCCATCCGAGCCGTAGGATTTATTACAGTATTTTTTAATACGGTGACGTTATACTTATATTACGGCGCATATTTTATAATCCAATCAAAACTAAACATCTATATAAGTATTACGTCATCGTATTAAGAAACGCCGCCGTGGGAAACCGGCCGCTCGACAACGACCTTAATCGCTGATGTCGTTCCACAGTTCCTTGGCTTTCTTGAAAAAGCCTTCGCTTTCCGGGCTGGTGCCGCCGCCCAGGGAGGCCTGGAATTGTGCCAATAGCTCCCGCTGTTCCCCCGACAGGTTGACCGGCGTTTCCACCATGGTCTGGACGTACATATCGCCCTGGCCCCGGCCGCGCATGTGGGGCATGCCCTTGCCGCGCAGACGAAACTGCCGGCCGGTCTGGGTGCCCTCTGGCAGACTGACCGAGACCAGGCCGCCATCCAGGGTGGGGACGTCGATGTCGCCGCCCAGGGCGGCGGTGGTCATGGCGATGGGCACACGGCAATAGATATTGGCGCCGTCGCGCTGGAACACTTCATGGGCCTGAAGGGAGAGGAAGATATAGAGATCTCCGGCCGGGCCGCCGCGCAGGCCGGCCTCGCCCTCGCCGCTGAGGCGGATGCGGGTGCCGTCCTCGACACCGGAGGGGATGTTGACGGAGAGGGTCTTGTCTTTCTCGATGCGCCCGGCGCCGCCGCAATTGCCGCAGGGGCTGGTGATCACCTTGCCCACGCCGCCGCAATTGGGACAGGTGCGTTCCACGGTGAAAAATCCCGATTGCGCCCGTACCTTGCCATGGCCCTGACAGGTGGCACAGGTGGAGGGCTGGGAGCCGGCTTCGGCGCCCGTTCCGCCACAGCCGTCGCAGGCCGAGGTGGTGGGAATGGTGATCTTGGCCGCCTTGCCCGCGTATGCATCTTCCAGGGTGATGTCCATGTTGTAGCGCAGATCGGCGCCCCGGGTGTTGCCGCCCCGGCGCTGCCGGCCGCCGCCCATGAACTCGCCGAACAGATCGTCGAACACGTCCGCGAAGGAAGAGCCGAAATTGCCGTCGAAACCGGCCCCGCCGCCGCCATTTTGGAACGCCGCATGGCCAAAGCGGTCGTAGGCCTCGCGCTTTTCATCGTCCGAGAGGATGTCGTAGGCTTCCGAGACTTCCTTGAACTTGGCCTCCGCCCCGGCATCGCCCTGATTGCGGTCCGGGTGAAACTGCATGGCCAGCTTGCGGTAGGCCTTTTTCAGATCGCCCTGGCTGGCCTGACGGTCGACGCCGAGGATGTCGTAGAAATCCTGCTCAGCCATGGCCCCGGCACCCCACGCTTAGTGAACGCCGGCACAAATACAGCGATACGCCGCCCGGCAGGAAACGCTGCCCGCGCCGACTCTGTCGGTTCCCGAACCAGACTGACATCGCCGCACCTGACTTAGGCGGAGGTGCTTTTCTTGTCGTCGTCTTCAACTTCCTCGAAGTCCGCATC
Source organism: Alphaproteobacteria bacterium (assembly GCA_046582635.1). Taxonomy (GTDB): domain Bacteria; phylum Pseudomonadota; class Alphaproteobacteria. Next base: position 7,202 of record JAYGEA010000038.1, read on the forward strand.
GACAACATCGTCCGCGCCGTCGGCTTCCGCCGCCGCCGGACCGTCGTCGTCATCACCCTCGGCGTCCTGTTGCGCCTGATAGGCCATTTCGCCCAGTTTCATGGAGGCCTGCATCAAGGTTTCGCTCTTGGCCTTGATATCTTCCAGATCGTCGCCTTCCAGCGCCGTCTTCAACGCGGCCACCGCCTCTTCGATGGAGGTTTTCTCTTCGTCGGGCACTTTATCGGCCAGATCGGCGAGGCTCTTTTCCGTGGCGTGGATCAGGGCGTCGGCCTGGTTCTTGGTCTCGGCCTCATCCCGGCGCTTTTTGTCATCCTCGGCATGGGCCTCGGCATCCTGCACCATGGTTTCGATCTCGCTGTCGGACAGCCCACCCGAGGCCTGGATACGGATCTGCTGTTCCTTGCCCGTGGCCTTGTCCTTGGCCGAGACGTTGACGATGCCGTTGGCGTCAATGTCGAAAGTGACCTCGATCTGCGGCACGCCGCGGGGGGCCGTCGGCAGGCCGACCAGATCGAACTGGCCCAACAGCTTGTTGTCGGCGGCCATTTCCCGCTCGCCCTGGAAGACCCGGATGGTCACCGCCGACTGGCCGTCCTCGGCGGTGGAGAAGGTCTGGCTTTTCTTGGTAGGGATGGTGGTATTGCGCTCGATCAGTTTGGAGAATACACCGCCCAGGGTCTCGATACCCAAGGACAGCGGCGTCACGTCCAGCAGCAACACATCCTTCACGTCGCCCTGCAGCACGCCGGCTTGAATGGCGGCGCCAAGGGCCACCACTTCGTCCGGGTTGACGCCCTTGTGAGGCTCCCGGCCAAAGAAAGTTTTGACGGATTCAATCACCTTGGGCATTCGGGTCATGCCGCCCACCAGCACCACTTCGTCGATCTCGCCGGCGGACATGCCCGCATCCTTCAACGCGGCCTTCAGGGGCGGCAGGGTGCGTTGGATCAGGTCATCGACCAGGGCCTCCAACTTGGCCCGAGTCAATTTCATGGTTAGATGCTTGGGGCCGCTCGCATCAGCCGTGATGAAGGGCAGGTTGACCTCCGTTTGCACGGCCGAGGAAAGCTCGATCTTGGCCTTTTCCGCCGCCTCTTTCAGGCGCTGCAGGGCCAGTTTATCCTCGCGCAGGTCGATGCCGTTTTCTTTCTTGAACTCGTCGGCCAGGTAATTGACCACGACCAGATCGAAATCCTCGCCGCCCAGGAAGGTATCGCCGTTGGTCGCCTTGACCTCGAACACACCGTCGCCGATTTCCAGCACGGAAATATCAAAGGTGCCGCCGCCCAAGTCATAAACGGCGATGGTCTTGCCGTCGGACTGCTTGTCCAGGCCATAGGCGAGCGCCGCCGCGGTAGGCTCGTTGATGATGCGCAGAACCTCCAGGCCGGCGATCTTGCCCGCATCCTTGGTGGCTTGACGCTGTGAATCATTGAAATAGGCCGGCACGGTAATGACCGCCTGGTCCACGGTCTCGCCCAGATAGATTTCGGCGGTTTCCTTCATCTTTTGCAGGACAAAGGCGCTGATTTGACTGGGGGCGTATTTTTCCCCCTGGACCCTGACCCAGGCGTCGCCGCTGTCGGCCTTGGTGATTTCGAAGGGTACGGTTTTGCGCATTTCGGTGACGGCCTTGCCATCGAAGGCGCGGCCGATCAGACGTTTAATGGCATACAGGGTGCCATCGGGGTTGGTGACGGCCTGGCGCTTTGCGGGCTGACCCACCAGCATCTCGCCATCCTCGCCTTCCGTGAAAGCGACCATGGATGGCGTGGTCCGCGTACCTTCCGCGTTTTCCACGACCTTGCCGTCACTACCTTCCATCAGCGCGACGCAGGAGTTGGTGGTACCAAGGTCAATCCCGATTACCTTACCCATGATAACTATCCTCCGTTGGCAGACCGAAAGCAGCCCCTAAAAGCACCGCCGGGATCCCCAGTTGTCAGTGAATCAAACGCGAAATCAAACGCGACCGCGAAATGTTTCGCGCCTGCGAGGTATATAGGTCCGACATAATCAGTGCGCAACCTTGAAAATAGATGGAAAGCGCAGAAAACATATCCAGATTTAAATATTTTCATCGCAATATACGGATATCATGATGATATCGATTCATATACGCCGGTTTTTATGATCGTTTCAGCCTCCTACCGCACGGACATCCCGGCTTTTTACAGCACCTGGTTTGCCCGGGCCCTGTCGGCGGGAGAGGTGATGGTCACCAATCCCTATGGCGGCAAGCCTTATCGCGTGGCCTTGCGCGGGGATGGTGTTGACGGCTACGTCTTCTGGAGTCGAAATATGGCGCCGTTCCGGGACAACCTGGCTGCTCTGGACGCCTTGCAGTTACCCTTCATGGTGCAATACACCGTCACCGGCTATCCCCGGCCCCTGGAGACCTCGGTCATTCAAACCGGCCAGGCCATCGACGATATCAAGGATCTGGCCCGCCAATTCGGCGCCAGGGCGGTGGTCTGGCGGTATGATCCGATCTTGTTCACCGATCACACCGACGATGCCTTCCACCAGGCTAACTTCACCGCGCTGGCTACGGAATTGTGCGGCGCAGTGGACGAAGTGTGCGTCTCCTTCGCGCAAATCTATCGAAAGACCCGGCGCAATCTGGATCGCGCCGCCGCCCGCCATGGTTTCACCTGGCATGACCCCGGCTGGCCGGACAAACAAACCCTGTTGGACCATTTAACAGCCGCCGCCGCCGACCACGGCATGAACCTGACAGTTTGCAGCCAGCCCGACGCCGCCGCCACCCCGGCACGATGCATCGATAGCCATCGGCTTTCCCAATTGGCCGGATACGATATTACCGCCCGGCGCAAAGGAAATCGGCCTGGCTGCCTCTGCGCCGAAAGCCGCGATATCGGCGCCTATGACACCTGTCCCCATGGTTGCGTCTATTGTTATGCGGTCACGGACCGGGACCGCGCGCTGGCCAATTACCGGCGCCATGATCCGACGGGGGGGTCCATTGGTCAAATAAATTGCGTATGGCCGGCCGAGCCGATAGCCGGCATCCCGATATTGCCGCCGACAGCGTCGTGGTCTAGGATTTATTCGTCAAAGCCCCGGTAAGTGACAATGTCGTCGTTTGGCGTGCGCCAGGATTTTACCTCGTTGGCCGAGAATTCCTGATTGGGATAGCCCATGGCGATGCAGGTCATGATGGTCTGCCATTCGGGGATCTGGGCATGTTCGCGCACCACCGCCGACTGCATGATGCCCTGGCCGTTGATTACCGTGCCCAGGCCCCTGGTCCAGGCGGCCAGGACCAGGCCGTAGACCATGGCGCCCAGATCGAAATGGCTGATGGTCGCGGGTTCCAGGCTTTTGTCGTAGGTCATGACAATGGAGACCGGGGCGTCAAACTGGCGGAAGCCGCGCATGACCCAATCCTGGCGCCGTTCCTTGTCATCGCGGGCAATGCCCATGGCCTCGAACAGTTGCACGGCGACTTCGATTTGCCGTTGGCGATGTATGCCCTGATAGCCATTGGCGCGCACGGGAATTTCCCGCTGCACCTCGGCGCCCGCCAGCATGCGTTCCGTATTGCCCTTGCGGATACGCTCCAGCGGCTCGTCGGTCAGGACGTGAAAGAACCACGGCTGGGTATTCATGGACGAGGGCGCACCCTTGGCGATTTCGATAATTTCCTCAATCACCGCCTTTGGCACCGAGTCCTTCTTATAGCCGCGAATACTCCTGCGTTCCCGCACCAGGGTTTCAAAATCCATCACACCAACCTCACAATGTACGCTTTCAAATCATCGGCTCTCAAATTCGGCGCGCCGATTTTAGCCGCCGCTAATCTAGCCAACACGTTGTCATGGAAGCCCGTGAGTTGGAGGTCCGGGAGGCCAGCCCATCGGCCGGGGTGATCGACAGCCAGAGCGTGAAAACCACGGAAAGCGGCGGTATTCGTGGCTATGACGCGGGCAAGAAGATCAAGGGGCGCAAACGCCATATCGTCACTGACAGGTGTCGCAGATGTTCGACATCTCATCTTTGAGGATGTCTGGAAGTCTTAGACAGGTTTGGTGTTCATATTTCTGTGGTGGTCCCACTTTGTTGGACAGTTTGGCGGCTTGTTTAAGGTGTATTCCGCTGTCTGATCATGCCGCCAAATTCTTCTTCAAGTTCAAGTTGAT